>NZ_AP027291.1:908115-1210820 GCF_030295745.1 Mycolicibacterium sp. TUM20985
TAACGACGGGTGATTTCCTCGAGATGGGCGTCGGTGCCCGGCTCGATGCTGGCCACGGCGCCGTCGACGGCGACGTAGCGGTCGTCGGTTCGACCCGTTCGACCATCAACGAGAAGAAGCCGTTCGCCTCGATGAGGCGGGCCTTGCGGGAAGCCGGCGCCGTGAGGATCCAGGGCTCCCAGCACGAAGGCTTGGCCGACCTTGGCCCGCACGATCGAGCCGTCGAGATGAATGAGCTCGACGACGAGGTGGGCGTGCGCGCGGATGATCGCCATCGGGCACGCACCGTCGGGTCCGCTGTCGAAGATCTGCCGGTACTCGAGCACCGTCAAACCGCCCAGTTCACTGAGCACAGTCATCCCAGAACGGCCGGGTCGATCCCCTCTTCGCCGGTCGGTGGCACGCTGCTGTCGCGCAACGGAATTGGTGTTATGGACATCGTCCTTGGAGAGTTCGACCTCCCAGCGGTCCTTGTCGGGTTGGCGAGTCAACCGAAGATGCGGTTGGACTTCGAGCCACCGGGGACTGGGGAAGCGTCGTCGTCGATTATGGCATGGGTCTCCGCGACCCGCCGGGCAAATGGTTGAGGTTTGCGGTTGAGCTACGTGCCGAGTATCTCGGTGGTGTCGGCTCCGTCGACCACTTCGCGGGCGAGCTCGGCGAGACGACGGTTGGTATTGCGGGCGTGCCCTCGAAGTACGTTGAAGGCGCGGTCCATGTCGACGTTGCCGCGTTCGGCGAGCACGCCCTTGGCCTGCTCGATGACCAGCCGCGTATTCAACGCCGTTTGCAGTTGCTGGTTGACCAGCTCCGATCTGGTCAGGACTCGTTGATGCAGAATCCCGATCGTCGCGACATCGGCCAGGGCCTGACCCACCGCTACGTCGGCCGCGGTCATTGGTCCGGTTTCTGACCGAAATAAGTTCAACGCGCCTACTCGCTCGGAACGCAACCGAAGGGGCAACGCCATCACCGATCGGAAGTCGTACACCGCGGCGCGATGGGCGAAGGCCGGCCACCGTGCCGAATGGGCGGCGAGGTCCTCGACGAGCATCGGCCGCGCGGTGCGGTACGCCTCGAGGCACGGGCCGACGTCGGCCTCGACCTGGAGGAGTTCCAGGAGTCTGCTCTCCTCACTGCTCGATGCGAAGACGTGCAGGTCACCATTGGCGTCACCGAGCAGGATGCCTGCCGCGGCGATCGGCAAGAGCAACATGGTGCTGTCGATGAGCTGCTGGGCCAGCTCGATCACGTCGTAGTCCGCAACCAGCGTGTCCGCCAAACTCACGAACGCGGTTGCTAGCCGCTCATAGCGATCCATCGCATTTCCTTCCCTCCGGGCCCCTTCGGCCACTCTCTCCATTGCGCTATCACAATCGATCTGCCACTTCTTCGGGGTCGACGTCGGAATCGCGGTCGAATCGCAATCGGCGATCGACGACGGCGTGTGCAGCTTCGCTCAGCGTCAGCCCACGCGCGTACGAGAACCCCTGCATCCGCAGGTAGGCCTCATGAGCGGTGACGCCGAGTTGGGCCACGATCATGCCGGTCGCCTGATGCACTTCGCGGGTACTCAGCGGTTGATCCCACCATGGCCCGAGCGATTCGGTGATTCGTCCGGAGCGCCCCACCGTCAACAGGATTGCGGTCACCAGATCGGCAACCGCCACGGCGTCGGCGAACTCTTTGGTGCTCAATGCGCCAGGGGTGTCGCGATAGAGGGTGAGAACGCCCACGCGAATCGCGCCGACCTCCAACGGCAGCGCATACATCGCGCGGACCCCGCAGCCAATGGCCTCGGCAGCGAAGGTGGGCCAGCGCCCAGGGGATTCGGCGAGATCGGCCACCATCATCGGTCCACCGGCGGCGACCGCATCCACGCCCGGGCCTTCGCCGAGGGTGATCTGTGTCCACTCGATCCGCTCGGCCACGCCATCGCTGGCGCACATGACCTCGAGGCCGGAGCCGTCGACGTGGACGGCGATCGAGGCCCGCTGCACGGGAAGGGTCCTCACGCACGCCGCACACAGCTGTGCCGGCGAGCCCCCCGCGGCTTCGAGCCGGTTGACCGCGGTGAGGAAGCGGGCGCGAGTGCCCTGCGGATCGGTGATGTCCATGCCGAACACCACCACCTCACCTGTCCGGGTGAGTTGTTCCGCCCGACTGCGGCCACTTGCACCACCGTTGACAGTACGGCGAAGTCGGACCAGAAGACAGCATGCGTTCGCCTAGAGTCGGAGCATGCGCTTCGGACTCTTCATCCCGCAGGGTTGGCGACTCGATCTGGTGGACATTCCCGTCGAACGGCACTGGGAGGTGATGCGCGATCTCGCAGTGCATGCCGATCGCGGCGTGTGGGATTCGCTCTGGGTGTACGACCACTTCCACACGGTGCCGATGCCAACCGACGAGGCGACTCATGAAGCGTGGTCGTTGATGGCGGCGTATGCGGCGACGACGACGCGCATCGAACTCGGCCAGATGTGCACGGCAATGAGCTATCGCAATCCGGCGTATCTTGCGAAGATCGCTGCGACGGTGGACATCATCTCCGGTGGGCGCGTGCAGATGGGTATCGGCGGTGGTTGGTATGAACACGAGTGGCGCGCCTACGGCTACGGGTTTCCGTCGGCTGGCGTGCGGTTGGCCCGCCTCGACGAAGGTGTGCAGATCATGCGGGATGCGTGGCGTAGTGGCAGGGTGAGCTTCGACGGCAAGCACTATCAGGTCGATGGCGCGATTGTTGCACCGAAGCCATTGCAGGAGAACGGTATTCCGTTGTGGATCGCCGGCGGTGGCGAGAAGGTGACGCTGAAGATCGCGGCGAAGTACGCGCAGTACACCAACTTCACCGCCGAACCCGAGGGCTTCGAGCACAAGTCCAAGGTGTTGGAGGGACATTGTGCCGACGTCGGCACCGACTATGGCGCCATCGTGCGGTCGGCGAACTTCAACGCGATAGTCGGCTCGTCGGACACGGAGGTATCGGAGCGGGTCGAGCGAATCCGGGCGAGGCAGGCCGAAAAGGTGAATCCTCAAGCGGTGGAAGCGATGCTGGCGAGTGCCACGTCCCCCGACTCCGCTACCGGCACGCCCGATCAGGTCATCGAGCGACTGAGCCGGCTGCGCGACCTGGGGTGTGAGTACGCCATCATGTACTTCCCCGAGGCCGCTTACGACCGTTCCGACATCGAGTTGTTCGAGCGCGAGGTCATCCCGGCGTTCAGCTGAGGCCATGCTCCGCGGGCCGCCGCATCGCGGGCGAAGTCTCGGAAGTCTCTCGGTTCCCGACCAAGCGCCCGCCGCACGCCGTCGGTGAGCGATGAATTGCGACCGTCCAGCACGGTGGTGAAGAGGTACCGCAACAGGTCGATGACCTCGTGCGGAACCTGGTTTTCGGCCAACAGACCCGCATAGTCGTCCATCGACACCGGGCTGAATCGCACGTCCCGGCCCGTGACTTCGGAGATCTCGGCGACTGCCCCCGCGAAGGTGAGCAGGCGGGGCCCGGTCAGCTCATAGGTCTGGCCGACGTGGCGGACCTCGGTCAGTGCCGCCACCGCCACGGCAGCGATGTCGTCGGCGTCGACGAAGGGTTCGAGGACGTCGCCGACGGGAAGGGCGACGGTGCCGGAGACGACGTCCGCGGCGAAGTTGCCCTCGCTGAAGTTCTGCGAAAACCAGGTGGCGCGGATGATCGTCCACTCCAGACCGGACGCCCGCACGACGTCCTCGGCGCGTGCGGCCTCCGCCTCGCCTCGGCCGGACAACAGGACCAGCCGCCGGACCCCGAAGGCACGAGCGAGCGAGACGAGTTCGCCGATCGCGGCGACCGAACCCGGCGCGGCCAGGTCGGGGCTGTAGGCGACGTAGGCGGCGCGCACCCCGTCGAGGGCCTGCGGCCAGGTCCCCGGCTGTTGCCAGTCGAAGGGCGGAATCGACGAACGAGATCCATGTCGGACGTCGACGCCGAGTCCACTGAGGCGCGCGGCGATCCGCTTGCCCGTCTTACCGGTGCTGCCGATGACGAGAGTCGTGTTGGTGGTCATGGTTCGATTCAATGCCGCATGACTGAGACGATCCGTGGCCCAAAGGCTCATTCACATACGCGATCGTCTCGAGTGTCGTCATGGCCCAACCCGGCGCCGGTGAGATTGGGCAGCACCCGTCGTCGTCGCGTCAGATCGCCGGGCCCAGCAGGTCGTCGGCGTCCTTGATGACGTAGCCATAGCCCTGCTCGGCGAGGAACCGCTGCCGGTGTGCGGCGTATTCGGCATCGAGGCTGTCGCGTGACACCACCGAGTAGAAGACCGCTCCGCCACCGTCGGCCTTGGGGCGAAGGAGCCTGCCCAGGCGCTGTGCCTCTTCTTGACGCGAGCCGAACGTTCCCGAAACTTGAACGGCGACACTGGCTTCGGGAAGGTCGATGGAGAAGTTGGCGACCTTCGACACCACGAGTGTCCGGATCTCACCGGTGCGGAAGGCTTGGAACAGGGTCTCGCGTTCCGCGGTCTTCGTCGATCCCTGGATCACGGGCGCGTCGAGCTCCCGCCCCAATTCGTCCAGCTGGTCGAGGTAGGCGCCGATGACGAGCGTCGGCTCGCCGGGATGACGCGCCAGAATCGACTTCACCACCGCCACCTTGGTGTGCGCCGTCGAACACAGTTTGTAGCGTTCCTCGGGTTCCGCCGTCGCGTAGATCATCCGCTCGTTCTCGGTCATCGTGACGCGCACCTCGATGCACTCGGCGGGGGCGATCCAGCCCTGCGCCTCGATGTCCTTCCAGGGCGCGTCATAGCGCTTGGGCCCGATCAGGCTGAACACGTCACCCTCGCGGCCGTCCTCGCGGATGAGGGTCGCCGTCAACCCGAGCCGGCGGCGGGACTGAAGGTCAGCAGTCATCCGGAACACGGGCGCGGGCAACAGGTGCACCTCGTCGTAGATGATCAGCCCCCAGTCGCGGCTGTCGAACAGCTCCAGATGCTTGTACTCCCCCTTGGTGCGCCGCGTAATCACCTGATAGGTCGCGATCGTGACCGGCCGGACTTCCTTGCGCTCCCCGGAGTACTCGCCGATCTCTTCTTCGGTGAGCGACGTGCGGGCGATGAGCTCACGCTTCCACTGTCTGCCAGCCACGGTGTTGGTGACCAGGATCAGCGTCGTCGCACCCGCCTTGGCCATCGCTGCGGCGCCGACGATGGTCTTGCCCGCCCCGCAGGGCAACACGACCACGCCCGACCCGCCGGCCCAGAACGAGTCGGCGGCCATCTCCTGGTAGTCGCGCAGCACCCAGCCGTCCTGCGCCAGGGCGATGGGGTGGGCCTCACCGTCGACGTAGCCGGCCAGATCCTCTGCGGGCCAACCGATCTTGAGAAGCATCTGCTTGATGTGGCCACGCTCGCTGGCATGCACGATGATGGTGTCGTCATCGAGGCGAGCGCCCAGCATCGGCGCAATCTTCTTGTTGCGCATAACCTCTTCGAGCACCGCACGGTCCAGGCTCACCAGTACCAGTCCGTGCACGGGGCTCTTCACCAACTGCAGGCGGCCGTAGCGCGCCATCGTGTCGACGATGTCGACCAGCAGCGGTTGGGGCACCGAGTAGCGCGAGAACGAAACCAGCGCGTCCACCACCTGCTCGGCGTCATGGCCCGCCGCGCGGGCGTTCCACAGGGCCAGGGGGGTGATGCGGTAGGTGTGGATGTGTTCGGGCGCACGTTCGAGTTCGGCGAACGGGGCGATCGCCGCACGCGCCTCGCCTGCCAGTTCGTGGTCGACCTCTAGCAGCACCGTCTTGTCGGACTGCACGATCAGGGGGCCGTCGGTCATGTATTCACTTCTCGCTGCCCAGTCATTGCACCCATTATCCCTCGTCCGCCGAGACGACCGACGTCACGCGGTGGATTGCGAAGTCGCGGACCCTGCCTGCGGCCGGATCGAAGGCGGTGAGCTGACCGCCGCGGACGTTGATGGGCGCGACCACGCGTTGGGTGGCGACGCCCGCCGGGTCGACGTAGCCGATCACCACGGATTCCTGACGGTGGGCCGCACCATGCAGTTGAGCCATCGCCGCGGCGGGGTCGAGACGAACACCGTCGTGCGGAGTGGCGGCCACCTTGCGCAGCACCGCGACGATGGCGCCCAGCGTCTGCAGCGACGGTCCCTGGTTGGTCCGGAAACCGCGTCGACGACCAGGAGTGGGCACCCGCGCACCGCGCGACCGGATGTCGACGACCGCCCCCGACGAATCCTCGGCGGCCGGCGCGAACCCCGCGGTCCGCAATGCGGCGAGCACCTCGTTGATCGGCGACATCGACACCGCGACGGTAGGCGCGAGCGCCCGCACGTCCAGCTTCTCCAACGTGGGCGCTGCGATAGCCTGCGCCAGCAGGGCGGGGTCCTCGCACCGTACGAACGAGGCAGCCATGCCGACCCGGAGCTGGCCGTGGCGGCGTGCGACGTCGTCGACCATGTAGCTCAAGCCTTGCGGCACAGGAGTTTTGGAGTGTCGGGCGAACATTTGGTGAAGTTCGCTAGCAGTGCGGCCGGTATCGAGAGCGCGACGGATCGACTGCTCACTGATGCGGTACACCATTGCCGCGCCAGCCGACTCGACCGTGGCGACCGCCGACAGCTGCTCGGCCAGGCCACGATCCAGCGGTCCCGGCACCACGACCGTCAGGTCGGCCTGCAGTAGGAAGTAGTCGATCGGCGCGGGCAGCACCTTGTTCATCGCCGCGACGACGGTGTCCTCCGCCTCGCCCTCCAGTAGCCGACGGCTCGGGGTGGCGATCGCTCCTCGGCCTATCACGCCCACGGCATGCGCCTCGGCAAGGAGGGCGGCGACCGGGTCGAGCTGAAGCCGTGCCGCCCAGCGCGGCCGCCGCCACGTCATCGCGTTCGAGGCGCTGGTGGCGTCCACCCCGGAACCGGGAGGCAGGTCGGCGAGCACCGTCAAAAGCAGTCGGCGATCCAGCGGCGCCGCCGTGGAGAACAGCGAATCCGACAGTGCGGCATAGGGTTTGCCGTCCGGCCCGCGTTGTCCGATGAGGCCGGGCCGCGACGGCAGGTCCAACCAGGCGGACGCGAGTTGATGCCAGCGCACCGCCGTCGGGGATTCGATGAACCGGTCCGCGGCCAGTGTCGGCGCCCAGTAGGACCCGGCACCGTCCAGCGGATCGGGCTCGGGGACGCCCGGCGCGATCAACCCGGCGACCACGGTGACTTCGAGGATGAGGCCCAGCCGGTTCTCGTCGACCCCGGTGTTCTTGGTCAGGCGCTTGAGCTCGCGGATCCCGAGGCCACCGCTGCGCAGTTCGGGGATCGGCGCGTTGGACAAGGTCTCCAGGACGAGGTCGACCTCGCGGAGCAGGTCCATCGCCGACCCCGCGGCGGCCGCGTCGACGTCGGAGACCGACGTCGACGTCACCGCGGCGTCGGGCGGCGCAAGCGCGATGGGGCCCGGTGATTCACCGCGCAACACCTGCCCGACGAGGCGCGGCAGGATGACGGTGTCCTCGTCGACCTGACGCAACAACCCCGTGGCGAGCAGGCGCTGGACGGGCCGGTCGGCGGCAGTGCCCGTCGCGGCATCGCGGGTCCGTCCGATCGGTGACCCGTCGACCAGCCGCTCGAGCAGTTCGCGCTGGGGTTCGTCGACCTCGCCCAAGAGTGCGGCGATGTGTTCGGCGTCGGGCCGGTCGGCCTCGAGGGTGACCTGGCCGGGGTGCCAGGGCAGTCCCGCCGCGGCTTCCGGCGCGACCCGCACCGCCTCGTCCCCCCAGACCAGGGCGCGAACCTTGAGTTCGTCGAGGGCGGCGTCCACGTCGGCGACCGTCGCCCGGTCGCTGATCAGGGCGCGTAGCTTCGCCACCGGAACACCGCCACCATCGGCCCTTAGCTCCAACAGGGCGTCCATCACGCCGAGCTCCAGGAAGTCGAGCCCGTCCATCGCAGCCTTGACCGACTGCCGCGACTGCGCCCTGGCCGCCAGCGCTGAGATCGAGCCCGGCGGCGGTTGCGTCAAGTCCAGCCGCAGCTCCAGCAGACGTACGAGCTGAGCGTCGGTCAGCTCGGCCAACCAGGCGCCCAACGGCACGACGGGGGCTGTTTCGGACATTGCGTACCAGCCTAGCCAGCGCCGCTCTCGCCAGCACCCGCCGCGCCTGCCACAATGTCAAGCGTGGCTGACAAGAAACCGCAGAAGAAGAACTACGTCGACAACGGCTGGCCCGCCAGCGGCGATGACGATCACCCCGTCAGCGAGCTGGCCGCCGACCGTACCGGCGCGCTGTCCCCGTTCGGCGACCTGACCTTCCCGCTGCCCGCCGAGGAACTGCCCTACACCCACCCGGTCACCGTCATCAACAAGTAGTCGTGACGGCACGCCCCGATCGACTTTCGCACCTTGACGACGCGGGCGCAGCGCACATGGTCGACGTGACCGCCAAGGACGCCACTCGGCGGACGGCCGTCGCGACGGGAATCCTGCGCACCCGGGCCGACGTCGTCGAGCTGATCGCGACGGGCGGGCTCCCCAAGGGTGATGCGCTGGCCACCGCGCGGGTGGCAGGCATCCTCGCCGCGAAGCGCACCAGCGACTTGATTCCGCTGTGCCACCAGCTCGCCTTGACCGGCGTCGACGTTGAATTCGCAATCGGCACAACGGATGTCACGATCACGGCGACCGTCCGCACGACGGATCGCACGGGTGTGGAGATGGAGGCGCTGACCGCTGTCAGCGTCGCTGCCCTGACGCTCTACGACATGCTGAAGGCCGTCGACCCCGCGGCGGTCATCGACGGCATCGCCGTGCTCCGCAAGGACGGCGGCAAGACGGGGACGTGGCAACGGGCATGACCCGATCCGCCCGGGTGATCATCGCGTCGACGCGCGCGGCCAGCGGCGTCTACGAGGACCGCACGGGCCCCGTGATCGTCGACTGGCTGACCCAGCGCAACTACGACGTGCCCCCGCCCGACGTGGTGGCCGACGGCCCTGCGGTCAGTCGGGCGCTGTCCTCGGCGATCGAGGAGAAGGTCGACCTCATCCTGACCTCGGGCGGCACCGGCATCTCGCCGACCGACGGAACCGCCGACGCCACGGCCTCGATCGTCGACTATCAGATCCCCGGCCTAGCCGATGCCATCCGGCGCTCCGGTTTGCCGCACGTCCCCACCTCGGTCCTGTCCCGCGGGGTGTGCGGTGTGCGGGATGGCACGCTGATCGTCAACCTTCCTGGCTCGCCGGGTGGCGTCAAGGATGGGCTCGGCGTCCTGGACGACGTCCTGGAACACGCCCTGGACCAACTGCGTGGAGGAGATCACCAACGATGAACGCGACCGTTGTGCGTGCCGAACTCAGCGAGCAGCCCATCGACCTCGCCGAGCACGAGTCCCTAGTCCTCCACCGCGCCGCAGGTGCCGTCGTCGGCTTCGTGGGAATGGTTCGCGACCACGACGGCGGTCAGTCGGTGACGCGACTCGAGTACTCCGCGCATCCCACGGCGCAGCAGACGTTGGCCGAGGTGGCGGCGGAGATCGCCCGCGACTGCGAAGGGGTGCGCGCGATCGCCGTCAGCCACCGCATCGGAACCCTCGACATCGGCGACGCCGCCCTGGTGGCCGCCGTCGCCGCCGATCACCGCAAGGCGGCGTTCGACACGTGCGCACTGCTCGTCGACACCGTCAAGGCGCGGCTGCCAGTGTGGAAGCACCAGCTGTTCGCCGATGGTTCCGACGAATGGGTGGGCTCGGCCTAGTTCGCCGGAGCCGGCACCAGCAGTGCCGGATCGGTCGGGGCCGGCGGCAGCGGTGCCGCGTTGCCGGGGGTGATCGGCACGTTAGGACCGGGAGCCTGTGCGGGGATGGGCGTATTCATGCCGCGCTGCGACAACCCGACGATGAGAGCTTCCTTGCCACTGATGTCGTGGTTCTGGACCGCTTGCCACAGATCCTTGAGGTAGCTCGTGTTGGGGCTGTCGGCGGGGCCGGACGCGTTCGGGTCCAAGGTGGCACCCGGGGGCAGCGCGTCCGGGCTGGCGAGGTGCGAGATGCCGTTCGGCGGGGCCGCGACGCCGTCGGTGACCATCTGGTTGGCCGCGTCGAAGACGGGACCGGGGACGTTCACGTCGTTGACCGGAGCCAGGGGGTCGGTTGCGGGGGCTGCCAGCGCGGCGGGTGCCGCGGCGTCGGGAGCCGGCAGCGGGGGCGCCGGAACCGGGAGCACCGGGTCGAGCGGGAGGTCACCCGTGTGCAGGGCCCATGCCTGCGGCTGATCGACGGGTGCGGCACCGCCGGGGGCGACGTCCCAGTCGGCGACGTCGACCGCGGGCACCGGCGCTTCGGTGGCGGACTGCAGCATCAGGGGTCCGAGTCCCGGGGGAAGCTCGGGGGCCGGCGGGGGAGGCAGGGGTGCGTCCAGCGGTGCAGCTGCCAGCTCCGGCGGCGGGAGCATCGGGTCCTCCGCAGGCGGCGGAGGCATGGGTGCGTCGAGCGCGACCGTCACGACGTCGCCGGGAGGCGGGAGCATCGGATCGGCGGGCGGGGGAGGCAGGGGTGCATCGAGGGGGACGGCGTCGACGGGCGGCGGGGGAGGCAGCGGTGCATCGAGCGGGGGAGGCAGCGGTGCATCGAGCGGCGCGGCGTCGAGCGGCGGCGGCGGGACGTTACCGCCGAGGTCGGGATTGTCGAGCGGGGCGGCATCTGCGAGGACGTTGCGCGGGGTCGAGCTGGACAGTCCGCGGCCGCACACGGGCCAGGCTCCGCGGCCCTGAGTGGCCAGCACGCGCTCGGCAACGGCGATCTGCTCGTCCTTGCTGGCGAGGTGTGCGGCGGGCGCATATTCGCCACCACCGTGCCCAGACCAGGTGCCCGGGGAGAACTGCAGACCGCCCTGGTATCCGTTGCCCGTGTTGATGGCCCAGTTGCCGCCGGCTTCGCAGCTGGCGACCTTGTCCCACTCACCGTCGGTCGCCGCGCCAGCCTGCGCGGCGAAGGCGATGCTGCCACCACCGATCACGGCGCCCGTGAAGGCGATTTTCGCGACGCTTACCGCCGAGCTTGGAGTCTTGCGATGCCGTCCACTCATGAGTACAGAAGGTCCTCTCGTCAACGCCTGCGAGGTCAGCTGTCGGGTTCGGGCTTGAGAGGTCGCCCGGCCTTGGCCTCACGGCTTCGGCTTCACCCCAAGGAATCACGTTCGATTCCTGGTCTCTCTAATCGGTGGACCGGTGGGTCCCCCGCCTCCATCCCTGAGGTAGGTCTTTGGAACCATGCCCAGCGGATGGAGCTAGGCGTAACGGGCATGGCGGGCCACTGATTAGGGTCGAGCGGCTTGGAATAGGACCGTAACGGGTACATACCGCTACGTCATCTTGGGCAGGTGTCGGCGCGTCCGTGCTCAGCAAATCTTGTGAGAACGTTAAAAGGGCAGCCCGCCGTAACGTTTACCTAGGCAAATGATCCGGTGAACAGCGCGTGTGACACCGTGTGACCGTTTCGTTATGTGACGCAAATCACTCTCATCCGCCCGCGAAGGGCGGTAACACATCGATGGTTTGGTTTGTTTCGAGCGCCCTGCGTACGTCGCGGACCGCGATGCCGTCACAGAGGAACGAGCACCGGTCGAGTACGACCGCCAGTTTCAGGCCTCGCGTGCGCAGCGTCGCGAGGAGATCGGTGACAGTCGCCCCCGACGCCACGGAGAGCGTCTCGTCCTCGACTCCCGCGGCCGCCCGGGCCGCCGCGAAGTACCGCACGTGGATCTCGATCGTGGGGGGCGAAACTCCCGTCACGGGTCAGCCACCGATGGCGCTCATCGGACGCACCGGCTGTTCGAATCCGGGCTCGTTGATCCCGTGCCCGGCCGGCTTGGCCCACATCGCCGCCCGCCACGCCGCCTCGACGGCGTCGTCGTCGGCGCCGCGACGCATCAGGTGACGCAAGTCGGTCTCCTCCTGGGAGAAGAGGCAGCTGCGGACCTGTCCGTCGGCGGTGAGTCGCGTGCGGTCGCAAGCGCCGCAGAAGGCCTCTGACACCGAGGCGATCACGCCGACGGTGTCCGGTCCGCCGTCGACCCGCCACAGCTGCGCGGGGGCCGACCCGCGTGGTGTCGGGTCGGGCGTCAGGTCGAAGTCCCGGCGTAGCGCGCCGAGGATGGCTTCCGCGTCGATCGCCTGGTCGCGCCGCCAATGCCGCCCGGCATCCAGCGGCATCTGTTCGATGATGCGCAGGTGATAGCCGTGGGCGAGGCAGAACCGCAGCAGCGCCACCGCATCGTCGAGACCCGTGTCCGGGTCGAGGACGGCATTCACCTTGACCGGGGTCAGCCCGGCGGCCGCCGCCGCAGCCAATCCGTCGAGGACGTCGGCGAGTCGGTCGCGACGGG
The DNA here is from genome assembly GCF_030295745.1 of Mycolicibacterium sp. TUM20985. NCBI lineage: Bacteria > Bacillati > Actinomycetota > Actinomycetes > Mycobacteriales > Mycobacteriaceae > Mycobacterium > Mycobacterium antarcticum. Next base: position 920,503 of record NZ_AP027291.1, read on the forward strand.
TGATCCGCGCGAAGCGTTCGGCGTCCACGGTGTCGAGTGAGACGTTGACCCGGTCCAGGCCGGCGGCCTTCAGACCGGCGGCGCGGCGGGCGAGTCCGATCCCGTTGGTCGTCACCGCGGTCTGCGGCCGCGGTCGCAGCGCCGTCGCCGCAGCGATGGCGCCCTCGAGATTCCGGGACAACAGCGGCTCGCCGCCGGTGAACCGCACGTTGGTGATGCCGAGGCGGGTCACGGCGATCGTGAGCAGCCGGGCGAGTTCCTCCGGGCGCAACAATTCGTCGCCGGGTAGCCAGTCGAGACCTTCGGCGGGCATGCAGTAGGTGCAGCGCAGATTGCACCGATCGGTCAGCGACACCCGCAGGTCGGTGGCGGCGCGGCCGAAGGTGTCGAGCAGCGGACCCTCGGCGGGTGCTCCTGCGACGAACTTCGTCACGCCCCGGATCGAGGGGACGCCCAGCGCGGTCACGGTCATGCGAAGACCCCCTGGGTGGTCGGCACGATCTCCTTGCCCAACGGGAACAGCGACACCGGGATCAGCTTGAGGTTGGCGATCGCCAGGGGGATGCCGATGATCGTGATCGCCATGGCGATGGCCGTCACGACGTGACCGATCGCCAGCCAGATGCCGCACAGGACGACCCAGATGACGTTGCCGATCATCGCGCCGGGCCGGGGACCGGGCTTGTCGACGACGGTGTAGCCGAACGGCCACAGGGCGTACATGCCGATTCGGAAGGCGGCGAAGCCGAACGGGATCGTCACGATGAGGACGAAGCAGATGATGCCGGCCAGGAAGTATCCAAGGGCGAGCCACAGGCCGCCGAAGATCAACCAGACGACATTCAGTATTAGGCGCATATCCCCTCCAGCGGTGCTTCCCAGACTACCGATGCCCGCGCGACTGGTGGTCCATCAGGTACTGGCTGCCGGTTCCGTCCTTGTAGGATCGTCGCATTCGCGTCCTGCATCGGCGGGACGCGTTCATTGCGAGACGAGCGGGTGAGACCAGTGCCGACCGGCAAGGTGAAGTGGTACAGCGCCGAGAAGGGCTTCGGCTTCGTGTCCCAGGAGGAAGGCGAGGACGTCTACGTCGGCTCCTCGGCGCTCCCGGCGGGAGTTCAGGAACTCAAGGCCGGCCAGAAGGTCGAGTTCGGCATCGCCGCGGGACGTCGCGGTCCGCAGGCGTTGAGCCTCAAGGTGATCGAACCGCCGCCGAGCGTCGTGCGGACGCGCCGGGAGGCCACCGCCCCCGAACACAAGCACACGCCCGACGAGTTGCACGGCATGGTCGAGGACATGATCACCCTGCTCGAGGGTTCGGTGCAGCCCGAACTGCGCAAGGGCCGCTACCCCGACCGCAAGACCGCCCGCCGGATCTCCGAGGTGGTCAAGGCCGTCGCTCAGGAACTCGACGCCTAGGCCCTACGGCTGACCCCTGCGGCTAGCGCCGAGTGTGAAGTCGTTATCGGGTTTCCGCCGAAAAGTCGTGCAGAACGTCACGTTCGGCGGGCTCGTAGCCTGCGGCGACTAGCGCGGCGAGGGTGCGGTCGACGATCGTGTGTGGCGCGTAGCGCAGCATGTCGGAGCTGACGCGGATGATCCGCCAGCCCAGAGCCTCGAGTTCGGCCAGCCGATCGATGTCGCGGCGGCGCTGGACGGGGTCGGTCCAGTGCTGGACGCCGTCGTACTCCACGCCGACCAGCCAGTCGATCCAGCCCATGTCGATTCGTCCGACGAAGTGTCCGAACGGGTCGTACACCTCAATCTGCGTCTGCTTGGGGCGCAGACCCGCTGAGGTGAGCACGAGTCGGGTACGAGTTTCCTGCGGGGACTCCGCACCGCCATCCGCCAGATCGATCGCGTTGCGCAGTTGGACGATTCCACGTGCGCCGGGGTGGCGTTCGGCGAGGAGCCCGATGGCCGGCTTCTCGAGCCGGGTGGCCTGCATCAGCGCATCCAAGCGGATGACCGCGTCGGTCAGCTTGCCGCGTCTCCCCATGTCGAATGCGGTCCTCGCCGGCGTCGTCGCGACGACACCACCGACGCTGCAGGATTCGCCATCGGCCAGCCGGTCGCTGTGCAGCACGATCCCAGCGGTGGCGTGGCGGCTGCTGTGGATCAGCTCGGCAGGCTGCGTAGTGTCGATCCACTTCGCCCCGTGGAGGGCCGCCGCGGAAAGCCCGGCGGCCGTCGCCCGACGCCCCGACCATAGCCACGAGGCGATCGCCTTGTCCCTGGCCGTCAATTCGCTGCCGATCGGTATGTATACGTTGCGATGGACGGCGCTGTACTTGGTCGACAACTGGTACCGGTTGACGGTCCCCGCCGCCAGCGCCTCAGTGCCGATGAATGGTGGCATTCTCGTTCGACGCGCCTAGGGTGCCCGTCGGTTCCCTTTGCGTCCCTTTGCGGGCGAGAGTGAACCTGTGCTCGAAGTTGGAGCCGAGAAGCGTGCATATGTTCACGTTGGGCGGGAACAATCGTCTGCGTGGCTTCCTATGTCGAGACCGGCGACTTCAACCGCGATACCAAGTACATCGAGACGCGTATCACCGCGGACGGACTCGACGGGTATCCGGTCGAGCCCGGTCGCTACCGGCTGATCGTCGCCAGGGCCTGCCCGTGGGCCAACCGGGCCATCATCGTGCGGCGGCTTCTCGGCTTGGAAGACGTTCTTTCCATTGGCTTCTGCGGGCCGACGCACGACCAGCGCAGCTGGACCTTCGACCTGGATCCCGGTGGCGTCGACCCGGTCTTGAAGATTCCCCGGCTACAGGACGCCTACTTCACGCGGTTTCCGGGATACGAGAAGGGCATCACGGTGCCCGCGATCGTCGACGTGCCGACGGGCGCGGTGGTCACCAACGACTTTCCGCAGCTGACCCTCGATCTGTCGACCGAGTGGACCGAACACCACCGTCCCGGCGCACCGCAGCTCTACCCGGAACCGCTGCGGGCTGAGATCGACGAGGTGGCCCAGCGGATCTACACCGAGGTGAACAACGGCGTCTACCGGTGCGGCTTCTCGGGCTCGCAATCCGCCTACGATGCGGCCTACGACCGGCTGTTCACTGCCCTGGATTGGTTGACGGAAAGGCTTGCAGCGCAACGCTTCTTGGTGGGTGACACCATTACCGAAGCCGACGTCCGGCTGTTCACCACCCTGGCCCGCTTCGATGCCGTCTATCACGGCCACTTCAAGTGCAATCGGGAGAAACTCGCCGAGATGCCGGTGCTGTGGGCCTATGCCCGCGACCTGTTCCAGACGCCGGGGTTCGGCGACACCACCGACTTCGTCCAGATCAAGAAGCACTACTACGTCGTCCACGCCGACATCAACCCAACGCAGGTGGTGCCCAAGGGGCCCGACCTGGCCAACTGGCTGACACCGCATGGGCGGGAGTCGTTGGGTGGCAAGCCCTTCGGTGACGGGACCCCGCCGGGGCCGACACGTGACGGCGAACGGGTGCCCGCGGGCCACTCAGCGGGCTAAGGCCACACCGTCGCCACCGACCACTCGGCGTGCGGCCAGGGGAACTCGTTGTTCTGCTCGTCGCGCACCAGCGTGGGCAACTGCACGGCGATGCCCGTCAACCGGCCGCGCACTGGGTCGACCGTCGGGATGGTGACGGCCAGCTTCGATCCGGGCCTGAACTCGTCGACGAGGGAGGCGCCGCCTTCGTAGGCGCGGATGAGGATCCACGGTGCGGTGGCGATCGCCGTCGGCACGGACAGCTGAACCGGATCCCGTGTGGTGACGGGTAGTCGGCCGATCGTCTGGGGGATGTCGCACCGGGTGATCTCGAAGACGTCGCAATAGCGGTAGGGGCCGACCCTGACTAGCTGGCCGTGGCTGAAGGCGCTGATCTCGGCATGCTTCGGCGCCGGGGTGCGGGCGAGCCACCACACCAGGGCGCCCGTGCCGCTGGACGCGATGACTGCCACCACCAGGAGGCCGATGAGGGCGCGCTTCATCTGCGCACCGCCGACGCCGTACCGCGGCTCTCCTGCTCGGCGAACACCGGCCGGTTGCCGCCGAGGCCCGGGATCAGCGAATCCCCGCCATTGCTGACGAGCGTCTGCGCCAGCCCGAGGATCAGGAGCGCGGTGATCGCCGTGAAGCCCACCCACAGGTCGGTATAGATGAGCACGCCCATCGCGCCGCCCGCGACCCACGCGAGTTGCAGTAGCGATTCCGACCGTCCGAAGGCCGAGGCGCGGGACCGCTCGGGAAGATCGTCCTGCAGCGAGGCGTCCAGCGAGGCCTTCGCGACGGCGCTGGCACCCGAGGTGACCAGGGTCGCCAAGGCGGCCACCCCGATGTTGCCGAAGACGGCGGTGGCCAGCGCCATGACCGTGACGGCCGTGGCGGCCCGCACCACCAGACGCGACGGGTTGCCGAGTTGGAGGCGGGCGGCGGTGAAGTTGCCGACGAAGTTGCCGATGCCCGCGGCGGCGCCGATCAGGCCGAGGATGCGCAGCTGTTCCCAGCCGCTGGCGTCATGCGACTTGGCGACGAACGCCGGATAGAGGAACAGGAACCCGACCATCACCTTGATGGTGCAGTTACCCCACAGCGAGGTGATGATGTTGCGGCCCAACGGCTGTCGGGTATTCTCCGTGGTCCCAGGCGAGGGCAGCCGATCGAAATGTTCGGTGGCGCCGTGATAGCTCAGCGTGGTGGGCACCTCACCCTCGGTGACCTCCACCCACTTGGGGATGCGCATCGACAGCACCGCGCCGACCACCGTCACCGCGACGCACACGTACAGGGCACCCGGCAGGTGGAAGAGGCCGAACACGTACTCGACACCCGCGGCGATCGCGCCCCCGAGGATGGTGCCACCCAGCAGACCGAACATGGTCAGGCGCGAGTTCACGCGGACGAGGTCGATGGTGGGCGGCAGGACGCGGGGCGTCATGGCACTGCGCAGCACGCTGAACGATTTCGACAGCACCATCATCCCGAGTGCGCACGGGTACAGCACCCAGGGCGGAAAGCTGCCCGTCGCGGGGTCGTAGTTGGCGATGAGGACGACGGCCAGCCCGGTCCGCACGGCGAACGACGTGGCCAGCGCCACGCGTCGGCCGTGCTGCAGCCGATCGAGGGCGGGGCCGATCAGCGGCGCGATGATGGCGAACGGAGCGATGGTGATGACGAGGTACAACGCGACCTTGCTCTTGCTCTCGCCGGAGGCGGCCGCGAAGAACAAGGTGTTGGCCAGTGCCACCGCCATGGCGGAGTCGGCCGCGAAGTTCGCCATCACGGGGTACGTCAGCGCGGTGAGGCCCGACTTGTCGGCGCCGTCGGCGGTGGCGGCCTTCTGGAAGAGCCCGTACATCTTCGAGCCCATTTCGCGGCCGCGTCCCGTCGCGCCGCGCGGCCTGGCCTCCGACGGTCCGACCTCGTCGGCATAGGGGTCGTTCGCGTCGGTGCGCCTGCCGGTGGTGCGCTTGTCGTCCATCGGCGGCAGCCATCTGTTGGCGCTTGACGGGCTGCTCGGGTAGTTCGCCATCCCGGGATGCTCGCCCCGATGACCCCCGGGTGGACGCGGCGGATGGTAGCGGGGGTCGCGCGAGTCATCGGGCCCCGCGGGGGGGTCTCGCCGCGAACCGGTCACGCCGTCGATTCTTCCCCATGTGACGAACCGTCGCCCGCAGGGCGGCCGGTGTGGCTTTGCTCCTAGGTCGTCAGGCAGTATTGACGGCGATGGACAGCATGATCGAACCAGCCGAACCGGCCGCCGACGACCTCGTGGCCGAGCCACCGGAACCGTCGGCGGACGTGACCGGGGTGCTGACGGACGCGCGTGACCTCGCCCGCGCCGCGATCAAGGAGTTCAGTGGCGACGAGGTGGTCGGTGAGTACCTCGGCGTCGCACTCGACGACCCGACCGCCGCGACGCACCGGTTCCTCGCCGCCATGCCCGGATATCAGGGGTGGCAGTGGGCGGTGGTCGTCGCCGCGCATCCCGGGGCCGAACATGCCACCGTCAGCGAGGTGGTCCTGATACCAGGCCCGACGGCGCTGCTGGCGCCGCAGTGGGTGCCGTGGCAGGACCGCGTCCAGCCGGGTGACCTCAGCCCGGGGGATCTGCTCGCCACTCCCGCCGACGACCCGCGGTTGGCACCCGGGTACACGTCGACCGGCGACGAAGAGGTCGACGACCTGGCCGCCGAGGTGGGTTTCGGCAAGAGTCAGGTGCTCAGCCAGTGGGGCCGGATCGAAGCGGCCGAGCGCTGGTACGACGGCGACTACGGGCCGGGTTCGGCGATGGCCCGCGCGACCCGCAAGGTGTGCCGCGACTGCGCCTACTATCTGCCGCTCACCGGGTCCCTCGGCAGGCTATTCGGCGTCTGCGCGAACGAGATGTCCGCCGACGGGCACGTCGTCGCGGGCGAATACGGCTGCGGCGCGCATTCGGACACCCCGAAACCCGCCACCATCGGGTCCCCGATGTTCGATCCGTTCGACGACGGTGTGCTCGACCTGACCCAGCCCGGCGCCAACCAGACCTAGCCCTCGGCGGTTAGTGCAGGCCCCCTTGCGCGCCCCGGGCGCCGCGGCGCACGGCGCGGCGTTGCCACAGGAAGATCGACGTACCCAGCACGCCGACGCCCAGACCGGCCACGGTCACCGGGCGCCACTCGTGAAGACCGGGCACCGTGAAGGCCAGTACCGCCGCGACCAGCCAGCCGACGGCGATCACGGAGATCACGGGCCATGGCGCGAGCAGCATGTCGGGCAGCGCCGGGGGTTCGGGCGCGGTGTCCCTTGGCGGTCGCTGCGGATCGGAGGATGACGCGTCCATTGCGGACCAACCTAATGGATTCGCGACGCGGTGTCGGTACTGTTTGCGTCGTGACCGACCCCGACGCCCGGTTGGCCAGCGACTTGTCGCTGGCGGTAGTGCGGCTGGCGCGCCAACTGCGCTTCCGTCGGCCCGACTCTCCGGTGTCGTTGTCGCAGCTGTCGGCGCTCGCCACGCTCGCCAAGGAGGGCCCGATCACGCCGGGCACCCTGGCCATTCGGGAACGGGTGCGGCCGCCGTCGATGACGCGGGTCATCGCCTCGCTGGCCGAGCTGGGTTTCGTCGACCGCTGCGCGCACCCGGACGACGGGCGGCAGGTGTTGGTGTCGGTGTCCGCGGTCGGCCACGAGTTGATCGATGCCGAGCGCCGCGCCAGTCAGGAGTGGCTGCAGCAGCGGTTGGCGGAACTGGAACCCGAACAGCGCAAGACGCTCCTGGCGGCGGCCGACCTGATGCTCGCGATCGTGGACGAAGGCGCTTGAGCCCCAACGTCGTCGACGTCGATGAACCGTCGGATGCCAGGCTTGACGACTTCCGCGATCTCAACAGCATCGACCGCAGACCCGACCTGCCCAGCGGCAAGGGGCTCGTCATCGCCGAGGGTGTGCTGGTGGTGCAGCGGATGCTGGTGTCCCGCTTCGCGCCGAGGGCCTTCCTCGGAACCGATCGCCGGCTCGGTGAGCTGACCGGCGATCTCGAGCGCACCGACGCACCCTTCTACCGGGCGAGCCCCGAGGTGATGGCCGACGTCGTGGGCTTCCACCTCAACCGCGGGGTGCTCGCGGCAGCGCCACGCCCGCCGGAGCTGTCGGTCGCCGGGGTGATCGACCGAGCCCGCACGATCGCGGTGCTCGAGGGGGTCAACGATCACGAGAATCTCGGTTCGGTCTTCCGCAACGCGGCGGGTCTCGGCGTGGACGCGATCATCTTCGGGCTCGGGTGTGCCGATCCGCTGTATCGCCGGGCCGTGCGCGTGTCGATGGGGCATGCGCTGCTGGTGCCCTACGCCTGGGCGGGTGATTGGCCCGGCGACTTGCAGACATTGCGGGACAACGGTTTTCGGGTCCTTGCGATGACGCCGAATCCCACCGCGCCGACCCTGGCCGCCGCCATGGACGGGTTGGCCGAGAACAAGGTGGCGATCCTCGTGGGCGCCGAGGGCCCCGGTCTCAGCGAGCGGACCATGCGGGCGAGCGACGTCCGGGTCCGGATTCCGATGGCGCGGGGTACCGATTCGCTGAACGTGGCGACCGCTGCAGCGCTGGCGTTCTACGAGCGCGCGCGACGATAAGCTCGCCGGGTGGACGAGGACGCGACGCCCTGGGGGACCGGGCTGACGGTGGCCGCGTTCGTCGCCGCCGTGACGGCCGGCGCGATCATCGTCTTGAGCCTGGGCCTGACCCGGGTGCATCCACTGCTGGCGGTCGGGCTGAACGTGGTAGCCGTCGGTGGGCTGGCGCCGACCGTCTGGGGCTGGCGGTCGCGACCGGTATGGCGTTGGTTCGTCCTCGGCAGTGGGGTCGGGGTCTCCGTGGGCTGGCTGGTGTTGCTCGCGATGGCGGTCGGCACCGCGCGCGGATAGCCCTCGGCGCATCAGCGCCGCGGTTACCTACTAGGGCTGAGTGCCGGAGCGAACGCCCAGCAGGACGTCCTCCCAGCCGGGAACCTCGGGCTTGCGCTTGCGGGTCCGGGGCTTGGGCGCGGCGGGCGGAGCGGCTTCGGGCGCAGTTGTCGTTGCGGCAGGGGCAGGGGCAGGGACCGGCTCGGGTGTCGGGGCAGGCTCGGGCAGCGACAGGTCCAGGGTCGGCACCGGCGCCACCGCCCGCAGCGGGGGGCGATCGAAGTGGGGATCGATGAGTTCGGCAGCCGCGTCATCGAAGGCGGTCGCGGTGCCACCGTGTGCGCCCGGCACGAAGCGGAAGTGCGCGACGTTGTCCGACCGGCCCGCCTTCCACGACAGCTGGACCGTCCATCGACCGTCCTCGTTGCGCCAGGCATCCCAGGACGTCGCGTCCGGATCGAGGCCACGTCCCACCAGCGCCGTCGTCACGGTCTCCAGCAGGGTCAGCACCGCGGGCCCGTCGACGAGCACGGGGTGCGACGCAGTCGCCAGCTCGGCAGCACGCGACCGCTCGAGCAGGACCGGGTGCGCGAACCGCTCGACCCGAGCCACGTCGACACCCGCTGCTCCCGCCACCTGCTCGACGGATGCGCCCGCGCGGATCCTGGCTTGAATCTCCTTGGGCGTCAGCACGTTTGGGACCTCGACATCAACGGGGGTGGGCATGGCGGCAGCACGCTCGCCGCTCAACGCGGCGCGGAGGCGGTCGTCAGGGCGGAGAATGAACTTCTCACTGGACTCAGCCGTCTCGCAGATGATGCGTTGGCCATCGACGTCGAGTCCGACGACTTTCAATTCCCGCATGTGCGACCTCCTAGGGCGGCTCAACGGCTCACCCTACGTCGTTATCGGGCCGTTACCTCCTATGACACGCTGGCGCTAGTCGAGGTGCTCGACGACCCAGTCCACGCACGACGTCAGCGCGCTGACGTCGTCGGGTTCCACGGCGGGGAACATCGCCACCCGGAGCTGGTTGCGGCCCAGCTTGCGGTACGGCTCGGTGTCGACGATGCCATTGGCGCGCAACACCTTGGCCACCGCCGCGGCGTCGACCTCGTCGGTGAAGTCCACGGTGCCCACCACCTGCGACCGGAGCGCCGAATCGGTGACGAAGGGGGTGGTGTAGCCGGTGGCCTCGGCCCACGAGTACAACCGCTGCGAGGAGTCCGCGGTGCGCTTGACCGCCCAGTCCAGGCCGCCGTTGCCGTTCAGCCAGTCCAGCTGCTCGGCCATGAGCACCAACGTGCCGATCGCCGGAGTGTTGTAGGTCTGATTCTTCAGGCTGTTGTCGATGGCGATCGGCAGCGACAGGAAGTCGGGTACCCAGCGACCCGATGCCGCGATCTTCTCGACCCTGGCGAGCGCCGCGGGGCTCATGATCGCCAGCCACAGCCCGCCATCGGACGCGAAGTTCTTCTGGGGCGCGAAGTAATAGGTGTCGGTGTCGGCGATGTCGACGGGCAGGCCACCGGCCGCGGACGTCGCATCGATGACCACCAGGGCATCACCCGCCGGGCGCTGAATGGGCACCGCGACGCCGGTCGAGGTCTCGTTGTGGGCCCAGGCGACGACGTCGACCGACGGGTCTGACTGCGGCTCGGGGGCGCTGCCGGCATCGGCCTTGACGATGATCGGGTCACCGACGAACGGGTTCGCGGCCACCGCGGAGGCGAACTTGGCGCTGAACTCACCGAACGTGAGGTGCAGGGACCGCTCGTCGATCAGGCCGAAGGCGGCGGCGTCCCAGAATGCGGTGGAGCCACCGTTGCCGAGGATGACCTCGTAACCGTCGGGCAGGGAGAAGAGTTGCCGGACGCCATCGCGCACCCGACCGACCAGGTTCTTGACCGGCGCCTGCCGGTGCGACGTGCCGAAGAGGTGACTGGCGTCGACGAGCGCCTGCACTTGCTCGGGGCGCACCTTCGACGGGCCGGAGCCGAAGCGTCCGTCCTTGGGCTTGAGATCGGCGGGAATCAGGAGTTCGGCCATGACTGCTCAGCGTAGTGAGGACCTCTTGGCCGCGACTGGTGGGCCCGTCACGAGACCTGCGTCACATGTGATGCGAATTACCCCCTTCGGCGCACACGTTGCCGAAGAGGCTGTTCAATTCATGGGACCTCCGGTACCGTCAGTGGACATCGGACTGACAAATGTAAACCTCACGGAGGCTTCGAATGGCTGTCAAGATCGCCAAGACGCGCATCATCCGCCGCTGGCGCAAGAACATGGAGGTTCTCGACGACGCCTCTTACGTCGACACGCTCACCACGCTGTCCGAGGGGTCGGTGCGACGCAACTTCAACCCCTACACCGACATCGACTGGGATTCGCCGGAGTTCGCGGTGACCCCGAACGACGAGCGCTGGATCCTGCCGGCTACCGATCCGATCGGTAGGCACTCCTGGTACCGGTCACAGCCCACGGAACGCCAGATCGAGATCGGCATGTGGCGGCAGGCCAACGTCGCCAAGGTCGGCCTGCACTTCGAGTCGATCTTGATCCGGGGCCTCATGGAGTATTCGTTCTGGACGCCCAACGGCTCACCGGAGTATCGCTACTGCCTCCACGAGGCGGTGGAGGAGTGCAACCACACGCTGATGTTCCAAGAGATGGTGAACCGCATCGGCGCCGACGTGCCGGGCATGCCGCGCCTGCTCAAATGGGTGCAGCCCGTCATCCCGCTGGTCGCCGGTCCGCTGCCCATCCCGTTCTGGTTCGGCATACTCGCCGGCGAGGAGCCCATCGACCACACGCAGAAGAACGTGCTGCGAGAGGGTAAGGCCCTGCATCCAATCATGGAACGGGTCATGGCCATCCACGTCGCCGAGGAGGCCCGGCACATCTCGTTCGCCCACGAGTACCTGCGCAAGCGAGTCCCGCACCTGCCGCGCCGCAAACGGTTCTGGCTGTCGCTCTACGTTCCGCTCACGATGCGAACCCTGTGCTCCGCCATCATCGTTCCGCCTCGCGCGTTCTGGAAGGAATTCGACATCCCACGGTCGGTCCGCAAGGACATCTTCTTCTCCTCGCCCGAGTCTCGAAAGATGTTGCGCGACATGTTCGGTGACGTTCGGATGCTCTGCCAGGAGACCGGCTTGATGAATCCGGTGGCGAAGCTGATCTGGCGGCTGTGCCGGATCAACGGCGACCCCAGTCGCTACCGCAGCGAGCCCCAGCGCCAGCACCTGGTGTCGGTCGCGTAGGGGAATCAGGCGACACCCGGCATGCCCCATGTAATTACTCAGTCGTGTTGCAGCGACGGATCCTGTGTCTACGCCTGCCCGGTGAACTGCATCCATCCGTCACCGGATGAGCCGGGCTTCGCCACCGCGGAGATGCTCTACATCGATCCGGTGGCGTGCGTGGATTGCGGCGCGTGTGTCAGCGCGTGCCCCGTCGGCGCCATCGCTCCCGACACCAAACTCGGCGACGAGCAGCAGGTCTTCGTCGAACTCAACGCGGCGTTCTACCCCAAGCGCGAGGGCAAGCTGCCACCGACGTCGAAGCTCGCACCCGTGCTGGAGGCGCCCGCCGTGCACCGGCGCGACGGGGGTCCCCTGACGGTGGCGATCGTCGGATCGGGCCCGGCGGCGATGTACGCCGCCGACGAGCTGCTGACTCAGAAGGGGGTGCGCGTCAACGTCTTCGAGAAGCTGCCGACGCCCTACGGTCTGGTCCGCTCCGGAGTGGCGCCCGATCACCAGTCGACCAAGCGCGTCACCGCGTTGTTCGACCGCATCGCGGGCCGTCCGGGCTTCCAGTACTTCCTCAACGTCGAGGTCGGCAGGCACGTCTCGCACGCCGAGCTGGTCGAACACCATCACGCCGTGCTCTATGCCGTCGGCGCGCCGAACGACCGGCGGCTGGACATCGAGGGAATGGGTCTGCCCGGCAGCGGCACCGCGACCGAGATGGTGGCCTGGATCAACGGGCATCCCGAATTCGCCCATCTGCCGGTTGATTTGAGCTCCGAACGCGTCGTGCTCGTCGGCAATGGCAACGTGGCCCTCGACGTCGCGCGCGTGCTCACCACCGACCCGGACGACCTGGCCCGGACCGACGTGTCCGCCCACGCGCTCGCCACACTTCGCGACTCTCGGGTGCAAGAGGTCGTGGTCGCCGCGCGGCGCGGGCCCGCGGCGTCGGCGTTCACGCTGCCCGAGCTGATCGGGTTGACCGCCACTCATGACGTCGTGCTCTCGGCCGAGGATCACGATCTGGTGCGCCGGGAGCTGGCGACGGAGTCAGACCCGTTGACCCGCAACAAGCTCGAGGTACTCGCCAAGCTCGGCGACGCCGGGCGGGCGCCGGTCGGTCGACCCCGCATCCGGCTGGCGTACCGGCTGACCCCGCTGCGGCTACTCGGCGACACGCGCGTCGAGGGCATCGCCTTCACCCAAACCGGGACCGACGAGGTCCAGCGCGTCGAGGCGGGCCTGGTTCTGACGTCGATCGGCTACCGCGGCAAGCCGATTCGCGATCTCCCGTTCGACGACGTGAAGGCCGTGGTCCCCAACGACGGCGGACGCGTCACCGGGGCGCACGCCACATACGTCGCCGGTTGGATCAAGCGAGGCCCGACGGGGTTCATCGGCACCAACAAGTCGTGCGCGGCGCAGACGGTCGGCAACCTCGTCGCCGACTACAACGACGGTGGGCTCGTCGACCCCGTCGCCGGACCGTCCCGGCTGAGGGCGCTGATTCGGGCTCGTCAGCCCGACGTCGTCGATGCGGCCGGGTGGACCGCGATCGACCGCGCGGAGATCGACAGGGGCGGGGCCGAACGTCCGCGGGACAAGTTCACCGACGTGGGCGACATGCTCGCCGCCGCGGCGACGGCACCGGCGCCGACAGTCGGTCGGCGACTGCTCGCAGGGCTGCGTCGCTAGGGGCCACCTCCGACCCAGACCGCGCGCAGAAGAAGGCCATCGAGCTCGCGTCCGATGACGCTGTGCACGGGGAAGCGGCGCGCGATCGTCACGTTCTCCTCCGTCAGCTCCTCGGCCCAGTCGGCGGGCCAGCCCCCGTCGGCCAGGCTGGTCCGGAACGCCAGGACGACGTCCTCACGGGTCAGGTCCGACTCGACGACCGTGGCCGTCGTGGTGGCCCGGTGGGATGCCGCTCCGGCGAACCCACGTCCGCATCCGCATGGCCCGCGCGGATCGTTGCGGTCCCAATCGCACGGCTCCTGGATCCACACCAACTCGCCTGCCACGCAGTAGTTGTAGTCGTCAGGTTCGGTCCCCTGGGTAAGTGCGGTCGCGACGAGGATCTTCATGAAGGCGCGCCCTCGCTGGTAGCTGATTCGAACATTTGTACGATGATGCCACCGACGACCGACAGCCTGCCGAGCGCGTTGACTCAGCCGAAATGCGCGCGAGATGCCGCGAAAGCTGGGGTCGTTGCCTCACCGGAAATGCGCGCGTACGGCGCGCCTGCGTGATCTGTCAGCAATGACCTCGGTAGGCCGGAGCGATGGGGTTGACGATGACCGAGCGCAAGGCAGTGACCGAAACGACTGCCATCCGTTATTCACTGGCAGACAAACGAGCCAAGGGCGTGATTCTGGATGAGTTGTGCGCCACCACGGGATGGCACCGCAACCACGCCCGTAAGGCGCTCACGACGGCATTACGGCCCAAACTGGTCACACCGAGACGTCCGCGGCCACCGACCTACGGACCGGAGGTCGTTGCCGCGTTGACGGTGTGCTGGACGGTGTTGGGGATGCCGGCCGGTAAGCGCCTGGCGCCGATGCTGGGCGAACTGCTTGCGGTGTTGCGCCATTTTGGGGAGTTGGTCCTCGATGAGGACATCGCGACGCTGTTGGTGTCGATGTCGGCGGCCACCATCGACCGGCGGCTGGCTCCCGAACGGCGCAAACACCAGCTCAAGGGGCGCGCCACCACCAAGCCGGGATCGCTGCTGAAGAGTCAGATTCCGGTGCGGACCTGGGCCGACTGGGACGACGGGCGACCGGGGTTCGTCGAGATCGACCTGGTCTGCCACGACGGGGGAAGCCTCACCGGCCCGCATGCGTTCACCTTGACCGTCACCGACATCGCCACCGGCTGGACCGAGAACCGCTCTGTGCCCAGCAAATCAGCCAAATGCGTGCTGGCCGCTGTGAACGACATCGCCGCCAAGATGCCGTTCCCGATCCTGGGCGTGGATTCGGACAACGGATCGGAATTCATCAACGTCCACTTGTTGGCCTGGTGTGAACAACGTCAGATCACCTTCACCCGGGCGCGGCCAGGAAACAAGAACGACGGCTGCCACGTCGAGCAGAAGAACTGGGCCGTGGTTAGGCAGGTAGTTGGCTATCACCGCTACGACACGGCATCAGAGTTGTTGTTGCTCAACGAGATCTGGCAGCTGCAGTCCAAGCTGACCAACTACTTCTACCCGCAGCAGAAACTCGTGTCCAAGGTCCGTACCGGAGCCAAGGTGTCCAAGAAGCACGACATCGCCACCACCCCATTCCACCGCGCGATCGATCACCCGAACACACCCGTGCAGCGCATCGTGGCGCTGACTCGGACCTACTCCATGGTCAATCCTGCCGCCGTCCAACGCCAGATCCACTCCCTGACCGCACAACTTCTCGCCATGACAACCAGCAAAGCCGACGCCAGCATCAACAAGCGCGCACGCTCAAATGAGGCAACGAAGAGTCCCACGCGCGCATCTTGACGTGAGGCAACACGCGAGGTCGACTTTCCCAAAATCGGCACGTCTGTCTCAAGGCCCGCGTAAGCAAGTTGCATGAGAGCTTCGGCGTACGTGGGACGAATCGGGGAGTTGGCGGTCGCGCTGGGAGTCGGCGCGGCACTCTTCGCCGGGACGGGAACCGCGTGGGCGGACCCTGCGTCGTCGGATTCGTCGGATTCGTCGGATTCTGCGCCGGCGCCGGCGCCAGCGCCGCCGCCGGCGCCGGTGGACCCGGGTGCCGAGAGCGGGCCGACGGTCGGATCCTCCGACGGCACCCCGGCCCCAGCCACGTCGGACGCCCCGAAGTCGACGGTGAGCGCGTCCACCGTGACGATCTCCAAGGATGACGATCCCGCCAAGACGTCATCACATGATGACGATCCAACCGAGGCGTCATCACGTGATGACGAGGCCGCCGGGACGTCGTCCTCTGAGGAAGCACAGGACGACCCACCCCCGACGCAGGCGAACAAATCGCCAACCGTCGCCCCTGAAACTTCCTCGACACCCGTCACTACGGTCGACGCCACCGAGGTGAGGATGCGTGTGAATTCGGCTGCGGCACAGCCGGAAGCGGTCACCACGACACAGCGCGTCTCCAGTACGCTTGCCGTCCAGCAGACCTCGCCCCCGCCCGCCGTCCCGACGCTGCGCCCATGGCCCACCGCCTTCGACCCGCTCACCGTGGTGACCTACGTGACCGGTCTGGTGACCAGCCTCGTCAATGCCGTCCTGAGCCCCTTCGCCGCGGGCGCGCCGGCGCTGCCCTCGGATCCGACGCCGTGGGCCCTTCTGGCGTGGGTGCGGCGCGAGTTGTTCAACGAGTCGCCGACGATCGCCAGCGATCTGCCGCAGACGCAGAGCTTGACCCTCGACGGTGACGTCGTCGTCAAGGGCAACGTCGGAGCCGCGGACGCCGACGGCGGCCCGGTGTCCTACACCGTCATCGGTCGGCCCCTCAACGGTGGGACCGTCACCGTCGATGCGAACGGCGACTTCACCTATCGGCCCATGAACGCCATGGCGGCGGTCGGCGGAACTGACTCCTTCACCGTCATGGTCGACGACGAGGCCGCCGGCTTCCACCTACACGGACCCCTGGGGCTGTTGCAGTTCGTGCCGATCCTCGGAAGCTTGCTCAATCCGAGTGCCGGGCACCGGGTGGCGAAGACCATCACGGTGACCGTGACGCCGGTCGGTGGCGTCGACCTGTCCTTCCCCAAGGGGTTCCGGTGGGGTGTCGCGCATGCCGGATTCCAGGCCGAGGGTGGGCCGGGTTCGCCCGTCGACCCCAACTCCGACTGGTACCGCTGGGTGCACGACCCGATCAACCAGTTCCTCGGCTTCACCAACGGTGTGCCAGAGAACGGGCCGGGCACCTACGTCTCCTACGACACGGACGCGGAGTTGGCCCGCCAGGACCTTGGCATGAACACCTTCCGGATGGGCATCGAGTGGAGCCGGATCTTCCCGAATTCGACTGCGGGAATCAATATCTCGGATGAGGGCGGCACCGTGAGCCAGGCCGACCTGCAGGCCATGGATCAGTTGGCCAACCAGGCCGAGGTGGCCCACTACCGGGCGGTGTTCGCCTCTCTTCGGGCGCACGGCCTCGAGCCGTTGGTGACGGTCAACCACTTCACCCTGCCGACCTGGGTCAATGATCCGATCACCGCCCGGCCCCTGATTCAGCTCGGCCTGCCCGCGCCGACCGCTGGTTGGTTGTCACCGGGCACACCCGTCGAGTTCGAGAAGTTCGCGGCGTACGTCGCCTGGAAGTACGGCGACCAGGTGGACGACTGGGCCACCCTCAACGAACCGTTCTCACCGATCCTCACCCAGTTCTTCGCCATCCCAGGGCTCGTCCCCGCGTGGCCGCCCGGCGTCATCCGGCCCGACCTCGCGTCGACCTTCCTGGTCAACGAAGCCAAGGGGCACGTGGCCGCCTACGATGCAATTCACCAGTGGGACAACAAGGTTGCGACAGTGGGTAAGGCCGCCGCATCCGTCGGCTTCACCAACAACATGATTCCCGCCCGGCCGGCCGATCCGGTGAACCCCCTCGACGTGCAGGCCGCCGACGCGTGGAACTCCTTCTACAACGGATGGTTCCCCAACGCGGTGATCGACGGCTGGGTGGATGCCAACTTCGACGGCGTCAAGACAGCCAACGAGGTGCATGCCGACTTCACGGGCAAGGCCGACTGGATCGGCGTGCAGTACTACGGCTCGCAGCCGATGCAGGGCTTCGGCGTCGCGCCGATCCCCGGCTTCCCGTTCCTGCGTGGCCTTCCGGTCCGGTGCGACCCCTCGCCGACGTGCAGCGACTACAACCAGCCCACCGACCCGGGCGGCTTCCGCGAGGTGCTCGATTTCGCGGCGTCCTACGGAAAACCGTTGTGGGTCACCGAGAACGGGATCGCCGACGCCGGTGACTCGAAGCGTCCTCCGTACCTCGTCAACCACATCGCCGTCGTCCAGGACATGGTCGCCCACGACACGAACATCCTGGGTTACACGTACTGGTCCTTCGTCGACAACCTCGAGTGGGCCGAGGGCTACGACCTGCACTTTGGGTTGTACGGCTCGGATCCGACCACCCCAGAACTCGAGCGCACGCCGAAGCCGACGAGCATCTCCGCCATCAGCCAGATCACCAAGGCCAACGCGCTGCCGACGGCGCTGCTGGCGACCTACGTGCCCTGACTCATGGCTGCGGCGATCTCCTCGCTGCTGACCTCGCGCATCGGTTGCCCCATCGACCACATGTGACCGAAGGGATCGTGGAGGACGCCGTAGCGGTCGCCCCAGAACTGATCCGCCAGGGGGGCGACGACGGTCGCGCCGGCATCGACTGCCCGTTGGAACTGGCTCTCGACGTCGGTCACCGTGAGATGAATCGTCACGGGCGTGCCGCCGAGCGACTTCGGTGTCATCGACTTTCCGCCGGTCATCTCGGGGAAGTCGTCGTTCAGCATCACCACCGAGCCGTTGATGCGCACGGCCGCATTGACCAGCCTCCCGTCGGGCCCCGGCACCCGGCCGAGTTCCTCCGCCCCGAAGGCGGCGACGTAGAAGTCGATGGCCGCGGCGGCGTCATCGACGATCAGATAGGGGGAGACGGCCGGTTGCACTTCGATCGCCATGGTGGGGCTCCTCTCGAGGGTGGACGTTCACCGATGTCGACCGTGCCACCCGCCGAAACTCATCGGTGGCTATACGACGGAGAATCCGGTGGGCAGTGGGGCCCTGCCGGTGAGGGCCGTCAACACCATCTCTCCGCGGCCGAGGGCGATGCCGATGCGGGCGGCCAGCGCAGTCGCGTCGGCGAGCACGTCCGGCGGCAGCGCAAACCCGACGTTCGCGGCCTTGGCGATGTCGAGGCTGTGGACCGCCAGTTCGAACACCCGCGTCGGCAAATAGTTGCTCAATCTGACACCCAGGCCACCGATCACCTCGATGAGCGGATCACCAACGCTTGCAACGTCTTCGAGTACGCGCTCGAGCAGTACGTCGATCTTCGCCGCGGGGTCCTCGCCGAGTTCGCGGCCCGCCTTACGAGCCCGCTCGTCGATCGCCGCCGCGCCCGCTGCCGCAGCGTAGTCGGCGATCTTCACGTAGTAGTCGGCGGCGTCGTGGACGTCCTCGTGGTCGGCGGTGTTCTGCAGATACGTGCTCACGGTGATCAGCGAGCGCGACGTGTGCCCGACGAGAGCGCGCAGATCCCATTCTCCCAGTCCCGGCCCCGCCCAAGCGGACTCGGGGATGGTGTGGACGAGTGCGGCGAACGCCCTGGCGGCGGAGTCGAACGTCACGCCGTGATCTGATCCCAGCCCTCGACTGATTCCGGGCTGCGGGGGGCGGGGCCGACGTAGATGGCGGCGGGACGCACCAGCTTGCCGAGCCGCTTCTGTTCCAGGATGTGCGCGCACCAACCCGCGGTGCGGCCACACGTGAACATGGCAGGCATCATCTTCGGCGGCACGCCGGCGAAGTCGAGCATGACGGCGGCCCAGAACTCGACGTTGGTTTCAATGGCACGGTCGGGGCGTCGCTCGCGCAGTTCGGTGAGCGCAGCCTGCTCGAGTGCGGCCGCCACCTCGAAGCGCGGGGCCGCCAGCCGCTCGGCGGTGGCCCGCAGCACGCGGGCCCGGGGATCCTCGGCGCGGTAGACGCGGTGGCCGAAGCCCATCAGCTTCTCCTTGCGGTCCAGGATTCCCTTGACCACTGCCTGGGCGTCACCGGAGCGCTCCAGCTCCTCGATCATCGGCAGCACCCGGGCCGGCGCCCCACCGTGCAGGGGACCGCTCATCGCGCCGACGGCACCGGACAGCGACGCGGCGACGTCAGCACCCGTCGAGGCGATCACCCGAGCGGTGAACGTGGAGGCGTTCATCCCGTGCTCGGCCGCCGTGACCCAGTACGCATCGATGGCTTCAACGTGTTTGGGGTCGGGATCGCCCTTCCAGCGCGTCATGAATCGCTCTGTGACCGAGTCGCATTCGTCGATGGTTCGCTGGGGAACGGCGGGCTGATGGATTCCGCGCGCCGACTGTGCGACATAGGACAGGGCCATCACCGAGGCGCGGGCCAACTGGTCGCGGGCGGTGTCGTCGTCGATGTCGAGGAGCGGTTGATACCCCCAGATCGGGGCGAGCATCGCCAACCCCGCCTGCACGTCGACCCGGACGTCGCCGGTGTGGATGGGCAATGGGAACGGCTCCGCAGGCGTCAGGCCATTGCCGAATCGGCCGTCCACCAACAGCGACCACACGTCGCCAAAGGTGACGTGCTGGGTGACGAGGTCTTCGATATCGACGCCGCGGTAGCGCAAGGCGCCGCCGTCCTTGTCGGGTTCGGCGATCTCGGTGGTGAAGGCGACGACGCCTTCGAGGCCCTCTACGAAGCCGTCTGGTAAACCGCTTGGAACCGTTGACGTGCTAGTCATGGGCAGATTCTCGCACCCGGTCCGAAGCTGATTCCTGCCGGTGGGCGTAGCGTCGCATTCGTGGTTTCCCAGGGGAGGAGCGCAGTGACCGGCGACGACGGTGAGCACTTGGCGCGCATGCGCGTCGAGTATGGATCGCCCGAGAAGGATGGCAGCCCAGATCTCGATGCCGACTGGCTCGAAGACGGGTGGATCGTGTTGCTGCGCAAGTGGTTGGGCGAGGCCGAACGTGCCGGGATCGTGGAGCCGAACGCCATTGTGCTGGGCACCGTCGACGGCGAGGGAAGGCCTTCCACCCGGACGGTGTTGTGCAAGGGCGTGGACGACACCGGCATCGCCTTCTACACGAACTACGACTCCGCCAAGGGGCAACACCTTCTCGCGACGCCCTACGCGTCGGCCACCTTCACGTGGTACGCCCTCGGGCGTCAGGTGCACGTCCGCGGCGCGGTGACCAAGGTCGCGCCCGAGGTGACGGCGAACTACTGGTCCAAGCGGCCGCGCGGCTCACAGCTGGGGGCGTGGGCGTCCCTTCAATCCCAGCCCATCGCCTCCCGGGAAGCGCTCGAGCAGCAGCTCGCCGACGTCACCGAACGGTTCGCCGGAGTCGAGTCCGTGCCCGTACCGGCGAACTGGGGCGGCTACCGCATTGCACCCGATGAGATCGAGTTCTGGCAGGGCCGGGAAAACCGGGTGCACAACCGGATTCGCGTCACCCGCGACGCCGGAGCGGTTGCGGTCTCGCGGCTGCAACCCTAGGAGTGGCGGGGTTCCTCGCCGACACCACACCACTGCGGACGCCGGACTTCCGCAGGCTGTGGCTGGCCGGCATCGTCACCGTCATCGGCGCCAATCTCACCATCTTCGCCGTTCCCGTTCAGCTCTACGCACTCACTCAGAATTCGGCCTACGTCGGGCTATCGGGCATCTTCGCCGTGGTTCCCCTGGTGGTCTTCGGGCTGTGGGGTGGCGCGTGGGCCGACGCGATGGACCGCAGGCTGCTGCTGGTCATCGCGTCGATCGGGCTGGCGGTGTCGTCGGTGCTGCTGTGGGTGCAGGCGGCGCTGGGCCTGAACAACGTGTGGGTGGTGCTGTGTCTGCTGTCGGTGCAGCAGGCCTTCTTCGCGATCAACAGCCCGACCCGTTCGGCGGCGATTCCCCGGATGGTGCCGCTGGAGCAACTGCCCGCGGCGAACTCGCTGAACATGACCGTCATGCAGTTCGGGGCGATCGTGGGACCGCTGCTCGCCGGGGTGCTCCTGCACTTCGTCGACCTGTCGACGCTGTACCTCATCGACGCGCTTACGTGCATCGCCCCGATCTTCGCGACATTCGCGCTAGCGAAGATGCCGCCGACCGGAACGGCACGGGGATCTGCCCGGTGGGGGTTCGCTGCAGTCCTCGACGGGTTCCGGTATCTGGCCGGCAACCGCGTGGTGCTGATGTCCTTCGTCGTCGACCTGATCGCGATGATCTTCGGCATGCCGCGGGCCCTCTTCCCGCAGATGGCCCACGAGAGTTTCGGAGGGCCGGTCGAGGGCGGTAGCGCGATGGCCTACCTGTCGGCGGCCATTGCGGTGGGCGCCGTCGCGGGCGGAGTCTTCTCGGGCTGGCTACCGCGGGTGCACCGCCAAGGTCTCGCGGTAGTGCTGGCAATCGTGGTGTGGGGGTTGGCCATGGTGGGTTTCGGTCTCGCCGCCGGATCCGCCGATGGTCGCGCCGGAGCGTTGTTGTGGATCGCATTGGCGTTCCTGGCCGTCGGCGGTGCGGCCGACATGGTGTCGTCGGCGTTCCGTTCGACGATTCTGCAACAGGCGGCGTCCGACGACCTGCGGGGCCGACTGCAGGGCGTCTTCACGGTCGTCGTCGCCGGTGGACCGCGGTTGGCCGACGCGGTCCACGGCGCGTCGGCGGCCGTCGTCGGCACGACGGTGGCTGCAGCGGGCGGTGGCGGCCTCGTCGTGGTCGGCGTGGTGATCGCCGCACTGTTGGTACCGGCGTTCATCCGCTACCGCGTCTGAGTTCGCCACAACGCGTCGAATTCTTCCCAGCGGGTTAACATCTCCTCGTGATCGATGTGTCGAGGGTGTCGGCGCCGGGCCTCCGTGAGCGCAAGAAGCTCCGGACGCGGGCAGTGCTCATCGACGCCGCCATGAATCTCTGCCTCAAACACGGTTACGAGCAAACGACCGTCGAACAGATCGCCTCGTCGGCAGAGGTGTCGACTCGAACCTTCAGTCGTTACTTCCCGACGAAGGACGCGGTGTTCCTCACCCTCATCGACGACTACGCAAGTGTGGTCGCGGAGGAACTGGAGACCATCGACTCGGAAGTCGGACCGCTGGAGGCGATGCGACAAGCCCACGTGACCGTCCTGACGCGAGTGGCGAGCCAGCAGATCGGCAGGATGACCACTGACCGCATCGTCCTCATGTTGCGTGTCATCAACGCGTCGGACACGTTGAAGCAGGCGGCTTTCGAGTTCCGCCACGACGTCACGCAGGTCGTGCTGGCCAAGCGGATGGGGGTGGATGTCGCGGACCGCCGGGCGCGTCTGGTGAACATCATCTTCTCGGCGACCATCGTGGCCGCGTGTGGGGACCTCATCGCCGACACCGCCACCACGAGGCTGGGGCCGATCGTGATGGCGCAACGACTCAACGAGGCACTCGCACAAGTGTCGTGGATGTCGAGCGACCTGAAATGTCCACCGGCGGGGGCCGACTACGAGCCGGTGTATGGCTAATCCTGCTTCCGCTGAAGTCCCGCCACCAGGCCTGCGGGAACGCAAGAAGTCGAGAACTCGCGCGACCCTCATCGAAGCTGCTGCCGACCTGTGTCTGAGACAGGGGTACGACAACACCACCGTCGAACAGATCGCCGCAGCCGCGGACGTGTCACCAAGGACCTTCAGCCGGTACTTCCCGACCAAGGAGTCGGTGATCACCGCGATGACCGGCGACGTGGACGCCTTCCTCGCCGCCGCGTTGAGTGAACAGCCGACCGACATCGACGAGTACGAGGCGCAGCTACGGGCTCATCTCGAGGTGTTCGGGGCAGGCGCGGGGCAGCAGACGCCGGGTTTCACGCGGATGGCCGTGCTGATCCAGATCATCAACAATGCCGAGTCGTTGCGGTCGTCGGCGTTCCTGCACCAGCGGGCGGTCGAGGAGCGGGTGGCGTTCGCGGTCATGGGTCGTCGGATGGGCGTTCCGGCCTCCGATCCGGCCGTCCGAATGGTGGGTGACACTTGGACGGTGTTGTTCGCCAACGCCTTCGCTGGGCTGGGAACCCCCGGCCACGACCCGCTCGAGCCCCACGTCCTGTGCAACCGGATTCGGGCGCAGTACGAGCTGTTCCGCCGGACCTGGGTCCCGTGGCGGATTGAAGAGACCGCGAGGGGTCAACCCCCCGCAAGCGCTCGAAACCGATAGCGACTACCTTCCTACTAGTGACGGACAGCTTCGTTCCGGTCGACAACCGTAGAAGGGGTTAACGTGCCCGAAGACTCCAGTCCCCGCCACGATTCGGATGAGGTCGCCACCCTCCGTTATCCGGGGGGCGAGATCGACCTGGAGATCGTGAAGGCCACGGAGGGATCCGACGGCATCGCACTGGGGTCCCTGTTGGCCAAGACCGGGTACACCACCTTCGACGGGGGCTTCGTCAACACCTCGTCCACCAAGAGTTCCATCTGCTACATCGACGGGGACGCGGGCATCCTGCGGTATCGCGGGTACCCCATCGAGCAACTCGCGGAGAAGTCGACCTTCATCGAGGTCAGTTATCTGTTGATCTACGGCGAACTTCCGACCGCCGACCAGCTCGAGAAGTTCACCACCCAGATTCAGCGGCACACCCTGCTGCACGAGGATCTCAAGCGCTTCTTCGACGGCTTCCCCCGTGACGCCCACCCGATGCCGGTGTTGTCCAGCGCCGTCAATGCGCTCTCCGCGTACTACCCGGATTCGGTCGACCCGCTGGACAAGGAACAGGTCGAGCTCTCCACGATCAGGCTGCTCGCCAAGCTGCCGACGATCGCGGCGTATGCCTACAAGAAGTCGGTCGGACAACCGTTCCTCTACCCGGACAACTCGCTCACGCTGGTCGAGAACTTCCTGCGGATGACGTTTGGCTTCCCCGCCGAGCCCTACGAGGTCGACCCGGAGATCGTCCGCGCGCTGGACCTGCTGCTGATCCTGCACGCCGATCACGAACAGAACTGCTCGACGTCGACGGTGCGGTTGGTCGGCTCGTCGCAGGCCAACCTGTTCACTTCCGTGTCGGGCGGAATCAACGCGCTCTGGGGTCCGCTGCACGGCGGCGCCAACCAGGCGGTGCTCGAGATGTTGGAGAAGATCCGCCGGGACGGTGGTGACGTCCAGGAGTTCGTCCGCAAGGTGAAGAACCGCGAAGAGGGCGTGAAGCTGATGGGCTTCGGGCACCGCGTGTACAAGAACTACGACCCGCGGGCGCGCATCGTGAAGGAGCAGGCGGACAAGATCCTCACCAAGCTGGGCGTCCAGGACGAGTTGTTGGACATCGCCAAGGCGCTCGAGGAGGTCGCGCTGACCGACGACTTCTTCGTCGAGCGCAAGCTCTACCCGAACGTCGACTTCTACACCGGCGTCATCTACCGGGCGATGGGTTTCCCGACCCGGATGTTCACGGTGCTGTTCGCCCTCGGCCGGCTGCCCGGCTGGATTGCGCACTGGCGCGAGATGCACGAGTCGCCCAGCAAGATCGGGCGCCCGCGGCAGATCTACACCGGTTACACCGAGCGTGACTATTCGGACATGGGCGGTCGCTGACCCTCACTGCGACGAACGTCACCGGTTCGTCGCTTGCGATCGCGACGGTTGTAGTTCCACAATAGTTGTGTGAATACAACTGATGTTGGCGACACGCTGACTCCCCGGCGCAAGGCCATCATCCTGGTGTCCTGTTGCCTCAGTCTGCTGATCGTGTCGATGGACGCCACGATCGTCAACGTCGCGATCCCGAGCATTCGCACCGACCTGAACGCCTCGCCGTCGGAGTTGCAATGGGTGGTCGACGTCTACACGCTGGTGTTGGCGTCCCTTCTGATGCTCTCCGGTGCGACGGGGGACCGGTTCGGTCGCCGACGGGTATTCCAGATCGGCCTCGTCGTGTTCGCCGTCGGCTCGCTGCTGTGCAGCCTGGCGCCCGACATCGACACCTTGATCGGCGCCCGCCTGCTGCAGGCGGTAGGTGGCTCGATGTTGAATCCCGTTGCGCTGTCCATCATCTCGCAGATCTTCACCGGTCGCGTCGAGCGGGCGCGGGCACTGGGCTTCTGGGGTGCGGTGGTCGGCATCTCGATGGCGCTCGGACCGGTCGTCGGGGGCCTGCTGATCGAAATGGTCAGCTGGCGCGCGGTGTTCTGGATCAATTTGCCGATCTGTGCGGCGGCCATCGTGCTGACGGCGATCTTCGTGCCGGAGACCAAGTCGAAGACGATGCGCAACATCGACCCGATCGGCCAGGCTCTCGCGGTGCTGTTCCTGTTCGGTGTGGTGTTCACCCTCATCGAGGGCCCCGGTTACGGCTGGACCAATCCCCGGGTCATCGCGGTGGCAGTGGTCGCTCTGATCGCGTTCGTGGCCTTCCTGCGGTACGAAGCCCGGCGCCATGACCCGTTCATCGACCTGCGTTTCTTCCGCAGCCTCCCCTTCGCGGGCGCCACCCTGACCGCGATCTGCGCGTTCTCGGCCTGGGGCGCGTTCCTCTTCATGATGTCGCTGTACCTCCAGGGGGAGCGCGGCTACTCCGCCATGCACACGGGACTCATCTACGCGCCCATCGCCATTGGCGCCCTGGTGTTCTCACCGATCTCGGGTCGGATGGTCGGCCGGTTCGGCGCGCGTCCGTCGTTGTTGACGGCCGGCGTGCTGATCACCGTCGCCTCCGTGCTGCTCACCTACCTCACCAAGACCACACCGGTGTGGGGCCTGCTGGTCATCTTCGCCGTGTTCGGCATAGGGTTCTCGATGGTCAACGCCCCGATCACCAACGCGGCGGTGAGCGGTATGCCGCTCGATCGGGCGGGTGCCGCGTCGGCGGTCACGTCGACCAGTCGGCAGATCGGGGTGAGTATCGGTGTGGCGCTGTGCGGTTCGATCGCCGGGTCCGCGCTCGCGCAGACCGGTGCCGACTTCGCCGGGTCCGCCCGGCCCCTGTGGTTCATGTGCATCGGGATCGGTGTGATCATCACGCTGCTGGGCTTCTTCTCGACGACCCCGCGGGCGATGGAGTCAGCCGAGCGCCTGGCACCGCTGATCGCCGGTACCGCCGCCCGGAAGGTGGACGCCAATGTCTGACGACCGACTGGCCGACGAGGTCTGGCGCACCATGGCAGCCGTCGTCATCGACAACCGGGACGCCTGGAAGCGGGACGTCGTCGAGACCACGGGCCTGCCCTTCAGCAGGATCCGCGTACTCCGCCGACTGGCCAAGCGGCCGATGACCGCCAAGGAGATCAGCGAGGCCGCCGCCATGGACGCGCCGGCCACCAGCGTCGCGGTCAACGACCTGGAGGATCGAGGCTTGGTCGTGCGCGAGGTGAATCCGAGCAACCGTAGGTGCAAGGTCATCTCGCTGACCGAGGAGGGCCGCCGCGTCGTGGCGAGCATCGACCGGGTCGACGATCCCGCGCCCTCACCATTCACCGAGCTGAGCCCGACCGAATTGAGCTCGCTCGCAGCGCTTCTGGCGAAATTGACCGCGCACTGACCTCGTGCCCTAGAGGATCGAGGCGAAGCTCACCGCTCGCTCAGTTCAGGTAGCCTTCGACTTCGGTCTCGGGGCGCACACTGGCCTGGTCGGGATCCTGGCCGGTCTCGCGCAGGGCCCGCCGCTGCCGGAGCAGATCCCAGCACTGGTCGAGCTGTACCTCGAGGCCGCGAAGTCGGCGATGTTCCTCGGTCTCGTCGATCTCGTGATGCTGGAGCTTCGCTCGGAGTTCCTTCTCCTCGGCGACCAGTTCGTGCACGTGAGCGAGAATGTCAGTGTCCTTGTTCGGGTCCATAGTCACGTCTCCAGTCTGCCCGACTACGGTGTGAACCGTGGCCACGAAACCCGAGATCGAATTTCCCGATGGTCCGGCGCCTGCCGAACTGGTGATCGAAGACGTCGTCGTCGGCGATGGCCCCGAGGCAGTCCCCGGTGGCACCGTGACGGTGCACTACGTCGGCGTCGAATATGACACCGGTGACGAGTTCGACAGCTCGTGGAACCGCAACGAGTCCATCGAGTTCCCATTGCGCGGTCTGATCGAGGGCTGGCAGGATGGCATCCCCGGGATGCGCGTCGGCGGTCGGCGCAAGCTGGTCATCCCGCCGGCGAAGGCTTACGGCCCCGAGGGATCCGGGCACCGCTTGTCGGGCAAGACGTTGATCTTCGTGATCGACCTCCTCGACGCCCGCTGAGTGCGCGCCCCGTTCCTGATCGTCCTGTCCCTGCTGCTCGCGCTGGCCGGGTGTGGGGGTTCGGACCGAACCGATGCGACCACGATGCCGCCCGCGACCACCACCTCGACGACGGTTGAGACGACGGAGGCGGGCGGTCCGTTCGGCGCGATGTCGATCGTCCGGACGGGTAACGGGTTCGACCTGACGGGTGAGCTGCCCGACGAGGCGACGAGGGGCTTGCTGCCCGAGTCGATCAGGCAGGCGATGCCGGGGGCCAGGATCGTCGGCCATCTGACCGTCCGGGCCGGTGTCAAGGCGCCCGAGTTCTCCGGGCTGGGCGGCTTGTTCGGCGCGGCTCTGGACATTCCGGGGTTTACCGCGAAGCTCGTCGGCGACACCGTGACGTTGACGGGGACGGCCGCCTCGGAGGAACTCAAGTCGGCGGCCGGGTCGGCGGCCGAGACGACGTGGCCGAAGGTGCGGATCGTCAACGACATCGAGGTCAAGGCGACCTGAGAGCTCTCAGGACGGGCCGGGCAGACGCAGCAGCAGCCGGACTCCGCCCAGCGGGCTCTGCTCCAAAGATGCGGTCCCGCCGTGCAATTCGGCCTGCTGGGCGACCAATGCCAATCCGAGGCCAGAACCCGAGTGCGACGCCGTCGAACCGCGCGCGAACCGATTGAACACGACCGTGCGTTCCTCCTCGGGAATTCCGACCCCGTCGTCGTCGATCGTGATCTCCACGCCGGCGCGGGAACTCACCGCCGACAGCTGGATCCGCGTGGCGCCACCGTGCTTGACCGCGTTGGCGATCGCATTGTCGACGGCCAGCCGCAACCCGGCGGGCAGGCCCACGATGATGACCGTCGGGGCGGGCACCAGCGAGACGTCGAGATCGGCGTAGACGCGCATCGCGTCGTGGGCGGCACGATCGAGTAGTTCGGTGATGTCGACGGGCGCATGATCGTCGGAGGTCGAGAGTTCGCCCTGGGCAAGCCTTTCGATCGCCCAAAGGGTCGACTCGATGCGCGTCTGCGTCCGGATGACGTCGTTCAGCACTTCCTTGCGCTGATCTTCCGCCAGGTCCAGCGTGGCAAGCACCTCGAGATTGGTGCGCATCGCCGTCAGGGGGGTGCGCAACTCGTGGGACGTCACGGCGGCGAAGTCGCGCGACGAGACGAGGGCGGCCTTGGTGCGGTCCTGCTCCTCCCAGATGCGTTGCACCATGCCGTTGATGGCGTCGGCGATCTCCACCGCCTCGGTGGCACCCCGGACGTCGATGTCGGGCGCCGCGCCGCCGACGTCGATCGCGCGGGTCTGCTGGGCCAGCCGTTTCAGGGGGCGGACCGCGAATGCGGCCAGTAGCCAGCCCGCCACGGCCGCCGCGCCGATCGCGAACGAACAGATGATGATCACCCGGCGGTGCAGGTTGTTGGTGTCGGCGATGGTCGCGTCGTAGGTGGCGCCGACCGCGGCCGTCATCTGTCCCTGCGGAGCGGTGATCTCTACCGTGCGGACCCGGTAGCGCACGCCGTCGATCGTGGTGTCGGCGTAACCGGCGGGCAGTTCCGGCAGCGTCACGTCGGAGTTGGACGTCACCTGCCCGTCGGCTCTGCGCACGGTGATGATCGCGTCCTCGTCGTTGGGGGACTTGGGGATCTGATCAAGGCCGCGAGGCAGGAACGGGATCGCGAAGCCGGCCGCCTCGTCGAGCCGCCGGTCGAGCCGTTCTTTGCGGTCGTTGGTGATGCCGATCCACACGATCGCGCCGACGATGCCGACCACGATCGCCGCCGCGATGGCCGTTGCGAACGCCACGCGGGTCCGCAGCGATGGTGTTCGCCGGAGGACGCGCGACAGGAAGTTCACGGCCTACCTATTGCTGCCGGAGGACGAACCCCACGCCCCGGACAGTGTGCAGCAGCCTGGGAGCGCCGCCCGCCTCGAGCTTGCGGCGCAGATAGCCGATGAACACGTCGACGACGTTGGTGTCGGCGGCGAAGTCGTAACCCCACACCAGCTCCAACAGCTGAGCGCGGGACAGCACGGCGGTCTTGTGCTCCGCGAGGACGGCCAGCAGGTCGAACTCCCGCTTGGTCAGATCGACGTCGACGCCGTTGACGCGGGCCCGTCGGCCAGGAATGTCCACCTCCAGCGGGCCGACGGCGATGGTCTCCGAGGAAAACGTCGCCGTCGCGCCGCGTCGCCGCAGCAGGGCCTTGACCCTGGCGACCAGCTCGGCCAGGACGAAGGGCTTGACGAGGTAGTCGTCGGCGCCGGCTTCGAGGCCGGCCACGCGGTCGTCCACCGAGCTGCGCGCCGACAACACGCACACGGGCACGTCGTTGTCCATGGCCCGCAGCGCGGTCACCACGCTGACGCCGTCGAGCACCGGCATGTTGATGTCGAGGACGATCGCGTCGGGCCGGGTCTCGGTCGCGCTGCGCAGCGCCTCGGCGCCGTCGACCGCGGTGCTGACGTCGAAACCCGACAGCCGCAGTCCCCGTTCCAGGGAAGCCAACACGTCGGGGTCGTCGTCCACCACGAGCACTCGTGGGGACGCAGTACCGCTGGCTCCCAACTCCATGGGGTCATCTTGCCTGACGCAGTTCAGTCGGTGCGGTAGGCGCGTGTGCGGCTACGACGCGGCTCGGACTTATTTACGCGTTGGCAAGGCGAAATGCCCATGGTCGGTGCTAACTTCAACCCTCGTGCAGCCGAACGGTCCCCGCCTGATCGTCGAACCTGATGACGGCCTCGGCCCAGTCCTCGATCTCCTTGGATCGGCGCAGACATCGCTGCTGATCAAGCAGTTCACGCTGACCGATGAAAGCCTCATCGAGGCCATCATCGACCGAAGGCGCGCAGGGGTCGACGTCAGGGTGATGCTCAACGCGGCCCGTTCCGGCGGTGACCGGGCGAACGACGAGACCTTCGAGCGCTTCTCCGCAGCGGGCATCGACGTCAAGTGGGCCAACCCGAAGTTCTACGTCACCCACGAGAAGTCGGTGGTCGTCGACGGGAAGGTCGCGCTGGTCGCCACCTTCAACATGTGCCTCAAGTACTTCACCCTCACCAGGGACTACGGCGTGATCGTCGACGATCCGGCGCTCGTCGCCCAGATCGTCGAGGTGTTCGACGCCGACTGGAACCACGACGACTGGGTGCCGTCGGTCTACGAGGGCCTCCTGTGGAGCAATTCCAATTCTCGTCTCCACATGGCCCGCTTCATCGACACCGCCACGCGCCGGGTCGACGTCCAGCACCCCAAGTTCGTCGACGCGGTCATCCTCGATCACCTCGCCGCCGCAGTAGGCCGCGGTGTGAAGGTGCACGTCCTGTGCGGCGGCAGGCACGGCATCAGCGACACCGATGTGCTCGACACCTTCGCCTCGTTGCGCACCTTGCGCCGGTTCGGAGCCAAGGTGCACAAGCAGAAGAACCTCAGGGTCCATGCGAAGCTGCTGATCGTCGACGACGAGCGAGCCCTGGTCGGCTCCATGAACATCGACCGAAGCGCCTTCGACCTGCGGCGCGAACTCGGCATCACGCTCACCGAGCCGGCCGTCGTCGCCCGGCTCAAGGCGGTGTTCGACGCCGACTGGGAGCTGTCCCACCACTACGATCCGCCCGACCCGCTCGATCCCTCGACGCATCACGAGGATGACTTCCCACACGACCCCGAGCTCGTCCATGAGTGATGCCGCGACGCCTGAACGGGTCTCGTTGGGCGAGTTGGCGTTCACGTTCAACCACATCGCGCTGGCATCGTTCGGCGGCGGACTGTCGGCGTGGTCACGTGAGGTGATCGTCGTCGAGAAGGAGTGGATGGGCGACGCGGAGTTCCTGTCCGCGATGACCATGTGCCGCATCCTGCCCGGCGCCAACCAGGTCAACATGGCGGTATTCACCGGCACGAAGATGCGGGCCGTCCCCGGCGCGGTGGCCGCCGTCCTCGGCCTGTGCTTCATGCCGTTGGTGATCGTCCTGGTGCTGGCGTTCCTCTACTTCACCTTCAAGGAGGTGCCTGCGGTCAAGGGTGTTCTGCACGGCGCGTCGGCCGCGGCGGTGGCGCTGACCCTGGCCATGGTGGTCAAGACGGGGAAGACCTGCCTGACCGGCGTCGTCCCGGTCGCACTCTTCGTGACGGCCTTCGTGCTGAACGGCGTCTTCCGTTGGCCGCTGCTCGGCACGCTCGCCATCGTGGGGCCACTGAGTTTGATCTGGGCGTGGCCGAGGCGCGCCGCCGCCGACCAGGCCGACGCGTGAGCACCTATCTTCAACTGGTCATCCTGTTCGGCGGGCTTTCGCTGATGTCCATCGGCGGCGGCAATGCCGTCCTGCCCGAGATGCACCTCCGTTCGGTCCAACAGCATCACTGGGTGAGCGACACGCAGTTCGCCGACCTGTTCTCGATCTCCCAGACCACGCCGGGGCCGAGCATCCTGATCGTCGGCATGATCGGATACGCGGCCGGGCTGCCGGTCGGCGGGGTACTGGGCGGCGTCCTCGGAGGTGTAATCGCGACCGTCGCCATGGTGATCCCCGCCGCGTCGCTGGTCTACGCCATCACACTGTTCTGGCAGAAGGCCGAGCAGTCGAAGTGGCGGATCGCGGTGGAGAAGGGTTTCGCCCCTCTGACGGTCGGGCTGATCCTTGCGTCCTCGCTGGTGATGAGCCGCGCCGCCGATCACGGTTGGCGGGCGTACCTGCTGACCGCAGTGTGCACGTTGGTGTTCGTGCGCACGAAGATCAACCCGCTGATCGTGGTGGCCATCGCCGGTGTGATTGGCTACTTCGGCATCGTCTGAGCGCCCCAGCCTCTCGTAGGTGTCGAATTCCTCGCGAGGCGCGTCGTCTACGTCACGGTCGTGAGTCGCAGCCCACCCGTGGGAATCGCCACCCCGGCGCAGAAAACGGGTATAGCGAGCAAACGGACTTCTCTGGCAATAAAGCGACACGGGTAAGGAATTGACCTCATCTTTCGTTGAGGTTTTACGGTGATTACATGAGCATGGAACTAGCGGCCAGTCGGGCCCTGTACCGCCAGCGGAATGCCCGCGGCGGGGATCTCCGTGCGCTCGCAAACCGTGCGCTGCTGCGGCGCATCTGGCTGTTCTCGGCGCGCCATCATCGTCGGCTCGGCTTCTTCGTCGCGGTCAGCGTGGTGGGCGCTCTGCTGGCAGTCTCCACCCCGGTCCTGGCGGGCCGAGTCGTGGACGCGATCGTGCACGGCGGACCGGCGACCTCGGTGGTGGTGCTGGCGTCGGTGATCGCCGCGGTGGCGTTGGCGGAGACGGCCGTCGGACTGTTGACACGCTGGCTGTCGTCGCACATCGGCGAGGGCTTGATCCTGGACCTGCGAACCGCGGTGTTCGACCACGTCCAGCGGATGCCGGTGGCCTTCTTCACCAGGACGAGGACGGGTGCCCTGGTCAGTCGTCTCGGCAACGACGTGATCGGCGCCCAGCGCGCCTTCTCGGACACCCTCTCCGGTGTGGTGGGCAACCTGGTCACACTGGCCCTGACCTTGGCCGTGATGCTCAGCATCTCCTGGCAGATCACCCTGCTGTCGCTGGTGTTGACGCCGTTGTTCCTGCTGCCAGCCCGCCGTATCGGGCGGACCATGGCCACGCTTAGCCGCGAGAGCGCCATCTACAACGCCACGATGAACACCCAGATGACGGAACGGTTCTCGGCACCGGGGGCCACCCTGGTCAAACTGTTCGGAGATCCTGGCCGGGAGTCGTACGAGTTCGCGACGCGTGCAGGCAGGGTCAGGGACATCGGCGTGCGGACGTCCATGTTGCAGGCCACCTTCATGAACTCGCTGACCTTGATGTCGGCGCTGGCGCTGGCGCTGGTCTATGGACTCGGTGGCGTGCTGGCCATCGGCGGCCACCTGCAGGCGGGCGCGATCGTATCGCTGGCGCTGCTGCTCACGCGGCTGTACGCGCCCCTGACGGCACTCGCCAACGCGCACGTCGAAATCGCCAGTGCGCTGGTCAGTTTCGAGCGGGTCTTCGAGGTGCTGGACCTGACACCGCTGATCGAGGAGAGCGCGGATGCAGCCCCCGTGCCCGACGGCCCCGTCGCCGTCGAATTCGACGACGTGCGGTTCACCTATCCGTCGGCGGACAAGGTGTCCCTGGCCTCGCTAGAGGAGGTCGCGATCCTCGACGATCGTGGCGGCGACGAGGTGCTCCATGGTGTCTCGTTCACGGCCGAACCGGGACAAATGATCGCGCTGGTGGGCTCGTCGGGTGCCGGCAAGTCGACCATCGCATCCCTCCTGGCGCGGCTCTACGACGTCGACTCCGGGGCTATCCGCTTGGCGGGCAACGACGTCCGCGATGTGACGTTCGCCTCGCTGAAGGACACCATCGGCGTCGTCACGCAGGACGGGCACCTGTTCCACGAATCCATCCGCGCGAACCTGACGCTGGCCGCCCCCGACGCGTCCGACGACCAACTGTGGGAGGCCCTGCGCCGGGCTCGCCTGGCCGATGTGGTGGCCGACATGCCGGACGGCCTCGACACGGTCGTGGGCGAACGCGGCTACCGCCTGTCTGGCGGACAACGGCAGCGGTTGACCATCGCGCGGCTGTTGCTCGGGAACTCTCGGGTGGTCGTGCTCGACGAGGCGACGGCCTCGCTGGACTCCGAGTCCGAGGCCGCGGTGCAGCAGGCGCTGGCCGAAGCGCTCGAGGGCCGCACGTCTCTGGTGATCGCGCACCGGCTCTCGACCATTCGGGCCGCCGACGTGATCTTGGTCGTCGAGGACGGTCGGATCGTCGAACGCGGCACGCACCGCAAACTGCTCGCCCGGCGCGGTCGCTATGCGGAGTTGTACGAAACGCAGTTCGGCGACGAGACCTCCGCCGCATGAATTCGGTTGTCGGGCGTGGGAGCCTTGAAGCCGTGATGCACGAACGTGAGGCGGGACTGGCCTCCGAGCCGGCCATTGCGCCACCGCCTCGGCGCATCCGGTCGTCGTCGGACATCCTGCGCCTGCTGCCGTATCTGAAGCCCTACCGGGTGCGCTGGATCTCGATGCTGATCGCAGCCCTGCTCAGCCTGGTGGCCACCGTGACCATTCCGCTGATGACCAAGGCCGTGATCGACGGCCCGGTCCGCCAACAGAATCAGCAGCAGCTCTGGATCCTCGGCTCCATCGCGATGGCCGTGCTGATGTCCGAGGCCGTGCTGTGGTTCATCCGTCGCTGGCTGGTGTCCCGGGCCACGATGGGCGTGGAGGCCGACATCCGCAAGGATCTGTACGCGCGCCTGCAGATCCTGCCCATGTCGTTTCACGGCAGGTGGCAGTCGGGTCAGCTGCTCTCGCGGGTGATGAACGACCTGAGCACCATTCGTCAGTTCCTGTCGTTCGGCCTGCTGTTCTTGTTGCTCAACGTGATTCAGATCATCGTCGTGACGGGCATCCTGCTCGCGATGTATTGGCCGCTGGGCGTCGTCGTGGTGGTCTCGATCGTGCCGATCACCGCGACCGTGCTGCACTTCCAGCGTCAGTTCACCAAGCTGTCCCGCGCCGCCCAGGACCAGTCCGGCAACGTTGCGACGCACGTGGAAGAGCAGGCCCTTGGGCTGCGGGTCGTCAAGGCCTTCGGTCGCGAGGAGTACGCCTACGAACGGTTCGATCAGCGCGCCACCGCGCTGTTCGACACCGAGGTGAACAAGGTCGGGGTGTCGGCGAAGTTCTGGACGCTGCTGGAGGTGATCCCTAGCGTCAGCCTGATCATGGTGCTCGGTCTGGGCGCCTACGCGGCGGGCAACGGCCTGGTCACCATGGGCACGCTGGTCGCGTTCATCACGATGATGTTGTCACTGGTGTGGCCCATCGCCTCGTTGGGCTTCCTGCTGTCCATGACCCAGGAGGCCATGACGGCGGCCAACCGCGTCGCGGAGATCTTCGATGCGCCCCGTGAGATCACCGACGGTCCCGAGCGCGATGCGCCCCGCGGCGGCCGCCTGCAACTCGTCGACGTCGGCTTCAAGTTTCCCGACTCCGACGTGTGGGCGCTGCGCCACGTCGACCTCACCGTCGAACCCGGCGAGACGCTCGCCCTCGTGGGATCGACCGGGTCCGGCAAGTCGGTTCTGGTCGCCCTGCTGTCGCGGTTGTACGACGTCACCGAGGGCGCCATCCTCGTGGACGGGCACGACATCCGCGAACTGTCGCTGCCTGCACTGCGGCAGGCGGTGGCCACTGCCTTCGAGGATCCCACCCTGTTCTCGATGTCCGTGGCCGAGAACCTGAGGCTCGGCCGGCCGGCTGCGACGGAGCAGGAGCTCGCGCAGGCGGTCGAGGTGGCGGCCGCCCGGTTCGTGTACGACCTGCCGTTCGGCCTCGACACCCGGATCGGCGAACAGGGCATGAGCTTGTCGGGCGGTCAGCGCCAACGACTCTCGCTGGCCAGGGCGTTGCTCGCGGCGCCGTCCATCCTGGTGCTCGACGACACGTTGTCGGCACTCGACGTGCACACCGAGGCCGTGGTCACCGAGGCGCTGCGCCGTGTGCTGGCATCGGTGACCGGCGTGGTGGTTGCCAACCGCGCGTCGACGGTGCTCATCGCCGACCGGGTGGCGCTGCTCGAGGGCGGCACCATCACGCGCGTCGGCACCCACGCCGAATTGCTTTCAGACGCACCGGAATACAGATACCTCCTGGCCGCCGACGACGATCTCGACGATGGTGCCGAGCGGAGTTGCGACTGGGTTCAAGACGATGACCGCAGCCGACTCGACCACCTGTACCGCGAGCACGAAGCGGCCGAGATCCACGACGACGACCGCCAGCGGGAAGCGGCTGAACGACGATGATGAGCGTTCGCGCGAAGAGTGGACGGTCGTGACCACCACGGACTGGCGCGGCCGCGCCGTCAGCAACGACGACGACGACCTCCCGATCGATGAGTCGATTTCCCGCCGCCGCGAGGCGCGCAGCCTGCTCGGTGGGCTGTTGCGGCCGTATGCCACCGCGGTGGCCCTGTTGACCATCGTCATCGTGGTCGAGAACGCCGCGCGGCTGTCCGTGCCACTCCTGGTTCAGCGTGGTATCGACCACGGCATCCCGCCGATCGGCGACGGTGGCTCCGCCCGCGAGCTGATGCTGATCGTCGGGGCGCTGTGCGGGGTGGTGCTGGTGCAGGCCATCAGCCGGATGTTCTTCCTGCGCCGTTCGGGGCGGATCGGTCAGGAGGTGCTGCTGGCGTTGCGCCGCAAGATCTTTCGGCACTTTCAAAGGCTCGACGTCGCCTTTCACGAGCGGTACACCTCCGGTCGCGTGGTGGCCCGTTCGACGAACGACGTCGAGGCGATCCAGGACATGTTGCAGACCGGGTTCGACGGTCTCATCACGGCGGTCCTGACACTGCTGGGCACGTCGGTGCTTCTGATCGTCCTCGACGTGAAACTCGGCTTGATGTGTCTGTGCGCCTTTCCCGTTCTGGTGCTCCTGGTCTGGTGGTTCCGCACCCAGTCGGCGAAGACCTACAAGAAGGTGCGCGAGAGCGCCGCCCTGGTCATCGTGCAGTTCGTCGAGACCATGACTGGGATCAAGGCCGTTCAGGCCTACCGTCGCGAGCCGCGCAACCAGCAGATCTTCACCGACGTCGCCGATGACTACAAGACCATCAACGAGCGGGCGTTCAAGCTGCTCGCGATCTTCATGCCCGCCGTTCGACTGGTCGGCAACGTCACCACCGGCGGTGTGCTGCTCTACGGCGGCTACCGCGTGCTGCACGGTGAGATGACGCTGGGCACGCTGACCGCGTTCCTGCTGTACCTGCGGATCTTCTTCGAGCCCATGCAGGAAATCTCCCAGTTCTTCAACACGTTCCAGTCCGCGGCGGCGGCGCTCGAGAAGATCGCGGGCGTGCTGGCCGAGGCGCCCGGCATCGAGGATCCCGAAGACCCCGTCGCGCTGTCGAAGGTCAAGGGCGACATCGCCTTCCGGGACGTGAAGTTCTCCTACGTCCCCGACCGCCCCGTGCTACCCGACATGGAGCTGCACATCCCGGCGGGCCAGACCGTCGCCCTGGTCGGCACCACCGGCGCGGGCAAGACCACCATCGCCAAGTTGATCGCCCGGTTCTACGACCCGACCTTCGGTGTGGTCACGCTCGACGGCGTGGACCTCCGCGACCTGGCGCAGGCCGAGTTGCGCAGCCACGTCGTGATGGTGACGCAGGAGAACTTCATGTTCGAGGGGTCGGTCGCCGACAACATCCGGTTCGGCAGGCCCGACGCGACCGATGCCGAGGTCCGCGAGGCGGCCGAGGCCGTCGGCGCCGATCGCTTCATCGGCGCGCTGGCCGACGGGTACGACACCGACATCGCCAAGCGCGGCGGCCGGCTGTCCGCGGGTCAGCGGCAGTTGATCGCGTTCGCCCGGGCCTTCCTCGCCGACCCCGCGGTCCTCATCCTCGATGAGGCGACGTCGTCACTCGACATCCCCAGTGAGCGAATGGTGCAACGGGCCCTGGCCACGGTGCTGGCCGACCGCACCGCCGTCGTGATCGCCCACCGACTTTCGACCGTCGAGGTCGCCGACCGGGTGCTGGTCCTCGAGCATGGGCGCATCGTGGAGGACGGCCAGCCGGACGAATTGATCCTCGGCGACGGTCGCTACGCCGCGCTGCACCGCGCCTGGGTGGACTCGCTGGCCTGAGCTTCCGGTGGCAGGGTCGCCGTCCTGGTGCGAGAGTTGACCGATGTCGGCCACCAGCGTTGCGCTCCTCGGACGGCGCGCATGCGCCGTGCTCGCCGCGACGTCGGCCGTGTTGCACGCGCTGATGGTCGGGGACGCGGGACGTGCGGTGGTCGCCATTCTCATCGTGGGTATGGCAGCGGCGTGCCTCTACTGCGCACGGGAGCTGTGGACGGCGAGTTCGCCACGGGTATGGGTCGTCGTGGCAGTGATGAACCTCGGCATGGTGGCCGTGCACTGGTCCATGCCCGGCCATCATCACGGGCAAGCCGTGGTCGCGGCGGGATCGACCACGATGTCCACGCTGATGGCCGTGGCCACCACCATCTCACTCGCCGAGGCCGCAATCGCGACGGTCGTGCTGTGGGTTCAGACGCGCAGCAGGGCCGCGAGTTTCTCGCTAGCGGCCCGCAGCCGTGGCGCGATCTGAGCGGCTCCGTCCCGTGCGTCGTCGTCCCCCGATTGCATGTGGCTGACCACGTTCAGGCGGGCACGGTTGAGCCAGTGCATCATCTCGGGGTCGTCGAACCACGTGAGCTGATTGTGGTTGAAGTCGACGGTCATGGTGACCCAGTCGAGCGGCACCATCGGGTGTCGTACGGGTCGGCAGTAGTCGTTCTTGGAGTCGTCGTCGGCATCCATCGCCTCGACGTGGGCGATGACGGCGGCGCTGAACGTCGGCTGGCAGGTCCGCACCGATTGCAGCGTGATGGCGCGGGGGGAGAAGACCGGCGTCGCCTCGCGGGTGCCGATGCCGTCACCGGTGCAGTCGACGTAGAGCGCGTCGGTGTCGATGTCGAGAGTTCCGCCGTCCAGCGTGATGCGACCGGGTTCGACGGTGCGGAGGCGACCCATCCGGACGACGTCGGTGACGCGCCTGAGCTGCTCGAGTTCGCCGCGGGACACGATCGCGCAGCGATACATGGTCGGTTCCACGGTCTTGTCGATGCGTAGCAGGCAGCCCAGCTTCTCGAGACGAAGGTAGAGGTCCTCGATCGACGTCGCCTGAGCGATGGCCCGGGACTGAGCGGAGAAATCGGCCAGCACGCGCCTGGCGAACTGTGGCCCTGGCTGGACGGCCGCGCGGTCCAACAGCCAGGAATCGCGCGGTTTGATCCAGGTCAACTTGTCGGGTGCAATGCCGTGCCGGAGCAGCCACAGACACGAGTCCATGGCAGTCTTGCCCGCACCCACGATGACGTAGCGGTCCCGCAGTCGTCGTCGTGCGAGCTGATTGGGAGGAATGCAGTCGACTCCGGGCGCGACGTCGTAGAGCGGTGGCCGCATCGACGGGACGATGACGCTGAGATATGTGGCATCCACGACGCGGCGTCGGACGGTCACCCGGTAGTCCTCGCCGCCGAGCGTGCGGAAGCGCTCGTCGCCGAGGTAGTCGCTCATCGGAAAGTACGACACCCGCCCACTGGGCAGCAGGTGCTGACGCAGCACCGCGTCGTAGTAGGCGCACACCTCGCTACCGCCGGCGAGTTCGAAGAAGCCCTCGTTCCATCCGCTGGCGTCGATCGAGTCGGTACCCAATCGTCGTGAGTTCACGCCGTAGTACGCCGAGGGCTGGTGCAGTCGGACGAACGGATAGGCGCTGAGCCAGTGCCCGCCGGGCTGGTCGTTGCGGTCGACGAGCACCACGGTGGCGTCCGTCTCGGAGATCAGGGTGTCGACGAACGCCATCCCCATGGCGCCCGCGCCGACGACCAGGTAGTCGGCCTCGATCGTCTGCATCGGCACCTCCGGTTCGGATCAGGCTCGAGCGAGGAGTGCGACGAGCCGTTCGTTGACGTACCGTAGCCGTTCGCCCAGGAGCACCATGTCCGTCAGCGGTCCGACAGGCCCGACAGGCGCGATGCGAGCGTGTTGGAGGCTGCGGGGACGCGGCCGACGACGCCCAGCAGAAGGTTGCGTAGTGGGCGTAGTGGACGAGGCAAGGTGGCCAGTCGGGTCAGCCGGTCGGTCAGCTCGATGACCCGCTGAGCGATCGGGCGGCGGGTGGCGGCGTAGTCGTCGAGCGGCGAGTCGGTGGGCCCGGCGAGTGCGGCCGTCAACGCCTTGGCCAGCGCGACGGCATCCTGGATGCCCAGGTTCATGCCTTGTCCACCGGCTGGACTGTGGACGTGGGCGGCGTCGCCTGCGAGCAGAATTCGGCCGGAGCGGTAGGTGTTGGCCACCCGGTGATGAATGCGGAACCGCGATCCCCAGGAGAGTCCGGTGACGGTGAGGCCTCCCGGCCCCCGGCGATCGAGGATCTGCTGTACGAACCCGGCCGACGGCACCTCGGGCGCATCGTCGACGGGCGCGACGATCCGGAAGCTGCCGTCAGGGAGCGGGGCGACGACGGCCAAGCCTTCGGCGGCGAGGAACAGCCGCACCTCGTCGTTGGGCGCGTCGCCACTGAGGCCGACGTCGGCGAGCACGAACGAATGCTCGTATGCGGCGCCGAAGAATCCAATGCCGGCCTGTTCGCGCACCGTGCTGTTCATGCCGTCGGCGCCGACGACGTAGCGAGCCCGCAGGGTGTCGTGGTCGTCGAAGATCGCGGTCACTCCGTCGGCGTCCTGAGTGAGTGTGGTCAAGGACTTGGCGCGGGTAACGTCGCCGCCGAGCTCGCGAACCCGCTCGAGGAGGAGGCGCTCGGTCGTCGACTGGGGCACCAGGAGGGTGAACGGGAAGGCGGTCGTCAGCTTCGTGAAGTCAATGGCGACAAGAACTTTCGCACCGTCTCGAATGGCGAACCGCGGTGCCTCGATACCCTCCTTGATCAGTCGGCGGGTGACGTCCACTCGTTCGAGCACCTCGAGTGTGCGCGCATTCACCGCCGCGGCGCGCGACGTGTTGGCGCCCTCCTGCTGGCGGTCGACCAACGTGACGTCGACGCCGTCGAGCAGCAGTGCGGCCGCGAGTGTCAGACCGGTGGGGCCAGCCCCCACGATGAGCACGTCGGTGTCCTTCATTGTCATGGCCCCTTGCTCGCCCAATGCCAACGGTTGTTGACTTTTCTTAGCGTGCCCCCCCGTCGGCTGAAAGTCAACAACTGTTGGCTTACACTTTCTGCCATGGGCACGAAGGCGGATCGCACCAAGTCGGTGATCCTGGCTGCCGCCAAGGAACGATTCGCCGAATCGGGTTACGAGGCCACCACCATTCGGGCCATCGCCGCCGATGCGAACATCGACCCGTCCATGGTGATGCGCTACTTCGGCAGCAAGGACCAACTGTTCGCCGCCGCGGCGGAATTCGACCTACAGTTCCCGGACCTGTCCGACGTCGACCCCGCTGAGGTGGGTAAGGCGATGGTGTCGCACTTTCTGGCGCGCTGGGAGGGTGACGAGGCGCTCGTGGTGCTGTTGCGGTCAGCCACCACCAACGCCGAAGCAGCGCAACGGATGACCGACATCTTCGCGGCACAGTTGCTACCCGCGATCGCCAAGTTCGGACCGGCCGATGCACCGCGCCGGGCCGGCCTCATCGCCACGCAGGTATTGGGCATGGCGCTGTGCCGCTTCGTCTTGCGGCTTCCGCCCGTGGTGGACATGGACGGCGACGAGCTGATCGAGTGGCTCGGTCCCACCCTGCAGCGCTATGCGACCGCGCCGTCGGCCGCGGCTCGGTTGAGCTCGCGTTCGTAGGCGACCCGCGGCACCGGAAGTGTCGGTGCTCCAGGCCAAGTGCGCACCAGGGCGTCAAGCCTCGATCTCGCCGGCGATACCCCGTTCGATTCCCGCCCGCGTGACGGCGGGCAACACGATCAACCCATCCAGCTCGCGCTGTGCCTTCGAATAGGCGTTCCGGCGCTCGTCGGCCGTCGCGGCCTCGTCGGACGCCACCCGAAGCAGCCGCTGCGCCCGCTCCAGCCGTTCCTGTGCCTCGGTGGAGAAGTCGCTGCGGCGCCGTCGGATCGCCTCGGCCTCGGCGACGTCGAACGCCGTGACGTAGGCGTGCACGGCGTCGCGGTAGTCGAGTAGGGCATCGCGGTCGCCGGTGAGCTCCTCGGCGCTGGCGGGACGCAACAGGTCGGCGCGGCTGCGGGCCCGGTGGAACTCCGCGGTGAGCGGCTCGCGCATGTCGGTCATCAGCGGAAAGTCGAGCAACTTCGCCACGTCGACCTCGTAGTCCAGCCACCGGGCATCAGTGCTGTCATGGCGCTGCAGCACCTTGCTCGCCTCGCGGCGGGCCGCGGCTTCATCGACCTTCCCGCGCCCCGACGCCTCCGCGACGGCGATCTTGGTCTGCTGCTTTATCCGGTAGCGCTCGAGGCGGCGCTCGGCGCGTCGTTCATTGGCCGCAGTGACGGCCCTGACGCCACCGCCGATCACACCGCCCAAGGGGAAGATCAGCCACCAGAAGTTTCCGGCGAAGTGCAACAACGAGTCCACCACTCCCAGAATGCCATCAACGTGGCAGGCCCCGGGGTGCGAGACGCTTCAGCGCCGCGCGAAACCCAGGATTCGGATTCGCCGTGGGCAAGGTGCTTAACACGTCCGCCAGCGCCTCGTCCGCGCTGACGGTGCCGACCCGGGTGCCATACAGCGCGCCGACGGTCGGCGTCCGGCTGTGGGCGCCGTGACAGTGCACCAGGACGATTCGACCCTCACGCCGCAGCCGGTCTATTAGATCGACGGTGTCGCTCAGGACGAAGTCCAGGTTCTGGTTCGCCTCGGCGCCCTCCCGATCGATCAGCCGCACGTCGTCGTCGTACGGATGCCGTTTCACGATTACCGGCCCCTCCGGACGCGGAAAGTCGCAGTCCGCCCTGATGATTCGATTGGTGAGCGCAACCAGGTCGCGTGCTCGAAGGCCGGGCCAGCCATGCAGCAGCCGCCGCCATGCGCTGGGAACCGCCGAGGCGCCGTACGCCGCGCCGAGGAGACCGCCTGCGATGGCGGCCACGGTGTCGGTGTCGTCGCCGGCCCGCACCGCAGCATCGAGTCCGCGGGTCAGGTGCTCGGCCGGCGGGCCCTGCGCAGTGTTCGTCGTGTGGATCGCGCACCAGGCTGCCTGCAGCGCGGCGACGACCCAGCCGTTGTTCTCGATCTCCGCCGGGCTCGACGCCTCCGCCTCCGCCAGTCGATGGGACCACGTGTCGCGGCTCTTCGCGTCCAGATGAGACAGTCCGACCCGCACGTCCAACTCGCCGGTGAGCACCGCGTGGCGAATGGCGCAGCACCACAACACGCACGCCTCGCCCGCATCTGGCTCGTAATGCGTCAGCGCGCTGATCTCGCGGGCGGCGGTGACGAGCGCATCCTCGTCGTGAAGGTAGGCCAATGCGACGGGCGCGGTGCGCATCAAGGCGCCATTGCCTCCGGTACGGCCACTGCGCTCGTGCATCTGGAGGGCGGCGTACCTGGCGGGTAGGGACCAACCTCGCTGTGTCCCAACGTAGTCGAGTACGGAGCGCGTCTGGATTCCGACGTCCTTCGAGGCCCGCGACCACCCGTACCAGCGCTCGACGATG
Source organism: Mycolicibacterium sp. TUM20985 (assembly GCF_030295745.1). Lineage (NCBI taxonomy): Bacteria > Bacillati > Actinomycetota > Actinomycetes > Mycobacteriales > Mycobacteriaceae > Mycobacterium > Mycobacterium antarcticum. The sequence goes on from NZ_AP027291.1 coordinate 964,227, forward strand.
GCGTCCTGCGCCGACTCGTCGCGCAGGTCCGCGCCCGCGGCGGCGACCTCGGCGATCGCGATGGCCATCGACGTGTCGTCGGTCCACTCGCCGGGCTCCCACCCGAAGGCACCGCCGCCGACCATGGCCACGGTCTTCTCGGGGCCCCTCGCCGGCTGGAATTCGTACGGTGCGCCCAGGGCGTCACCGGCCGCAGTGCCGAGCAATACGCCGTAGGCCCTGTCGACCTGAGCCGTGGTTGATGTCATGTCGTGCCCTTCCCCGAGCGCATTTTGCGCAATAATGAGCTAAATAAACGATACAACGAAGGGACGACAAGAATTCTCACCGACTACCCCCGCCCGTCGGTTGCCGTCGACACCGCCCTGCTCGTCCTGGACCCGACCGGCGCGGAACTGCTTGTGCTGCAGGTGCGGCGCAACGACGACATCGGTTGGGCGTTGCCGGGCACGTTCCTTCATCCGGGGGAGCGCCTCGCCGACGCGGTCGATCGAGCGTTGCGCACCAAGGCCGGCGTACGCGGACTGCGGCCGCGGCAACTGCACGTGTTCGACGACCCCGACCGCGATGATCGCGGCTGGGTGCTCTCGGTGGCGCACCTCGCCGTCGTCCGCTCCGAACGCATCTCGATGCGCCTTCCCGATCGCACCCGGCTGATGCCGACGACCCAGCCAGGCCGACTGCCCCATGACCATGGCGGCATCGTCGCCCGCGCGGTCGACGATCTTCGGACGCGCTACGTCACCGGCCCGGATCCCGACCGGCTGCTTGGTACCGAATTCACGCTGCGCCAACTACGGCTGGCGCACGAGGCCGTGATGGGAGAGGCACTGCAGCGAGACCGGTTTCGGCGCATCATGGCACCCCAGCTCGAGACCACCGGTCAATACGTCGCCGCTGGCAGGGGCCGCCCCGCCGAGCTGTTCCGCGGCCGCCCAAGCTAGGAAGGCAGCCCGATCTCGCGATATCGCTTCAGTCGCGACACCAGACGGTCCTCGGAGCTGAGAGGTCGCAGGGCAACCAACTCGGCGGCGATGGTGGCCGAGAGGCGGCCGGTGAACTCCAACGGCGTGTCGGCGGCGTCGGTGTGCTCGGGCACGATGGCATCGACGATACCGTTGCGCAACAGGTCTGCCGACCGGATACCTTGTGCCGCTGCGAGTTCAGGAGCGTGATCGACGTCGCGGAAGACGATCGCACTGGCGCCTTCCGGTGGCAGCGGCGCCAGCCAGCCGTGCAGGGCCGCGAGGACGCGATCGGAGGGCACCATCGCCAGGGCCGGGCCGCCACTGCCCTGGCCGAGCAGGACCGACACCGTCGGGGTGTCCAGCGTGACGAGTTGCGCGAGACACCTGGCGATCTCGCCAGCCAGACCGCCCTCCTCGGCTTCGGCCGACAACGCGGGCCCGGGTGTGTCTATGACGAGCACCAGCGGTAGTCGCAACCCCGCGGCCAACGCCATCCCCCGCCGCGCCTCGCGCAGAGCCTGCGGGCCGGCCAGCCCCCTGCCGACCCCGCGCTGCTGCCCGACCACCACCGCGGGCTGGCCGCCGAACCGCGCCAGGGCAAGTAACGTCGTCGCCGCCTCGCCATGCCCGCCGGAACCCGACAGCAGCACCCGTTCGGTGGTGCCGTGCCGCAGCAGGTAGCCGATGCCCGGCCGGTCGGGTCGACGCGACGCCTCCACCGAATCCCAGGCGGGGACGTCCTCGATGGACTCCGCTTCGGGTGCCTGCGGCGGCAAGCCCGGCTGGTCCGACAGCACCTTGAGGGTGCGGTCCAACGTCGAGCGCAGTATCTCGACGGGGACCACCCCGTCGATCACGCCGTGGCGGTGCAGGTTCTCGGCCGTCTGGATGCCGGTCGGGAACGGTTCGCCGTACAGGTGCTCGTACACGCGGGGCCCGAGGAACCCGATCATCGCACCCGGCTCGGCCGCGGTGACGTGGCCCAGCGAACCCCACGACGCGAACACCCCGCCCGTCGTGGGATGCCGCAGATACACCAGGTAGGGGAGGTGCGCCTGCTTGTGCAGCTCGACCGCTGCGGCGATCTTGACCATCTGCAGGAAGGCCACGGTGCCCTCCTGCATGCGGGTGCCACCGGAACTCGGTGACGCGACCAGGGGAAGGCGCTCGGCGGTGGCCCGCTCGACGGCCGCGGTGATTCGCTCGGCCGCGGCCACGCCGATCGATCCGGCGAGGAAGTCGAACTCGCTGGCGATGACGGCGATGCGGCGGCCGTAGACCGTTCCCTCGCCGGTCAGCACCGATTCGTCGAGCCCGGTCGCCGCCCTTGCGGCCGCGAGTTCGCGGCGGTATCGGGCGTCGGCGTCGACGTCGAGCGGGGTCACGTCCCAACTGACGAATGACCCCTCGTCGAGGACGGCATCTCGGAGGGCCATGGCACCGATCCGGCTCATCGGGCAAGGCTATATAGGCTGACGGCATGATTGGTGTGACCCGCGACGGTGCCGTACTGACCTTGGAGATGCAGCGACCCGAGCGACGCAATGCGCTCAACTCCGAACTCGTCGACGGATTGCGGGAGGCGATCGAGAAGGCCGCCGACCAAGAGGTGCGGGCGATCGTCCTCACCGGCGGGGGACACGTGTTCAGTTCGGGTGCGGACCTCTCCGGTGGCCAGGGCGTCGCCGACGAGCTGCCGGAGAAGGCGAAGGCGCTCAACATCACCATCGATCAGGCGCCGATACCGGTCATCGGCGCGGTCAACGGACCTGCCATCGGCGCCGGTGTGATCCTTTCGATGATCTGCGATCTGCGCGTCGTCGCTCCCGAGGCATACTTCCAGTTCCCCGTCGCCAAATACGGCATCGCACTGGACAATTGGAGCATCCGCCGACTCGCGTCACTGGTCGGCGCCGGACGGGCGCGCGGCATGCTCCTGGCCGCCGAGCGATTGACCGCCGACGACGCCCTGCAGACCGGCATGGCGAACCGCATCGGCACCCTGGCCGACGCGCAGTCCTGGGCCAAGGAGATCGCCGGGTTCGCGCCGCTGGCACTGCAGCACGCCAAGCGCGTGCTCAACGACGACGGCGCCTACGAGGATCCCTGGCCGACCCATCAGGAGCTCTTCGACCGAGCGTGGTCGAGCGAGGACATCATCGAAGCGCAGGTCGCCCGCATCGAGAAGCGGCCCGCGAAGTTCAAGGGCGCCTAGATGTTCTGGCGCGCAGCCCGACTGATCGGTGGGACCGCGGCGGCGGCCGGCGGTGGCTGGGCGTTGCGGGCACTCCAGGGCGCTCCAGAGGCGCTGGGCGCGTCACCGGTCGAGATCGACGGCATCACCAAGGGGTCGCCGCACTATCGCGACGGCGTGTTCGTCAACCTCGAACCCGCCTCCGAGGCGAGCCTCACCCGCCAGCAGCAGTTCCTGCTCGCCCGCGATATCGTCGGCGGCAGCCCGGCCCAGCAGCCCACCACGCCGGTCCCGTTGGTGACGCCCGACCCGAGCGTGGCGGCCGGCGACCTGGCGGCGACCTGGTACGGGCATTCGTCGGCGATGATCGAGGTCGACGGCTACCGCATCCTCGCCGACCCGATCTGGAGCGACCGGTGTTCACCATCGCGTGCGGTCGGCCCGCAACGGCTGCATCCGGTGCCGACCGAGCTCGAGGCGCTTCCGGCCGTCGACGCGGTGATCATCAGCCACGACCACTACGACCATCTCGACGTCGACACGATCAAACAGCTCGCGCTCACGCAGCGGGCCAAGTTCTTCGTTCCGCTCGGCATCGGCGCACATCTGCGGACGTGGCACATCCCGGCCGACCGCATCGTCGAGCTCGACTGGAACGAGAGCGCACACCTCGGCGAGCTGGAGCTGGTCTGCACGCCGGCGCGACACTTCTCGGGCCGCTTCCTGACGCGTGACCTCACGCTGTGGTCGTCCTGGGCCATCATCGGCCCGCGGCACCGCGCGTTCTTCGGCGGTGACACCGGCTACACGAAGAGCTTCACCGACATCGGTTCGGACTACGGCCCGTTCGATCTGACGCTCATGCCGGTCGGCGCCTACCACCCCGGTTGGCCCGACATCCACATGAACCCCGAGGACGCCGTCCGCGCGCACCGCGACGTCACCGACGGGATCGGAGGTCGCCGCCGGGGCGGCTCCGGCGGCCTGCTGGTGCCGATTCACTGGGCGACGTTCCGGTTGGCGCCGCACCCGTGGTCCGAACCCGTCGAGCGGTTGCTGGTCGCCGCCGAGGGCGAGGGTGTCGCCGTCGCGACGCCCAGGCCGGGCCAGCGCATCGAGAAGAGTCAGCAATCGCACACGTCGGTCACATTGGACCCGTGGTGGCGCACCTGAGCGGCTAACGTGCTGGTGTGCAGCGCTCATCGAGATCCCGCCTCGCCGTCCTCCTTGCCGTCACGGCGTTGATCGCGGGGTGTGACTCGAAGCCGGCCGACCGGGCGGCGCCGTCGAGCAGCCCGTCCAGCACCGCCGCTCCCGTCTCCGACCTTCCACCGCCGTTGGTTCCGGCAATGCCCCTGCCGGACAACGCCGTCGAGAATGCCGTCGCCAAGCTGGACGGCATCGCCGACGAGCTCATGAAGAAGTCAGGCATCCCGGGAATGGCGGTGGCCGTCGTCCACGGCGGAAAGACGGTCTATGCCAAGGGGTTTGGCGTCAAGGATGCCCGCAACGGCGACAGTCCGGAGAACAAGGTGGACCCCGACACGGTCTTCCAGCTCGCCTCACTGTCCAAGCCCCTGGGGTCCACCGTCGTCGCTCACCAGGTCGGTCAGGGTGCCATCACGTGGGATACGCCCATCGTCGCCGAGCTGCCCTGGTTCGCGTTGCAGAATCCGGACGTCACCAAGATGGTGAGCGTCGGCGACATGTACTCCCACCGGTCCGGCCTGCCCGACCATGCGGGTGACCTGCTCGAGGACCTCGGCTACGACAGGCGCTACATCCTGGACCGCCTCCGCCAGCTGCCCCTCGATCCATATCGAATCTCGTACGCCTACACCAACTTCGGGTTGACCGCTGGCGCCGAGGCCGTGGCGACCAGCGCGGGCAAGACGTGGGAGGAGCTCAGCCAGGAAGTCCTCTACGGCCCCCTGGGAATGACCTCCACGAGTTCGCGATTCGACGAGTACGAGTCGAGGACCGACAAGGCCGTCGGGCACATCCACATCGATGACGCATACAAACCGCTCTACGTCCGCGATGCCCAGCCGGAGTCGCCCGCGGGCGGGGTCAGCTCGTCGGCGAACGACATGACCAAGTGGCTGACGATGATGCTCGCCGACGGGAGTTTCAACGGTCAGCAGATCGTCGACCCGAAGGCGCTACTGCCCGCCGTCACGCCGCAGATCACGTCGAGCCCGCCGTCGGAACCGGCGATGCGCTCGGGGTTCTACGGGTACGGCTTCAACGTGGGGACGACGTCCGCCGCCCGCGTGCAGCTCAGCCACTCCGGAGCGTTCGACGTGGGGGGGGCGGGCACCAACTTCGTCATCATCCCGTCGGCCGACGTGGCCATCGTGGCGCTGACCAATGCCACCCCGTCCGGCATTCCCGAGACGCTCACGGCCGAGTTCGCCGATCTGGTCCAGTTCGGCGAGGTCCGACAGGATTGGCGCACGCTCTACGGGGACGCGTTCGCGGCGATGGAGGGGCCGGAAGGCTCTCTGGCAGGCCAGAAGCCGCCCGCGAGCCCCGCCCCGGCGCCCGCCATGCCGACGTTGGTGGGCACCTACGACAACCCCTACTGGGGGCCGGCCACCGTGGCGGACACCGACGGAAGGCTCACTCTCGCAATCGGACCGCGCGAGAGATTCGAGCTGAGCCACTGGGACGGCAACGTGTTCACCTTCGTACCCACCGGTGAGAACGCGCCGCCAGGATCGATCTCCAAGGCCACGTTCACCGGTGACGTTCTGACCTTGGAGTTCTACGACGCCGAGAAGATGGGAGCGTTCACCAGGGCGCCAGGGCGATGACCGCCGCGACGGCGACTGGTCTCTCGGACGCCGAGGTCGGCCAACGGGTCGCCGAGGGCAAGGCCAACGACGTCCCCACCCGAGCCGCGCGAAGCGTCCAGGAGATCGTCCGCGCCAACGTCTTCACCCGGATCAATGCGATCCTCGGCGTCCTGCTCGTCATCGTGCTGTCCACCGGGTCGTTCATCAACGGGTTGTTCGGCGTCCTCATCGTCGCCAACTCTGCGATTGGCATCGTTCAGGAACTGCGGGCCAAGCAGACGCTGGACAAGTTGGCCATCGTGGGTCAGGCGAAACCCGTGGTGCGCAGACAGTCTGGGACCGCTGCACGTTCACCAGGTGAGGTGGTGCTCGACGACGTCATCGAACTCGGGCCGGGTGATCAGATCGTGGTCGACGGCGAGGTGGTCGAGGAGGCGGATCTCGAAGTCGACGAATCCCTTCTCACCGGCGAGGCGGATCCGGTGGCCAAGGATGCGGGCGACGAGGTGAAGTCGGGCAGCTTCGTGGTGGCGGGAAGCGGCGCATACCGCGCGACGAAGGTGGGTCGCGAGGCGTACGCCGCCAAGCTCGCCGAGGAGGCCAGCAAGTTCACGCTGGTGAAGTCCGAGCTTCGCAGCGGTATCGACAAGATCCTCCAGTTCATCACCTACCTGCTGATTCCCGCCGGACTCCTGACCATCTACACACAGCTGTTCACCACCGACGTGGGCTGGCGAGAGTCGGTGTTGCGCATGGTCGGTGCGCTGGTGCCGATGGTGCCCGAAGGTCTGGTCCTGATGACCTCGATCGCGTTCGCGGTCGGAGTGGTGCGGCTCGGCAGGCGTCAGTGCCTGGTACAGGAACTGCCTGCGATAGAAGGCCTCGCCCGAGTGGACGTGGTGTGCGCCGACAAGACGGGAACGCTGACCGAGAACGGCATGCGACTCAGCGAGCTGAAGACCTTCGGCGACCGCGACGCTCGGGATGCGCTGGCAGCACTGGCGGCCGCCGACGACCGTCCGAACGCCAGCATGCAAGCCATCGGCGAGGCGTACGGCGATCCACCCGGCTGGACGGCCACCGCCAACGCGCCCTTCAGGTCGGCGACGAAGTGGAGCGGTACTTCCTTTGGCGAAGATGGCAACTGGGTGATCGGTGCGCCCGACGTGCTGCTCGATCCCGCCTCGCCCGACGCCGAAGTCGCCGAAGGCATCGGCGCGAAGGGTATGCGCGTTCTGCTCCTCGGTTCGTCGGACGTCCCGGTCGACGCACCAGGAGCGCCGGGCGTCGTGACGCCGGTGGCGCTGGTCGTGCTCGAGCAGCGGGTTCGGCCTGACGCCCGCGAGACGCTCGATTACTTTGCCGCACAGAGTGTCACCGTCAAGGTGATCTCGGGAGACAACGCCGTGTCCGTCGCGGCGGTCGCGGGCGGCCTCGGCCTGCACGGCGAGACGATGGACGCCCGACAACTGCCGAGGGACGCCGACGAGCTAGCGGACTCGGTCGAGGAGCACACCACCTTCGGCCGGGTCCGGCCCGACCAGAAACGGGCAATGGTGCACGCCCTGCAGTCCCGCGGCCACACCGTCGCGATGACCGGCGACGGCGTCAACGACGTGTTGGCGCTCAAGGACGCCGACATCGGCGTCGCCATGGGCTCCGGTAGCTCGGCCTCGCGCGCGGTGGCACAGATCGTGTTGCTGGACAACAAGTTCGCTACCCTTCCCTACGTCGTCGGCGAGGGCAGGCGGGTGATCGGCAACATCGAGCGGGTCTCGAATCTGTTCCTCACCAAGACGGTGTACTCGGTCTTGCTGGCGGTGCTGGTGGGCCTTGCCGGGCTGTCGGCGAAGATCTTCCACACGAACCCATTGCTGTTCCCGTTCAAGCCGATCCACGTGACGATCGCCGCGTGGTTCACCATCGGAATCCCCGCGTTCGTGCTGTCACTGGCACCCAACCGGGAACGTGCCCACACGGGGTTCGTCCGTCGCGTCATGACCTCGGCGCTGCCGAACGGGCTGATCGTCGGCCTCGCGACGTTCGTCAGCTACCTGCTCGCGTACGAGGGACGCGCGTCGACCGTGGCGCAGCAGACTCAGGCGTCGACGGCGGCATTGATCACGCTCCTGGTGAGCGCGCTGTGGGTGCTCGCGGTGGTGGCGAGGCCGTACGAGTGGTGGCGGATCGCGCTGGTCGCGGTGTCGGCGGCGGCGTACGTGGTGATCTTCTCGCTGCCGTTGGCCAGGAAGGTCTTCATGCTCGATCCCTCCCACCTGGGGATGACGGTGACTGCCCTGGCCATCGGGGTGGCGGCAGCCACTCTGATCGAGGTGGTCTGGTGGGTGCAGGGGCGAATTCTCGGGGAGCGGCGACTGCTCTGGCGGTCGGACTAGCAATTCGAGACATTATGGTGGGGTCATGGGATTCCTGGAAAAGGTGAAGGACCTGGCGTCGAAGAACGCCGACAAGGTCGACACGGCGATCGAGAAGGTCGGCGACGTCGTCGACAAGAAGACGCAGGGCAAGTACGCGGGGCACGTCGACAAGGCGCAGGAGGCCGCGAGGAAGGCCGTCGCCGACAACGCGGGCCGGTCACCACAGCAGCCGCCCGCCGCGCCGTCGGGCCCGCCACAGCAGCCGCCCGCCGCGCCGTCCGGACCGCCGCCGCAGCCGCCCGCCGCACCGTCCGGACCGCCGCCGGCCTCGTAGGCGATGGCCAAGCTCTCCGTCTCGGTCGACGTCCCCCTCGCGCCGGAGCAGGCCTGGGCGGCCGCGTCGGACCTATCTCGGTACAAGGAGTGGCTGAGCATCCACCGGGTGTGGCGCAGCCGCGTACCGGAGACGCTGGAGAAGGGCACGAAGCTCGCGTCCATCGTCGAGGTCAAGGGCATGCCCAACCTCGTCCACTGGACGATCGTCAACTACAAGCCCCCGGAGAGCATGACGCTCAACGGTGACGGCAAGGGTGGCGTGAAGATCAAGATGATCGGCAAGATCAAGCCGGCCGACGAGGGCTCCACGGTGACGTTCGACGTTCATCTCGGCGGACCCGCCCTGTTCGGGCCGATCGGCATGATCGTCGCTGCGTCGCTCAAGGGTGACATCCGCGACTCTCTGGACAACTTCAAGTCCGTCTTCGCGTGACCGAACGCTACGAGTGCGGCATCGACGTCGCTGCCGTCACGGCGATCGACATCCACACCCACGTCGAGGTCGACTGTTCCGGGCATCACGCGTATGACGACGAGTTGGTCGATGCCACCCGGTCGTACTTCAAGATGGGCACCGCCGCGGCCGCGACGATCGACGAGCTGGCCGCTCACTACCGGCAGCGCAACGCCGCTGCCGTCGTGTTCACCATCGACGCCGAGACGGCGACGGGGCATCCGCCGAACTCCGTCGCCGATCTGATCGGGGGCGCCGCACGCCACCACGACGTGCTGATCCCGTTCGGTACGGTCGATCCGCTGCGGCCGGAGCGGGCCGTAGCCGCTGTGCGCGAGCAGGTTTCGCTCGGCGTGCGCGGTTTCAAGTTCCATCCGAGCGTGCAGGGGTTCGAGCCCAACGACCGCACCTACTACCCCATCTACGAGGCCATCGAGGCGGCGGGCCTGCCTGCGTTGTTCCATACCGGCCAGACCGGACTGGGTTCGGGTTTGCCTGGCGGGCACGGCATCAAACTGCGCTACAGCGATCCGATGCTGCTCGACGACGTCGCCGCCGACTTCCCCGGGCTGACCATCGTGATGGCGCATCCCGCGGTGCCATGGGTGGAGGCACAGATCGCGATCGTGGCGCACAAGGCGAACGTGTACCTGGACCTGTCGGGTTACGCCCCGAAGTACTTTCCGCCGCAACTGGTCTCGGCGCTTGGCCGACAGCTGCGCACCAAGGCGCTGTTCGGCACCGACTATCCGTACGTCCAAATGGACCGGTGGCGAAGGGAATTCGCCGCCCTAGAGCTCGGATCCGAGACCGAGGAGCTGATTCTCAAGGCGAACGCCATGAGGGTGCTCGGCCTCTGACGTCGGACTGCCCCTCCTGCAGGGTCTCCAGCAGTTCGCGGTGCGGCCCCACCAGGTAGGCGGTGTCCCCGGCGAACAGTCGAGTGTCCCGTCGAGGATGCAGCTGGACCTGCCCGGAACCCGAACCCGGCCCACGGGCGATGGCGATCACCCTCGTCCGGGTGGACATCTCGGCCATCGGCAACCCGTCGAGCTTGCTACCCGGTTCCACCTCGACGCCACCGACCATGAACGATTGCTGCCCCACCGAGAACGTGCCGAGCACCTCGAGCCCCATCGCCGTGCCGATGAACCACGGCGCGGCGAGCTCGACCGTCGAGCGGACGTTCTCGAAGCCGAAGCGTTGGGCCACGGCCGCGCCAAGGGTCCGGTCGTAGACGCGCAGCACCACGGGGACACCCGGTGCGTCCGCGGACCGCATCCATCGCCCACCCAATCGTTCGCGTAGCACGATGCCCGTCTCGATGTTCACCATGTCGTCCTGCGTCAGCACCGCCACGGCCACGGCATCATCGATGCGGGCCGAGTCGAGGGTCTCGGCCAGCGTGGCGTCACCGAAGATCACCGGTACGCCGAGCTGCGCGGCCGACGGAAGGTACCGGTTGTCGCGGCTGCGCTCGATGGCCACCACGTCATGGCCGGCGGCCTTCAGGTCGGCCACCACCCGGATGCCGAACGAGCCGAGACCGACGACGACGACGTGGTCGTGCAGTTCGCGGACCCGGCGCCGGCCGGCATTCTGCGCAATGCGCCGCGACAGCAGGAGGTCTGCCACGAACGCCATGAGTACGGCGGTGGTCGTCACGCCCGCGAACATCAACACGATGCCGAACAGTCGCAGCCAGGTCGGCTGGTCGACGAAGCTAAAGTCGCCGTAGCCCACGGTGGCGATGGTCTCGGTGGAGAAGTACAGCGCATCGATCAGGCTCATCCCCGGCCTGTCGTAGGTGAAGCGCAGCAATACGGTGGCGCCGAGCAGCAGGCTCATCGATGCGGCCAGCGCCTTGAAGAAGTTCGGGTTCACGTCGTCCCGGAATGCGCGCACCGCATCGACGGTCCGCTGCCACGGTGTCCTTCGACGCGCCGCCTCGGCTGCCACGGGCGCGGCCACGGCGATACCGCGTGCGGCGAGATCGTCGGCCGTCCCGATCATCGCGGTCCAGTCACCGAGGTGGACTCGTTCGTCGCGGCCGGGACACGGCACCACGACGCCAGGATTCGGCGATCCGTCGCCGCGCAGGACGGCCACCGGAGCCAGATCGCCGAAGATCTCCCGCAGTGTGGCGTCACGCGGTGCGGCCGTGCCGGAGACGACGAACTCGATCCCGGCGACGGTGATCGAATGCGTGGTGCGCGAGAGACACGCCTCGACCACCGACGGCGCGGCGAGATCGGCGACGTCCAATATCGCGCCGGGACCGTTGCCGATGGCGACGGCCTCGCGCAGCACGCTGTTCGCCAGCCGGGCGACTACCCGTACGCTCGGGTTGAATTGTCTTGCCAGTAGGGCTATTTCAAGGTTGAGAGCATCATCGTCGTCGGCGCAGATGAGGGCCGCGGCGTCGGCGATGCCAGCGTCGCGCAGCCCTGCGGAGGAGTCGATGATCGCGATCTCCCGACCGGCGGCCCGCAGCTGCTCGATGATCCGCAAGCCCAGCGGATCATCGCCGCAGACGATGGTGTGGCCCTCCATGCCGGTGAGGCTACTTCGGAAACCTCTCGGGCGAGGGGTGAAGATGGAGCCATGTCCACCGCGAAGATCTACGTCAAGGCCTGCATCAACGGTGCCCGCACCCCCGATCAGCACCCGAACCTGCCCGTTACCCCCGAGGAACTGGCCGCCGCGGCGGCCGCCGCTCACGAAGCCGGTGCCCAGGCAGTGCACATGCATCCCAAGACGCCCGACGGAAAGGACTCGCTCGAGCCCGACGTCGTCGCCGCCGCGGTGGCGGCCGTGCGCGCCGCGGTACCCGGTCTGCCGCTCGGAGTGACGACCGGGTTTTGGGCGCTACCGGACCCCGATGCGCGGCGCCGGGCGGTGGAGGCCTGGACGGTGCTGCCCGACTTCGCGTCGCTGAACTGGCACGAGCCGGGATCACCTGAGCTGGCGGACGTCCTCCTGGGCAAGGGGCTCGGCGTAGAGATCGGGCTGTTCCATCTCGAGGCGGCGGCAGCGTGGGCCGATTCGGAGATGGCCCAGCACTGCATGCGGGTGATGATCGAATTGCAGGGTCACGAGGACGTCGACGTGGCGGATGCGATGCTCGAGCGGATCGCTGCGGCCGGTTCTCCGGCGCCGGTGCTGCTGCACGGTCTCGACGAGAGTTGTTGGCCGCTACTCGAACACGCGGGCGTGTGTGGCGTCCAGACGCGCATCGGCATGGAGGACACCCTCAAGCTGCCGGACGGCTCCGTCACGCCCGACAATGCTGCCCTGGTGTCGGCGGCGATGGACTTGCTCAGTCGGTAGAGGCGCCGAGCACGAAGTCGGCGAAGTCGAAGCCGGGAACGACGACGCAGCTCACCAGGGCGGGCTCGTCGTCGCGCGGCGTGGCGCGTTGCCAGTGTCCCGGCGGCACCACGAACTGCGGCTCCTCACCGGCGCCGACGTCGCTACCCAGCACACGGGTGGTGGCGTCGTGATGTTCCACCCCCACCTCGAGCAGGAGCGGGCTGCCGCGGTGGTGTAGCCACAGCTCAGCACTGCGGACGGTGTGCCACGCCGACTGCTGACCCGGCATCAGGAGGAAGAGAATGGCGGTGCCCGCATTGCGTGGGCCCGTGTACTCGGGCGGAAGTGCGGGCTGGCCGAGGATCAGCTCGCTGCGCCACGTCTCGCGGTACCAGCCCCCTTCCGGGTGCGGCGCTAGGTCGAGTTTCCGGGCCCAGTCGGGGAGCTCGGTCATGGGCTCAGCCTACGTCGAAGGGGGCCGGAAACCCGATACGCTCGACCGCATGGCCCGCCTGCGTCCCGGATGGTTCGTCGTGCTCGGCTCGACGGTACTTCTGGTCAGCGCTTGGCTGCCGTGGCTGATGACGAACGTCGACGGGGGCGGACAGGCGAACGCGATCGGCGGCAAGCTCGGCGCGATCGACGTGCCCCCAAACGGCTTCGGCGTAGGGCAGCTCATCGTCGTGCTCAGTTCGACGTTGATCGTGGCCGCGGCGATGGCGGCACGCAGCCTCTACGCAAAGTCTTCTTCGACTGCAGCCCTAGGCATCTCAGTGCTACTAGCCGTCTTGGTGCTGTGGTACTACCGACTGTACGTCGCACCCCCGGTGGCCGCGGGCTACGGCCTCTACGTCGGCGGCGGCGCGGTGCTGGCCTGCGCCGTGCTGTCGGTAGTCGCCATGGTCGCGGCGTGGTCGGGGATGGGGCGTCGTCGATGAGCGGCTTCCTCGAACCCGTTGCGTTGGCGGGGGAGCGCTGGGTGTCGATCGAACCGTTGACGCGGGCCCACGTGCCGGAGATCGCGGCGGCGGCCAGCGACGTTCGGCCGCTGTGGTTCACCAGCGCCCCGACGCCCGACACCGCCGAGGAGTGGGCCGACGGGCGGCTGGCCGCGCAACACCCCGACACGGGTCTGACGTTCGTCGTCCGCGCCCTCGACGGTGGCGACGTGCTCGGATCCTCCAGCTACTGTCACGTCGACCCGCCCAACCGGCGGCTCGAGATCGGCTACACGTGGTATCGCCAATCGGTGCGACGGACGGGCGTGAACACCGAGTGCAAGCTGCTGATGCTGACCCATACGTTCGACGTATTGGATTGTGTAGCAGTGGAATTCCGCACCCACTTCTTCAACACCACCAGCCGCGCCGCGATCGAACGGCTGGGCGCCAAGCAGGACGGGATACTGCGCAGCCACCAACTGCTGGCCGACGGATCCCGCCGCGACACCGTCGTCTACTCGATCCTGGACGTGGAGTGGCCCGCGGTGCGCAACAATTTGCGATTCAGGCTTGACCGCTAGGCCCCTCGACGCTGGAGGTCCGCGCCCCGCAGCGGCCCGGCACACTGGTCGCAGGTAAGCACGGCGTCGAAGGCATTGCCGCAGGACGTATGGCGGAGCAGCACGGCGGGACCCTCGGGTGCGGCGAACCAGCGTTGGGCCCACTGCAGCGAGGTGATCAGCACGGGAAAGACGGCTCGGCCCTTTTCGGTGAGCAGATAGCGTCCGCCGCGGGGTTCGAGCACTCCGCCCGCCGTGAAGATCTGCAGCCGGTGGGTCAGCGAACTGGGCGGAGCGCCGAGTTGGCCGGCGAAGTCACCGAACCGCGTCGTGCCGACGAACGCCGCCACCAACAGTGCGAAGGCCCATCGGTTGCCGAGGATGCCCATGGTCTCCGGGAACAGCCCGGCCCGCCCCGGCGCCGCCCCGGACGCCGACCGGCGCCGCGTCGACTCCACGGGCATGGACCGCGGCCACGACCCGCTGGGTCCCCACGCGACGGTCAGCTCCTTCTCCGTGACGACCTGCGCGCAACTCCGGCAGGTGACCAGCGGCGCGAACGGGGCGTCGCAGCCGAGGTGATGCATGGTGGGCAGGCGCTCGGAGTGGTCGGGCACCCAGCGGCGTTCCCACTCCCAGATCGACGTCAGGACGGGCCACAGCGAGCGCCCCTGCGGGGTCGGGAGGTACTCGTACCGGGCTGGTTTCGCGTGATAGAGGGTGCGCTCCAGCAGGCCGTCGTCGGTCATCGCCGACAGCCGTCGGGTGAGCACCGCGTGAGAGATCGGCAGGCGTGCGGCGAAGTCGCCGTATCGGGTGACGCCCAGGAGCGACTGCTGGGCGATCAGGAGTGTCCACTCGTCACCGAGAACGCCGAGCATCCGGCCGACGGCGTTGACTCCGCGCGGCTCGTTCACCTACAGGCCGACTGCCTCTGCAGCGGTGTCGGTCTGCTGCCAGCGGCGTAGCTCCGACCCTGGTGCCCACGTGGAATGCGTTCCACTGGAGACTCTTTCGGGGAGCGCCAGCTTGCATACCGGACCGTCGCCCACCCTGGCGGCGTCGAAGACCAGACAGTAGGAGGCGTCGGCGTTCATGTCGGTGGTGATGGTGACCAGATACCCGTCGTCCTCGCCCGCAGAGCCCAGCCGGGGCGCCATGGCGGTCTCGCTTCCGTAGACGCCGTCGGGGAACGCGAAGTGCTCCTCGGCGCCGGTCTGCAGGTCGTGCTTGACCATGCCGTCGAAGAGGAACCACCCCGGCTTGCCCGTCGCGGCATACGTGTAGCGGTAGTTCGCACCCGCGTAGCCCGGGTTGATCATGCCGAATTCCGTGATGCGGTCGGAGAGTGACTCCTCGCGCACTCCGCCGGTGACCAGGTTGAAGCGCCAGCGGTGCAGTCGCGCCTGCATCCTGTCCAGGGCGAGGAAGCGGAAGGCGCGCTGCCACTTGTCGCCAAGGCCGTTGTCGGTGGGCTCTGGGTCGCCCTGGTAGAAGCCGTCGAGGACGATCTCGTCGCCTTCCTCATAGGCGTTGGTGAAGTGCAGGACGTAGGTCGGGTCGGCCTCGAACCACTGGATCTGGGACGTGTCACCGCGCCGCGGGATCACGGCGAATCGCGACGGCAGGTCGCGGTGGAAGCGCGCCACGTGGGCATTGCGTTCCAGGTACTCGGGCTCCCAGAACAGCGGAAAGTCGTTGAGGATGGCGTAGTTCTCGGTGAAGGCCATGTCGTGCGGCAGGCGTGGGCCGGGCAGCGGCACGTCGACGTAGTGCACCAGATCGTTGTTGGCGTCGACGACGCCGTAGTGCATGAACGGCTCCTGCTTGGAGTAGTTGAAGAAGAGCAGTTCGCCGGTCCTGTCGTCGACCTTCGGGTGGGCCGACACTCCCCAGTGATGCGGGAAATCCCCGTTCCACTGCTGCTTGCCCAGGGTGTCGCCGCTAAAGGGATCGACGCGGTAGAGGTCCCCGCACTGGTAGAAACTACTCAGCGCCGTGCCGCGATGCACGATCACGTCCGTACTGGAGGCGTCCTTCATCAACGTCCTTGCGCCCCAGCCATAGTCGCGTTTCGCCAGGCCGACCGGTTCGGCGAGCCCCGGCCACAGCGGGCCGCCCGCGTCGTTCTCCTCGGCGAACCCGTCGGTCTTGACGAACCTGTTGCGGTAGAAAGCCTTTCCGTCGCGGAACCCGACGACGTGGATCATGCCGTCACCGTCGAAGGGGTGGTAGGCCTTCATCGCGGGATGCAGCGGGTTCTCCGTATTGCGAAGGTAGACACCGTCGAGATCGCGGGGGAGCTCACCTTCTACGACCGTGAGGTCGTCGGCGTCCCATTCGGTCGACTGTGGGCGCCACGGCCCCGTGCGGTACGGGTGGTCGTCGTCCTCGGGCAGGGTCGAGAGGAACTTTCCGACGATCTCTACGTGCATTCGCTACTCCCTTGCAGTGCTGACGACGAAGCTGACCGTGGTGGCCGTACTGCCACCGAAGTTGAGCGTTCCGAAAGTGCGTGCGCCATCTACCTGATAGTCGCCCGCGGTGCCGCTGACCTGTTTGGCGGCGTCGAGGAGCATGCGCACCCCCGAGGCGCCGACGGGATGGCCGCCGCCGATCAGACCGCCGCTGGGGTTGACGGGCAGCCGTCCGCCGATCTCGATCTCGCCGTTCTCGATGGCCTTCCACGATTCGCCGGGATCCGTCAGCCCGATGTGGTCGATGGCGAGGTACTCGCTGGGGGTGAAGCAGTCGTGCACCTCGATGCCGTCGAGGTCGTCGAGCGTGACCCGGGCCCGGTCGAACGCGTCGAGGACGGCGCCGCGGACGTGCGGCATGACATAGGGCCCGTCGGCCGAATGGTTCAACTTCTGCCGCATGCCGAGGCCGACCGTGCGGTGTCCCCACCCCTCGATCCGGGCCACGGGTTTTGCCTCGGGATGATCGCGCAGGTAGTCGTCGGTGACGAGCACGACGCCCGCCCCGCCGTCGGTCATCTGGCTGCAGTCGAACCGACGGATGCGGCCCTCGACGATGGGATTCTGGACGTCGTCGTCGGTGAGCGGCGCGGGCACCGCCCACTCGCGTGTCTGCGCGTTCGGGTTGCGCCGGGCGTTGGAGAGGTTCACCGTGGCGATGGCCCGCAGATGGCTCTCGTCGAGACCGTAGCGGCGGTCGTACTCATCGGCGACCTCGGAGAACATGTACGGCCACATGAACGTCGCGTCGCGGCCCTCGTGGCCGATCCAGGCGGCGGCGCCGAGGTGTTGGGCGGCGATGTCACCGGGCACGGTCTTCTCTAGCTCGACGCCGACGACGAGCGCCGTGTCGTAGGCACCGGACCGTAGATCGGCGATCGCCGCGAGCACCGCGATGCTGCCGGAGGCGCAGGCGGCCTCGTGGCGCGACGACGGGGTGTCCCACAAGCCGTCCACGACGGTCGCGGGCATGGCGCCCAGATGCCCCTGACCGGCGAACAGCTCGCCGAAGGCATTGCCGACGTGCACGACGCCGATGTCGGCTGCGTCGATCCTGGCGGCCTGCAGCGTGCCCGTCACGACCTCGGCGGTGAGGCCGGCGAAGTCGACACCCTCCCGGGTGAGGTTGCGCGCGAAGTCGCTCTGGTGGCCGCCGAGGATCCACACGTCGCTGCCTTGCATGGTG
This sequence comes from Mycolicibacterium sp. TUM20985, assembly GCF_030295745.1. NCBI lineage: Bacteria > Bacillati > Actinomycetota > Actinomycetes > Mycobacteriales > Mycobacteriaceae > Mycobacterium > Mycobacterium antarcticum. The sequence goes on from NZ_AP027291.1 coordinate 981,831, forward strand.
GGACGATACTACAACTAACAGAGTGACTGGGGAATGGTTTGTATCCTGGAACCAGCGATCCCGCCGGCTCGTAGCTGAACCGGCGGGATCTAGGTTTGCTCGGCTGTCGACAACCGAGCACACCTGTAACTCGGCATTTCCCGTCCTCAGGAGTCACAAACGTGCTTGTAGGTACCCGCAGGGGGCAAGATGCTGTCATGAAGGTGCAGAACCACGATCTCGCGCTCCGCATGGCGGAGCTCTCGCGCGTGATCGCGCTGCGGAAGGTCGACGACGTTCTTGCCGACGTCACCACGGCGGCGAAGGAGTTGATTCCCGGGGTCGACGAGGCCGGTGTGCTGCTGGTCGGCAAGGCCAGCACCTTCGAGACGTTGGCCCCGACCGGTGACCTGATGTACAAGCTCGACGAGTTGCAGATGCGCTTCGGTGAGGGCCCCTGTGTGGAGGCGGCGCTCGATGAGATCGTGGTGCGTACCGATGACTTCCGTGACGAGCCGCGGTTTCCGAAGTACGCACCGGAGGTCGTCAAGTTGGGGGTGCTCTCGGCGCTGTCGTTCAAGCTGTACACCGCCGACCGCACCGCGGGGGCCCTGAACCTGTTCGGGTTCGAGCCCGGGTTGTGGGACAGCGAGGCGGAGTCGATCGGGATGATCCTGGCGGCGCATGCCGCGGCGGCGATCCTGGCCAGCCGCGAGGGCGAGCAGTTGCAGTCGGCGTTGTCCACGCGGGATCGGATCGGGCAGGCCAAGGGCATCATCATGGAACGGTTCAAGATCGACGATGTGCGCGCGTTTGCGATGCTGCGTCAGCTGTCGCAGGATTCCAACGTCAAGTTGATCGACGTGGCGCAGCGCGTCATCGACACCCGCGGGGACTGACGGCGCGCCCCGTGCGCCACTCATGGGACCACGAGCACGATCTTGCCCCGAATGTGTCCCTCGGCGGCGCGTTCGTGGGCGGCGCGGGCCTCGGCGAGCGGGAACGTGCTGTCGATGGCGACGCGCAGGATGCCGGCCTCCATCAGGCGTCCCAGCTCCTCGAGTTGGGTGCCGTTGGAGCGGACCTGGGTCATCGACACCGTGACGCCCAGCGTCGCGGCCCGTTCGGCGTCGGCGAAGCCGGGGAACACGGGGAACAGCGCGCCGCCGCGTCGAAGCGTGGGGAGGAAGCGGCCGGTGTCGGGGCCGCCGATCGTGTCCAGGACGAGGTCGAGGTCGCGCACGGACTCCTCGGGGCGTTGCTCGGTGTAGTCGATGAAGTCGTCTGCCCCAAGGTCGCAGAGCATGGCCTCGTGTCCGCCCGATGCCACGGCAATCACCTGTGCGCCTTGCCATTTAGCGAGCTGGACTGCGATGTGCCCGACGCCGCCCGCGGCGCCATTGACGAGCACGCTCTTGCCGCTCAGTGGTGTCGGCCGGTGACGGACCGGCTGCCGGCGCGGTGACGTACTCCGCGTAGGCGGCGCCGTCGCCGAAGCTGGGAAAGCGGAGCATGCCGAACACCTCGTCGCCGACCGCGAAGCCGACCACGTCGTCGGCGACGGCCTCGACGACACCGGATACGTCCGATCCCGGAATCACGGGCAACGACACCGGCGGACGGACGCAACTCGGGGTGCGCCCGGTACCCGTCTCGCAGATACCAGTCGGGGGGATTGAGGCCCACCGCGCGAACGCGGACGAGCACCTCGCCCGGTCCGGGCTCGGGAACCGGTACCTCGTCGTTCCGGGCGCCGCTCTTCTACCGCCTGGTCACCACCGGCGACCCCATCAACGAGCAACTGATCCAGCATGCTGCGAACGTCGCCCTGGCGGCGGCGCGGGCTGGCTTGCTCACCACCCCGCAACGCTCGGGCGGGTGAACCCTCGCCGTCCGCACACTCGTGGAGAATGCGAACGTGGTGCCCCCGGCATGATTCGAACATGCGACACCGGCTTTAGGAGAGCCGTGCTCTATCCCCTGAGCTACGGGGGCGGACCGGATCGCAGCATACCGAAGTCACGGTCGACTTCGCGTTTCCCGAGGTCGCTCGGTGGCTATCCAAGATCATGACTGCTTCCAAGAAGGCCAAGCACACCGTTGACCGCCTGACCGGGCGGGTCAAGGAGAACGTTGGCGAGATCACGGGCAACCCGAGGCTGCGCAACGAGGGCAAGGTCGATCAGGTCAAGGCCCGCGTGAAGATGTCGGGCGAGCGACTGAAGGACGCCTTCCGCGGCCGCTGACCCGCGGGCCCAGTCACTTCAGCTCGGCGATCACCTTCGCGAACGCCTCTGCGTGCGGTTGCTGCACGATGATGTAGGTCACGCCGTACGTCTCGCGGTAGCGGCGGATCTCGTCGGCGATCTCGTTCGTCGAACCCGACAGCACCCCTGGCGTCCGCAGCAACTGCTCGTCGCTCAGTTCGGTCAGATACCGTCGCGTGATCGACAGGTCGGGAACCCCGGAGTCGTCGATCGGCATGGCGGTGACCGAGATGTTCAGCTCCAAGTCCGCGAAGCGCTCCGGAGCTGCGTTGCGCACGAACGCAATTCGTTCAGCCAACGGGTCGCCGCCGTCGTCGGCCGGATCGCCTCCGGTCAGCCCGATGATGTCCGCGCGCTGCGCAGCGATCGTCAACAGACGGTCGCCATTGCCCGCGATCATGATCGGGACGTCGGCAGCGTGCTCACCGAGGTACTCGACGACATGGCGAAGATGGTCGACTCGCTGCCCGGCGGTCGGGAACGGAATCTCGGCGGCGTCGAACTCGGCCTTGACGTAGCCGGTGCCGAGCCCGAGCTCCAGGCGGCCGCCACTGAGGTCCCGCACGGCGGTGACGTCACGGGCGAGGAGTGCGGGCTTGTAGAACCCGGCGTTGAGCACGAACGTGCCGAAGTGCAACGTCTCGGTGGCCATCGCCGCAGCCATCAACGTCGGGAACGGCGCGGGCGCACCGAGGTGGTCCGGTACGTGTAGGACGTCGTAGCCCATGTCCTCGGCCCGCCGAGCCCAGTCCTGAACCGCAGCTAGTCGCTGAGCCGCATGCAGACCAAACCCGAAGCGAAATTCGCGCGCCATCGCCTCAGCTTAGGTATCGCTTCGATGGCGCAGGTTTGGGCCCATCGGAGGCCGGGCAACTGGGGTCTCGAGCGGCGTGGGTACGTCGTCCGAGCATAAGGAGCGGCACCCTGATCCAGCCCATTGTGAACAGTCCGATGGGTCGGGTCGACACTCCAGCGCCCCCGACGTTCGGGGTGGAGGAGGAATTCCTCCTCGTCGATCCGCGCGCCGGTGAGCCCGTCGCCCTCAACGCCGCGGTGGCGGAACATGCTTCCCGCCGCGGTGTCGAGCTCGAACTCGAGCTGACCAGCTGTCAGGTGGAGACGACGTCTGACATCGCGAGCTCCAGCGAAGACCTGCGAAGAGATCTCACCAGGCTGCGCCGGGTGGCCGCTGATGCCGCGGCCGACGCCGGCGCGCGGCTGCTCGCCGTGGGCCTACCGCCCACCCTGCCGCACCACTTCCCCGTCACCGACAAACCGCGCTACCACGCGATCGCCGAGAGGTTCGGGATGATCGCCCACGAACAAGGCATCTCGGGATGTCACGTCCACGTCGCGGTGGCCGATCGTGAGCGGGCCGTCCAGGTCGCCAACCGGTTGCGCCCCTGGCTGCCGCTGCTGCTCGCACTGACCGCCAACTCGGCGGTTTACCGCAACGCCGACAGCGGCCACGCCAGCTGGCGCAGCGTGCTGTGGGCGCGATGGCCGAGCGCTGGTCCGCCACCCTGCTTCGCCTCAGCCGAGGAGTACGACGCCACCGTGCAGATGATGCTGCAGACGGGCGCGATGCTCGACGACGGCATGGTCTATTGGGACGTCCGCCCGTCGGCCAACTATCCGACGGTGGAGGTCAGGGTCGGCGACGTCCCCGCCACGGTCGCCGAGACCGTACTGTTCGCCACCCTCGTCAGGGCGCTGGTGATGACGGTGCTCGACGACGAGGAACGCGGCACGCCCGTGCCGAACCCGCATCCGCATGCGCTGCGGTCGGCGTACTGGACGGCGGCCCGCTACGGACTCGAGGGTGAGTTGATCGACCTCGCGGATGGATGCGAGAAGCGTTCGGCCGCAACACTCTTGAACGGCTTCGTCGACCACGTGCGACCCGCTCTGCAGGAGTTGGGCGACGACGACATGGTGCGGGCCGAGATGTCGCGGGTGCTCGCCGAGGGCAATGGCGCCACGCGACAGCGCCGGGCCTGGCAGCAGCGCCAGGACGTATCGGACGTCGTCGACGCCTCGGCGGCGGCCACCGCGGCGGGCGTCTGAGTCAGACCAGCGGAAGCTCGGCGAAGGCCGGTGTGGTCGGCGACGAGGAACCGCCGCTGGGCTCGACGGTGAACGCCAAAGCGGTCGATCCATGTAGGTCCGGCAACACGGCCGTGGTCGAGGGTGCCACTGCGCCAGCGTCCATCGTGCCCGCCGACTCCGGGCCCTTCGCGTCCACGAGCCACATCTGGTACACGGTGCCGGGCTTGGGTGGCGCGACGTTGTTCATCACCAACACGGCCTCGTTGCGCTCGCGCGAGAACACCACGGTCGCCGTCCCGCCGGTCGGAATGGCGCCCGACACCGTCCGCACGTCCGGGGCGGCGAAGATCCGCTCTGCCGCCGTAGGCTTCGGCTCGGGTCGTACCGCAATCCCGACACCGACGGCGCCGAGGCCAATGGCCACTGCGGCGGCAGCGGCTACCGCTGCGGTGCGCCAGCGGGTCGACTGCGGACGCATCTCGATCACCTTGCCGCCGTCGACGGCTGCCAGCACGCGCGCACGCAGCTGGGTCGGCGGTTCGAGCGCGGTCGAGGCAGACATCTTCGCCATCGTCTCGCGCACCGCCCGTACCTCGTCGGCGAAGGCGATCGCCACGGGCGTCGGCGCATTGGCCAGCTGTCGTTCGATGTCGTCGAGTTCGGACTGCGGCATCGCGTGCAATGCGTACGGCGTCGCGAGAACCAGCAGTTCGTTGGCGCTTGGTTCGGTCATGACACTCCCAGACACTTGCGCAAACCACGGATGCCATCTCGCATCCGTGACTTGATGGTCGCAAGGTTTGCTGACAATCGCTCCGATACCTGCACGTAGGTCAGGCCTTCGTAATACGCGAGCTGGATGCATTCACGTTGCGAATCGGTGAGCGACGCTAGGCAATCGGTGACTTGCCGCTGCTCGTCGAACTGGATGACCGCCTCGGCGACCCGGTCGGCCGGTAGTTCGACGTTCGCCGCTCCATAGCGGGACTCCCGCTGGCTAGCGGACTGCTCGGATCGCACCCGGTCCACCGCACGGCGATGCGCCAGGGTCATCAGCCAGGCCAAGGGGGTCCCCGCCGCCGGGTTGTAGGTGGCCGCATTGCGCCATACCTGCAGGTAGACGTCCTGGGTGGTCTCTTCGCTGTAGCCGGGGTCGCGGAGCACTCGAAGGACCAGCCCGAATGCCCGGGCGCGGGTGAGGTCATAGAACTCCGCGAATGCCTCGACGTCCTGTTGCGCTACCCGGCGCAGCAATGCGTCGAGGTCGGCCGTCACGCCGCGAAGTGTACTGGGCACGGCGACCGTAGTCACGGTAATCGCGATCTGGCCGGGCGCTGTGCGAAAGGCGAAGTGCCAGCATGAGATTCGTTGAAGGCAACACGGACGTGTGCGGTCGTGTCGATCGTCACAGTTGATCGACCGTCTCTCGCTCGATCGCGCGCGGGCGCGGAATCAGCGGCACGCGACGTGCCCACAGCGTGACGCCCTGGGCGCGAATCCACAGCGCGCCCATCAACGGTGCGACCGGCGCGACCAGTTGAAGCCAGGCGACGTTCGCGATGGATGCCCGCATCCGCGTCCCCCGGAGGGTCGCGACCAGCGCGGGCTTGTTCTCGCGGTGCAGCGAGATCGTCAGGTCCAGCGTGGCGTCGGGGCGCGGCGCCCGCACCAGGTAGTAGCCGTCCACCTCATTGAACGGGGACAGGTAGAGCGCCTTCTTCACGGCGGCGGGCTGATCGCCGGTTGGCGGCAGCAGGTACGCATGGCGGCCGCCGTAGATGTTGTGCACCTCGGCGATGACGTGACGGAGTACGCCCTCATTGTCATGACACCAGAAGATCGTCACTGGATTGAAGACAAAGCCGAGCACCCTGGCCTGCATCAATCCCGTCACGGTGCCGCCCGACAGCTCAATACCCCGCTCGGCCAGGTAGCCGTCGACGCGAGCCCGCAACGTGTCCTCCACACCTGACGGCGGTGGCGAAAGATGATCGGCGGCTTCGAATCTCGCGAAGGGTTGGAGCCAGGAGGGCAGCTCTGGAAGGTCGTCGACGTCGACGTACCAGCAGTAGCCGCTCTGCTCGAAGTAGTGGTGCACCGGCGAGCGGCGGAGGTGAGTGATGCGCGTCCGGTAGAGGGCTGTCGGCAGGCCGACCACCCGCTCGGCGCAGGCAGGCGCGACGACACTCTCTACCACTGCGACGGTCCGCCCGTCGAGGTCTTCTCGTTCCACGATCTGTATTCGTCACCGAACGTCACCCGGATGGGCCCGTTCGGCGCGTTCGCCCCGGTTCGGGATGCACATCGCCCGACCCCGCGTAGTGTGCCAAACCGTGGCGATGACCCTGTTTCGCAACGGAACCGTGTGGGCAGGCGGCCCTGGGCAGACGGATGACGCACTCCTCGTCGAGGATGGCGTCATCACGGCGGTCGGTGAGGCGGCGCTCGCAAGGGTCGCCGAACGTCCCGGGACCGCCGAGATCGACCTCGAGGGGGGCTTCCTCATGCCGTCCTTCGGCGACGGCCACGCCCATCCGCTCCTGGGTGGCCTGGAGTTCGTGGGGCCTGCCGTGCGTCCCTGCGCCTCGGTCGCGGAGATCGTCGAGGCGGTGCGCACGTACGCCGACGCGCATCCCGACGAGGAATGGATCGTCGGCGCTTCCTACGACGGCAGCCTGGCCGAAGGCAGTCTGTTCGACGCGCGCTGGCTCGACGAGGCCGTACCCGACCGCCCGGTCGCCCTGCGCGCCTGGGACTACCACACGATGTGGGTCAACTCGGTGGCCCTGGAGCGGGCAGGCATCACACCGGACACCCCTGATCCCGTACTCGGCGAGATTCCACACCGGGCCGACGGCTCGGTGCTGGGCACCTTGCGCGAGTGGGGCGCCGTCGACCTGGTGACGGCGGTCATGCCACCGCGCGACGAGGACGTCCGGATCGCCGCGCTCGGTACGGCCGCCGACTACTACCTGGCGAGGGGCGTGACGTGGGTGCAGGACGCCTGGGTGGAACCCGGTGACGTCGACACCTATGTCGAGGCCGCTCGACGCGGCGCGCTACGCATCCGGTTCAACCTGGCGCTATACGCCGATCCTCGCCACTTCGATTCGCAGGTAACGCATTTCGCGGACGCGCGACGTCGGGTCGACGAGGTCGGCTCGCCGTTCCTGACCGCACACACGGTGAAGTTCTTCGCCGACGGCGTCGTCGAGAACGAGACCGGGGCGCTGCTGGCGCCGTACTGCTCGGGCTTGCACTCTCATTCCGGAGGGCAGGAGCGAAGCGACTCGGGAGAGCATTCCGGAGGGCAGGAGCGAAGCGACTCGGGAGAGCCGTTCGGCATGCAGGTGTGGGAGGGCGACAGCCTGGCCCAGGCCGCCCGCCGCGTCGACGAGCTCGGACTGCAGATCCACATCCACGCCATCGGCGACGCCGCGGTACGCCAGGCACTCGACGCCATCGAGTTCGCGATCGAATCCAACGGCCCGCGTGACCGTCGCCCGGTCATCGCGCACGTGCAGTTGGTCGACGATGCCGACCTGGCCCGGTTCGCCAAGCTCGGGGTGATCCCCTGCATGCAACCGCTGTGGGCACAGATGGACGCATTGATGACCGTGCTGACGATCCCGCGGCTCGGCGTTGAACGCGCCGACCAGCAATACCGGATGCGCAGCCTCGACGAGTCGGGCGCGCCGCTGGCGCTCGGCTCGGACTGGCCGGTGTCGTCGGGGGCGCCACTCGACGGCATCGCCATCGGGATCTCGCGGCGCACCCCGGAGGGCGAACCCGAGGGCGGCTGGACGCCCGAGGAGACCTTGACCATCGAACGCGCCCTGAGCGCCTACACCGCCGGCGTCGCCGAGCAGGCCTTCGGCGAACCGGTGTGGGGCCGTCTGGTGCCCGGCGCCAGCGCCGACCTGGTATGGCTGAACCGCGATCCGCGCCTGACGCCTGCCCTCGACCTGCCCGCGATCGGGATCAAGGGCACCTACCTCCGAGGTGAACTCGGTCGACCGTTCGTTTCATCAGAGCAGTAGAGATTCGGAAAGGTTGAGCCATGTCATCGTCGACGACGTCGTCAGTCGAGATCGAGGGTCACCTCAAACGAGCGCTGGGCGTACCCGCACTGGTGCTGTTCGGCATGGTCTACATGGTGCCGCTCACGGTGTTCACCACCTACGGCATCGTCACGCAGCTGACGGGTGGCCGACTGTCGGTCGCCTACCTGGTGACGCTCGCCGCGATGGTGTTCACCGCCAGGTCCTACGCCCGCATGTCGGCCGCGTTCCCGGTGGCCGGGTCGACCTACGCGTACACGCAGCGGACGTTCGGCGCCCCGATCGGCTTCCTGGCCGGCTGGTCGCTCCTGCTCGACTACCTGTTCCTGCCGATGCTGAACTATCTGGTCATCGGCATCTACATGGAGGCGGCGGTGCCGGCCGTGCCCGCCTGGGTGTGGATTCTGGTGTCGATCGTCGTGGTGACCGTGCTCAACGTCATCGGCATCGTCTCGGTGGCGCGGGCCAACTTCCTGCTGCTCGCGTTGCAGATCATCTTCATCGTGGTCTTCCTGGTGATGGCCTTCATGACCATCACCAAGACGGGCAACGTCGACCTGATGGCGCCGTTCAGCGGTGACGGCTCGGTCGACGGGGCGGGCCCGATCTTCGCGGGTGCCGCGATCCTGTGTCTGTCGTTCCTCGGGTTCGATGCGGTCTCGACGATGTCCGAGGAGGCGAAGGACCCCACGCGCAGCGTGCCCAAGGCGATCATGATCGCGACCGTGGTGTGCGGGCTCATCTTCTTCGGCCTGTCGTACGTGTCCCAGTTGGTGTTCCCGTCGAACCAGTTCGCCGACGTCGACTCCGGCTCCCTGGACGTGATGACCTCGGCTGGCGGCCAGTTCCTCAATACGTTCTTCACTGCCGCCTACATCGCGGGCTGCATCGGCTCCGCGCTCACCTCCCAGGCCTCGGTGGCCAGGATCCTGTATGCGATGGGGCGCGACGGCATCATGCCGCGCAAGGTGTTCGGGTACGTGTCGCTGCGGTTCGCGACGCCGACGTTCGCCATCCTCGTCGTATCGGTGATCTCGCTCGTCGCGCTGTGGATCGATCTGGGCTTCCTGGCGTCCATCGTGAGCTTCGGCGCGCTGACCGCCTTCTCGGCCGTAAACCTGACCGTCATCAAGCACTACTTCATCGACGAGGGCGAGAAGAACGTCCTCAACAACCTGGTGCTGCCGCTGATCGGTTTCGTCCTGACCGTGTGGCTGTGGACCAGCCTGTCGTGGCTGACGCTAGAGGTGGGTCTCATCTGGCTGGCAATCGGCTTCGTCTGGCTGCTCGTGGTGACGCGCGGATTCCAGCGGCCGACGCCGGTACTGGCTCTGGAGGAGTAGCGACGACGTGCGTCGAAACCGCATTTTCGTGCAGTTTGCGAATGTCGACACCGGCTGCGGAATCCGTTGTACGTTGCCCCTACGTCGAGGACACGGCGCCCCTTTTATTCGCTCCTCGAGCTCAGGGGGTCACGATGACACCCGTCGGCACACGCCGCCTCTATCGCCCTGACCCGACGTCCGTCGGCGTCCACGAACAGTGGGGCGCGGCGAGCGCCGAGGCTAGACGCAGCCACGACACCCTCGTCGTATTCGTACGCGGGGAGGTCGACGCCGCCAATTGCGGGCGGCTGGCCGACTACCTCGAGCGCCACGCTGCGATCGCGGAGAACTTCGTCGTCGACACCAGTGCGGTCGACTTCTTCGCCGCCTCGGCACTAGCGGTCCTGCATCGGGTCGACAGCTGCTGTACGAGGGGCGGCATGACCTGGCGACTGGTCGCCGGCCATGCGGTCGGGCGGGTCATGCGGCTGTGCGGTACCGAGGACCTGCCGCAGGCGGAGAACCTCGAAGCCGCACTGCACCAAGCGGATTCGCCGCCAGTCTCAGTCGTCGGCTGACCGCCACGCCTTCGCCGCCGACGTCAGTCCGGCGACCAGGGCGGACGTGGGGGCGCAGAGTCCGTCATCGCCCACGGGCCCGCTGCGCGGACTGGTCCCACGCACCCTGGGCGTCAGTTCGAGTTGGGCCCCACCCCCACGGGGGCGGTTCACGGGATTGTCGCGGTGCAGTCCGCGCAACTCGCGGGGGATCGCGTCGAGATCGGTGATCACCTCGTAACCAGGTACCGACACGTGCTCGGCGAGGTGGGCGGCCAGCGTCCGGTTCCCGCCCCCGGCCAGTAGTTGCATCGTGCGGCCGATGCGACCGTAACCGTGCAGCGAGACGACGACGTCGACGTGGTCGAGGAAGGCGTCGAGACGCGTCGACTCACCGGCGCGGTAGGCCGACGAGGACAGGTGGTGCGGGTAGTGGTCGGGATGACGCACGACGTACACCGACGCGTCGGCGGCCAGCGCGCAACGCTCGGCGATCACGTCGGTCATCTTCTCCAGCCCGCCGCCGTGGATGGCGAGGAAGCCGAAGCGCGAACGCAGCGTGCTGGACTCCACCACGTCGGGATCTCCGAGCAGCTCCGAAAGGGATTGTGGGGCAGGCAGATCAGTCGGTTCGAGGCGTCGGGGCCAATTGATCGGATCCCATCGCACTAGATAATCCACCCACCGCTGGGGCAGACCGTGGTGACTCGCGCCGTCGATGATCCGCTCCAGGTAGCCCGGACGAGGCGCTCCCGGTTCCACGCGGTGATCGACGTAGACCCATGCCTCGGCCGGACCGTCGTCGGTCTGCACCGTCATCCGGTCGCGGCGGTAGCGCACGGGTACGCCCTCGGCGCTGTCGAGGACCTCCAGGTCGTGATCGCTGATATGCCACAGGACGCCGTGCACCTCGGCGCCGCCGAGGGGCTCCACGGTCGCCACGCCGCGTTCGTTGATCAGCCAGTCGTGGTCGGCGAGGGTGGCCGGCCGGGGGTCGGTGGCGTCGGGGCAGCGTCGCGCCATCTGCGTCACGTTCAGGTTGGACCCGTACGCGAAGTAGGACTGCATTCAGCCGGTCACCGTCAGGTAGATGAGGACCACGTTGAGAACACTAATGACCCCGGCCACCGTCCAGCCCAGGAAGGTGGTTACGCGATGGTTCGCGGCGCCGTCCATCAGCTCGCGATTGCTGGTGAGGCGGACCAATGGGATCAACGCGAACGGGATGCCGAATGACAGCACCACCTGCGACAGCACCAGTGCGCGGCTGGGATCGACCCCGATCGCCAGCACGACGAGGGCGGGGATCAGGGTCACCAGCCGCCGGAGCAGCAGCGGGTAGGACCTGCGCAGGAGGCCCTGCATGATCATCGCGCCCGCGTAGGCGCCCACCGATGTCGAGGCGAGCCCGGACGCCAGTAGGCCGATGGCGAAGAACAGTGCGACGGTGTGGCCGAGTGTGCTCTGCACGGCGGTGTACGCACCCTCGATGGAGTCGGTGTTCTCCATGCCCTGCAAATTGGTCGCGGCGACGAGGAGCATCGCGAGGTTCACCGCACCCGCGACCAACATGGCGAGGCCGACGTCGTAACGAGTGGCTCTAAGCAGCCGGCGGCGCGGAGCACCGGCCTGGGGCTGGCCGTGGCGATCGCGCGCGAGCCCGGAGTGTAGGTATACGGCGTGCGGCATGACGGTCGCGCCCAACATCGCCGTCGCGAGCAGGATGCTCTCCGGGCCGTCGAAGCGCGGCACCAGTCCCCCGATCACCTCGTTGGCCGAGGGCGGCTGAACGAACAGGCTGGTGAGGAAGCCGACCGCGATGACGACGAGCAGGCCGGTGATGACCCGTTCGAACACCCGCTGGCCGCGCCGGTTCTGCAGGGCCAGCAGGAGCAGGGAGACGAAACCGGTGATGGCCCCCCCGACCAGGAGCGGCAGGTCGAACAGGAGGTACAGCGCGATGGCGCCGCCCACCACTTCCGCGAGATCTGTTGCCATCGCCACTAATTCGGCCTGCACCCAGTAGGCGACCCGGGTGCCGGTGCGAGAGTTGTCCGCAACCGCCTCGGGCAGGGTTCGCCCCGTGACGAGTCCGAGCTTGGCCGACAGGTATTGCACCAGGCCAGCCATGACGTTGGCGGTGAGGATGACCCACACCAGCAGGAAGCCGTACTGCGCGCCCGCGCTGACGTTCGCCGCGACGTTGCCGGGGTCGACGTAGGCGATGGCCGCGACGAACGCAGGGCCGAGCATCGTCACGATGGCCCGCTGCGGCACCTTCACCGCGATCGACACGTCAACCTCTTCATTTGGCGGAGCGAATAAAGAAGTTAGGTTAGCCGAAACCTCGCGCGCGGACCAGCTGAGGACGTGTCGCGGTCCCTACCAGGGGAAGCCGACGATGAAACCGCCGCCGTACGGCCACCATGCGTTGCCGTTCATCGCCGGGGGAGACGTCGTGATCTGCGAGTGTCCGGGAGTCTCGCACTGCGTCGTCGTCGGGCCGGTCTGGGTGCACTGCGGTGCCGCGCCCGCGGCGGGGGCCAAGAGCAATGCGCCCGCCACCCCCGTGGCTGCGAAAGCCGCGAAAGTCGTTGGTAGGTAACGCACTGGAGCCTCCTCGGGGCCGGTTACCGGTACCCGCCGCCGATGATCAGGGCGGACCCGTAGAACTCGTCGTCCCACGGATAGACGTAGGCGGGCACGTCGGGTGCCTCGGCGGAGATCTGGACGTTCCCCGGCGTCTGGCACTGGGTAATGCCGGTGCCGGTGGACCCGCCGCCGCCGACGGAGGTACAGACCGGCTGATTGGAGATCTCGGTGGGGTCCGCCGACGCAACGGGTGCGACGACGACCGCCGCGGCGGCGCCTGCCGAAGCGATCACACCGAGGAGATATCGCATCCGCATGGCACATCCTTCGTCACGGCGACTGACAGTCAATCAGCAGCGTACAGCCCTTTTCCGGTGACCAACGGCAGATCGAGCGTGGTACGGATCCCCGGTGCTGCGGCCACCACCTCGGGAATGGCGTTGACGACGCGGGCCGCGGTCGCCACCAGCCCTGCGTGGTTGTGGTCGCCGAGGGCGCTGCTGAGGCAGAGGTCCAGCGCGTACGACGGCTCGCCGGTGATCTCGATGCGGTAAGAGCCGCCGTGCTGCGCGGGTTGCGGCCAGTCCGGACAGAGGTCGTCGCGGATCCGGGTGACGTGCTCGAGCACCACGACGGGTTTGCCGTCGACCATGCCCCGCACCTCGAAGCGCAGCGCTGCCGTCGTGCCCCTCGCGATGTGTCCGGAGGCGATGTCGAAGTCCTCCGGCGCCGGCTCGCGGACGTGGGTCTCGACGACTTCGTCGAGGGTGACGCCGAGGCCGGCGGCGAGCTGTCGGACCACCGATCCCCACGCGAGGCTCAGCACGCCGGGCTGCAGCAGCATCGGGGTCTCGTCGAGCGGCTTGCCGAAGCCCATCACGTCGAACATGACGGTGGCGCTGTCGTAGGTGTCGTAGTTGATGATCTCCATGCAGCGGATCTGCTCGATGCTCTGACACGTACCCGCGAGTGCCATGGGCAGCAGGTCGTTGGCGAATCCCGGGTCGATACCGTTGACGAAGATGCTGGCCTTACCCGCCTCCGCCGCTTCCGCAATGGGCGCGAGCATCTCGTCGGGCAGTGTGCCCCAAGGGTATTGGAGGAACACCGCGGCGCTGGCCACCACGTTGACACCCGCGGCGAGGATGCGCCGGTAGTCCTCGAGGGCCTCGACCAATCGGTTGTCGGCCATCGCGGTGTAGACCACGCACTCGGGTCGGGCAGCGAGAATGGCCTCGAGGTCGGTGGTGGCGGTCACCCCGGTCGGCTCGTCGAGGCCGGCGAGCTCGGCGGCGTCCTTGCCCGCCTTCGCCTCCGACGACACCCACACCCCGGTCAGCTCGAAGCGGGGATCGCGGATCAGCTGGGTCAGGGCGTGCTTGCCGACGTTGCCCGTGCCGATTGCGGCGACTCTGATCGTCATGCGTGGCTTTCCTTCACAGGTCGGGGATTGGAAGGTCGAGGTTCGGGAACGTGATGCCGCCGTCGACCTCGAGGGTCTTGCCGGTGAGGTAGCTGCCGGCGGGTGAGGCGAGATAGACCGCGGCCGCGGCGATGTCGAGCGGGTCGCCCAGCCGTCGCATGGGCGTGGCCTGCTCCATCGGTGTCCGGATCTCGTCGTTGGTGGCCAGGATCTCCAGTGCGGAGGTCAGGATCGAACCGGGCGCGATGGCGTTGACCCGGATTCGCGGCGCGAGATCGAGGGCGGACAGCCGGGTGTAGTGCGCGAGGGCGGCCTTGGCGGTGCCGTAGGCGGCGAACCCGCGACCGGCGACGCGGCCCATCGTCGAGGTGATGTTGATGATGCTGCCGCCGCCGGAGTGCTGCAGCATCAACGGGACCGCCGCGGCGGTCAGAGCGTGGGCGGTGGCCACATTGAACGTGAAGGCGTCGCGAAGGGCCTTCGTCGAGGTGTCGAGGAGCGGGCTGGGCATGGTGCCGCCGACGTTGTTGACGACGATGTCTAGTTTGCCGAACGCTTCCACGGCTGCGTCGGCGAGCTTGGCGGTCTCCTCCGGATGCGCCAGGTCGGCCACCACGACGTGCGCCCGGCGCCCGGTGGCGCGAATCTGTTCGGCGACGTCGTCGAGTTGCGACTGCGTGCGCGCGGCAATCAGCACGTCAGCGCCCGCTTCGGCGAACGCCAGCGCCATGGCGGCGCCGAGTCCGCGGCCCGCTCCGGTGACGACGGCAACCTGGTCGTCCAGCCTGAATCTGTCGAGGATCACGTTCGCCCACGTTACTAGAACACGTTCTACTTTCGTGTGAGTTCAGTGATCGGGGAGTTCTGCACTACTGCAGAAGTGGGCGCGCCACCCGCCGACGGCGCCACAGCAGTAGCACCGCAAGGAGCACGATGGCGATCACGATCAGCGCGACACCGGCGAGCACGACGTACCCCGACACATCGGTCGTCTCGTGCACCACCGCCCGGTATTCGGTGTCTTGCGGCGCCCGCTCGAAGGTGAAGTCGGACGTGATGCGCGACGGGTCGTAGACGTCGACGGACATCTCGGTGAGAAAGGCGCTGCCACCGATCATCTCGGCAAGGTCGGCGTCGGAGGCCGTCCTCACCCAGCCGGCGAAGGGGTAGTCGGTGTACTGCCCCGCGGCATCGGGATCGGTGCGTTGCAGCCGGTGCTCGGACACCGCGTACAGCCGCACCCGCTCGGCATCGCGAGCGGCCGCCGACATCCGCATCGGATACACCAGACGATCGGCGTCGAACGTCAGCTTCACGGGGTCCAGTGCGCCGTCGAGCGGTTGCGGACTGGTCAACCGCATCGCGACGAACGACCACCCCTCGCGCGTGTACGGAGCGAGGGACGCCAGCATCTCGGAGCGCATGACGTAACCGTGTTCGGTCAGCCACGACGTCAGCCCGTCGAGGTCACCGCCCGTCAGCGTGGTGGCCTCGATCGGTCCGAGCTGGACCTGCGCCAACGCCGTCGGCGCGCCTGGGCCACCGCGTGCCCCGGCGGTGTCGTCGCCGCCTCCCGTATCGGGCCACCACTGCCAGGTGTGCTCCACTCGCGGGGCAGTCATGGCCCGAAGTTCTTCGAACAGTGCGGGACTCGCGCTGGCCGCCACGGCAGGCGTCGGCGTCGGCACGACCAGCGCCGCGTCGTCGGCATTCGACTCCAACCCGAGCTGCATGATCAGCGTCTCCACCCGACCGTCCCAGTGGATGAGCGCCAGCTCGTCACCCGGGGAAGCGTTGGCGTCACTGCTGACGAACCCACCGCAGGCGCATGCCGAGGCCGGCGCGGCGGTCACGCTCAGGACGACCGCGGCGGCCATGAGTGCGGCGATCGATCGCATCGCGCCACCTACTTCTTGGTCGCAGCCTTCTTTGCCGGGGCCTTCTTTGCCGCAGCCTTCTTTGCCGGGGCCTCCTTGGCAGCCGCCTTCTTGGCGGGTGCCTCCTGGCGCGCCTTCACACTGGCCTCGAGCTTGGCCAGCAGGTCCGAGACGTCGTCGGTCTCGTCTAGATCCGCGGCGGGCTGCTCCTCGACCGCGAACGCCTCGCCACCGGCGATCTTGGCCTGGATCAACTCCATCATCTCGACGCGGTAGTCGTCGGTGAACGACTCGGGGTGGAAGTCGTCGGTCATCGACTCGACCACCTGGCCCGCCATCTTCAGCTCGGCGGGCTTGATGTCGACCTTCTTGTCCAGCTCGGGGAAGTCGGGATCACGGATCTCGTCGGGCCACAGCAGGGTGTGCACGATCATCACCTCGCGCTTGCCAAAGTCCTTGACCCGCAATGCCGCAAGCCGCGTCTTGCTGCGCAGCGCGAAGTGCACGATCGCGACGCGATCGGTCTTGGCGAGGGTCTCCGCCAGCAGCACGTAGGACTTCGACGACTTGGAATCAGGCTCCAGGAAGTAGCTCTTGTCGTACATCAGCGGGTCGATCTGATCGGCGGGAACGAACTCGACCACCTCGATCTCGCGGCTGCGTTCCTCAGGCAGGGTGGCGATGTCCTCGTCGGTGATGATCACCGTCTGACCATCTTCGGAGTCGTACGACTTCGCGATGTCGCGATACTCGACGACCTCACCGCACACCTCGCACACCCGCTTGTAGCGGATGCGGCCATTGTCCTTCGCATGCACCTGATGAAACTTGATGTCCTGGTCTTCGGTCGCGCCGTAGACCTTGACTGGCACGTTCACCAGGCCGAAGGCGATCGATCCCTTCCAGATGGAACGCATGACCCAGTATGGCTCACGGCCTCACCCCAGCTGAAGAGCGGCGCGGTCGGGCAGGTCGGCTCCCGCCCGTGAGACCGTCACCGCAGATGCGTGCGCCGCGGCGGCCAACACCTCCGTCAGGGTGTCGACGTCGATGCGACCCAAGGCCGCCCGCTGGTCACCGCCGAGAAGGTTCGACGACCAGAGGGCGTCGATCAACCCCGTCATGAAGGAGTCGCCCGCTCCGACGGTGTCGACCACCTCGACCGGTTGCGCGTCGACGTGCACCATGCCCGCGGCGCACGTGGCGAAGGCACCGTTGCCACCCATCGTCACCGCAACGACCGCCGGGCCCAATTCCTGCCAGGCCCTGGCGATCTGCTCGGGCGTTCGGGTCGGATCGATCCAGTGCAGATCCTCGTCGCTTACCTTGACGACGTCGGCCTTCTCGATGAGCCGGTCGATCCGGTCCAGCGCCTGCTGGCGGTCGACGATCAGGGCGGGTCGCACGTTCGGGTCGTAGGTGATGGTGGCGGCCAACCGGTACGCCTCGACCAGGGCGGCCGTCGCCAGACACCCGGGGCCGAGGAACCCGGCGATCGAACCGGTGTGGACGATCAGCGGGGGTGGCACCTCGGGGGTGCCCGTCAGCTGCCAATCGATGTCGAACGTGTATGTGGCCGAACCATTCTCGTCGATCGTCGCGGCGGCCGTCGGCGTCCGGGCGGCGCTGATGCTGCCGGGAACCAGCCGCACGCCGGAGGCCTCCACGTGCTCGACGATGCGTCGTCCACGTTCGTCGTCGGCGATGTGGGTCAGGAAGTCGACGCCGCGGTCGAGCCTGCCCAGCCCGACTGCGACGTTGAGCGGGCTGCCGCCGACGTGCTCGGTCTTGCCGGCGTCACGCGCCGTGCCGGATGCTCGCTCGACGATGTCGATCAACGCCTCTCCGATGACCAGAGCGCGGGACGTCACGGCGCATCCCCGTGCACGAGCTTCTCCAGCGTCGCCCGGGCGCCGTCGCGGTGCAGGGAGTCGAGCGCCCAGAGGTAGGCCTCGACGAACCGCGGGTTCTCGGCGAGATCGCCGAAGAGCGAAGTGTTCTCGATGAAGGCCTTTGGGTTCTCCGTCTGCGACTTCGCGATCGGCACCAGCGAGTCGGCGAGCTGGTCCTGCACGTCGATGGGTTCACCCTGCTCGTCGACGCCCTCGGCGTACCGGGCCCAGCTCGCGACGGTGGCCGCCGACAGCCGAATGGGTCCGCCGCTGCGGAGGTTCTCGCGGATCACCGGTAGCAGCCACTTCGGGATGCGATCCGACGACCCATAGCAGAGCCGCACGATGGTGTCGCGTACTCCAGGGTTGGCGAAGCGCTCGATCGCCGCACCCTTGAATTCCGGCATGTCGAACCCGGGTACGGGCAGCAGCGTCGGCGTTGCCTCCGCATCCCAGTACTCGCGAAGGAACTCGGCGAACAGCGGGTCCTGCGCGGCGTCGTGCACCAGGCGGTAACCGGCCAAATAGGCGAAGTAGCACAGGCACTGGTGGCCGGCGTTGAGCAGTCGCAGCTTCATCAACTCGTAGGGCATGACGTCGTCGACCAACAACACGTCGACGTCTTCGTAGGGCGGGCGGCCGTCTGAGAAGTCGTCCTCCAACACCCAGGCGGTGAACGGTTCGGCGGCCACGGGCCACGCGTCCTCGACGCCGAAGTCCTTCGCGAGGCTTTCGATCACGTCGGGTGTCGTGGCGGGCGTGATGCGGTCGACCATCGAATTGGGGAAGCGGGTGTTGGCCTTCATCCAGTCGACGAGTTCGGGGTGCGCCTTCGCCGCGTAATCGGTGAACGCCTCTCGGGCGACGTCGCCGTTGCCCTCGATGTTGTCGCAGGACACGATGGTCGGGGATGGCAGACCGCGATCCTTTCGGCGCGACAGGGCCTCGGTCACCAGCCCGAAGACGCTGTCGGGGCCCGCGTCGTCGATGGAATAGCCGCCCTCGGTGATGGTCAGCGACACAATGCGCGTGGTGGGCTCGGCGAGCAGTTCGACGACGACCTCGGGGTCGTCCGGCGCGAAGTGATAGTCGACGATCGACCCGATGACCCGCGCGTCACGGCTGCCGTCTGGGTTCACGGCGATCAACGTGTAGAGGCCGTCCTGGTTGGACATGACCTCGGCCATCTTGCGGTCACCGGGCAGCACGCCGACACCGCAGATGCCCCACTCCTTGGCCAACCCCTTCTCGAGCAGCCGGTCGAGGTACATCGCCTGATGAGCTCGGTGGAAGCCGCCCACCCCGAAATGCACTATGCCGATCGTGATCTCGGACCGGTCATACGTCGGCTTCGCAATCGGGATCTGCGGCAGGGACGCGTTGTCGAGCTTCATGACTGCACCACTTTCCCGACGCTACCCGGCCCGCGGGCGGCATCGAGTCCGAGGGCGAGCGTGGGTTTGAAAATCAAAAATGTTGTGTACGTCACATTCAGATGTTAGCGTGTTGAACATCTACACGCACCCCTGAGCGTTTGCTCAGTGAGCTGGGAAGGGCGGACCCGATCCTCGTGGCGACATCGACGTCGAACGGCCGAGTGGAACATTCCGCTGCCGATCCGGCACCCACCAGCGGCGCAACCCCCGAGGATCTCCGCCTGGCGCTGCGCGCGGCCACGCTCTACTACCTCGACGGTCTCACCCAGGCGGAGATCGCCGGCAAGCTCGGAGTGTCCCGACCGACCGCGGGCCGGCTCATCGCCCGCGCCAAGGCCAAGGGCCTAGTCCGCATTGAGGTCGTCGTCCCGCCCACGCTCAAAGACGATCTGCACGCCGACGAGGAGCGCCTGCTCGAGCAGCGCTTCGGGCTGACCGAGGCGGTCGTGACCGGACACCTGGGCCGGGCGGCGGGCGCCCTGCTCATGCGGCGGCTCTCCGAGAACGACGTCTTGGGCTTCACCTGGGGGCCGGAGCAGGTGGCCGCCGTCACCGCGCTGTCACCCGGGGTGGCGAGCTGCCGCGTGGTGGTCCAACTCGACGGCGCGATGTCCACCGCCGCGTACCAGACGGGGATGGAGTTCATCCTGAGCCGTGGCGCGGACATGTTGCGCGCCAGCGCCATGCGCCTGCCCGCACCGCTCTACGCCGACCCGTCGACAGTGGTCTCGATGCGCAGCGACTCGGTGATCTCGCGGACGTTGGAGGCCGGCCGACGGGCCGACACCATGCTGTTCGGCGTCGGGTCGACCACCACGTCCACCACCTTGTTCGAGGGCAGCTTCCTCGACACGAGGATGCTCGATGAGCTGGTGTCGCTCGGTGCCGTGGGTGAGATCGGCGGACGGTTCTTCGACGCAAACGGTGCGCCGGTCATCACCGAGCTCGCGCACCGTGCGGTATCAGTCCCGCTCGAGGACATCCGCAAGTGCGAGAAGACGATTCTGGTGTGTAGCGGACCGGCCAAGCACCAGGCCACGCTCGCCGCGCTGCGCGGCGGGCTGGCGAAATTGTTCGTATGTGACATCGATTGCGCTCGTTGGCTTTTGACTCAAGAGAACAGGATTGCTCAATGAAGAGTGGGGTGAAGGTGAAGATGAAGGCGACGCGAAGAGCGCTGCACAAGCTCTCGGCGGGCACCGCCGCCGTCGGTCTGCTGTTGACCGCCGGATGTTCGGGCGCGGGGAGTCTGGGGGCATCGGACAACGAGGTGACCATCGCCTTGGTGTCCAACTCGCAGATGACGGATGCCCAGGAGTTGTCGTCGGAGTTCGAGAAGGAGAACCCCGGCACCAAGCTCAAGTTCATCGCGCTCTCGGAGAATCAGGCGCGGGCCAAGATCACGATGTCGGCCGCCATGGGCGGTAGCGAGTTCGACGTCGCGATGATCAGCAACTTCGAGACCCCGCAGTGGGCGAAAGACGGTTGGCTGCTGCCGCTCTCGGACTACGCGAAGAACACGCCGGGGTATGACGAGGCGGACTTCATCCCGTCGCTGCGGGAGTCGCTGTCCTACGAGGGCAAGATGTACTCGGTCCCCTTCTACGGCGAGTCGTCGTTCCTGATGTACCGCAAGGATCTCTTCGAGCAGGCCGGCATCAAGGTCAACCCGGATCCGAGCTACCAGCCGACCTGGCAGGAAGTCGCCGGCTGGGCCAAGCAGTTGAAGACCGACGACCGGGCCGGAATCTGTCTGCGCGGCAAGCCGGGCTGGGGTGAGGTACTCGCCCCCCTGGACACCGTCATCAACACCTTCGGAGGCCGCTGGTTCGACGACCAGTGGAACGCCCAACTCAACAGCCCCCAGGTGAAGGAGGCCGTCAACTTCTACGTCAACACCATCAAGGAGTCCGGCGAATTGGGTGCGTCCTCAACGGGTTTCCAGGAATGCGCCAATCTCTTCGGTCAGGGTCAGACGGCGATGTGGTACGACGCGACGTCTGCGGTCTCGACGATCGAAGACCCCAAGACGTACCCGGATCTCGTCGGCAAGATCGGCTACCTGCCCGCGCCGATCGTCGAGAAGCCGAACTCGGGCTGGCTCTACACGTGGGCGCTTGGCATCCCCAAGGCCGCGAAGAACCCCGACGGTGCCTGGAAGTTCATCAGCTGGATGACCAGCAAGGACTACATGAAGCTGGTCGGGGAGAAGCTCGGTTGGGAGCGAGTGCCACCCGGTAGCAGAACCTCCACGTACACCGACCTGCCTGAGTATGCGGCCGTGTCGAAGTCCTATGCACCGTTGACCCTCCAGTCGATCACCAATGCGACCCCGGACAAGCCGACGGTGCAACCGGTTCCGTACACGGGCATCCAGTTCGTCGGCATCCCGGAGTTCCAGGACCTGGGGACGCGGGTGAGTCAGCAGATCAGTGCCGCGATCGCCGGGCAGATCTCGGTGGACGAGGCGCTGGACCAAGCACAGCAATACGCCGAGGTCGTCGGCAAGACCTACCAGGAGAAGTGATGACGCTTACTGCTGAAACAGGGACCCAGGCCGCCGACTCCGCGGTAGCCGAGCGGGTCCGCAAGATCCGCGAGGCTCAAGACACCGGCGTGAGCCGCGCCGAGGGCTGGCGCAGGCGCGGGCCACTGCTACCCGCGCTGATCTTCATGATCGCGGTCACGCAGGTCCCGTTCCTGTTCACCCTGTACTACTCGACGTTGTCCTGGAACCTGGTGCGGCCCGGCTCGCGGCAGTTCGTGGGGCTCAACAACTACGTGGCGGTGGTCAAGGACAGCCAGTTCTGGTCCGTGGCAGGCAACACCGTCATCCTGATCGTCGGTGTGGTGCTCATCTCGGCGTTGCTCGGCCTGGGTATCGCACTACTGCTCGATCGTGCGTTCCTCGGCCGCGGGGTCGTCCGGACCTTGCTGATCACGCCGTTCCTGATCACACCCGTTGCGGGCGCCCTGATTTGGAAGACCACGATCCTCGATCCCACCAACGGCATCCTGAACTGGGTGCTGTCCCTGGTGGGTATCGGCCCGGTTGACTGGATCGGTCAGTTTCCGCTGGCGATGGTGATGGTCGAATTGATCTGGCAGTGGACGCCTTTCATGATGCTGCTGATCCTCGCCGGGCTGACCTCGATGCCTCGCGACCAACTCGAGGCGGGCCGGGTCGACGGAGCCAGCGCATTCCAGCTCTTCCGCGAACTGACCCTGCCCCACCTGCGCCGCTTCATCGAGTTGGGAGTGGTGTTGGGTGCGGTCTATCTGGTCAACACGTTCGACGCCATCTTCATGATGACGCAGGGCGGACCTGGCGTCGCCAGTGCGAACCTGCCGTTCTACATCTACCAGCGCGCGTTCCTCGGCTTCGACATGGGCCAGGCCGCCGCCATGGGCGTGGTCGTGGTCATCTTCACGATGATCATCGCCAGCTTCGCGCTTCGGTTGATCTTCAAATCATTCTCCGGCAAGGAAGAGGCGGCTTAGATCATGACGACTACAGTCGAAAGAACAACGGCGACAGACGATGCGGTACCCGTCCACAAGAAGAAGTCGAAGAAGTTCAGTCCCTGGGGCGTGGTCGCCTGGCTCGTCGGGCTCGGGTTCTTCTTTCCGGTCTTCTGGATGGTCCTGACGTCGTTCAAACAGGAGAGCGACGCCGCGACCAGTCCGCCGACGTTGTTCTTCACCCCGACCCTCGACCAGTACGGCGCGGTCTTCGATCAGGGCATCGGGCCGGCCATGTTGAACTCGGTGTTCGCGACCGTGATGTCGACGCTGCTGGTGCTGATCCTGGGGGTGCCCGCCGCGTTCGCGTTGTCGCTGCGCCCGGTCCGCAAGACGTCGGATGCGCTGTTCTTCTTCATGAGCACCAAGATGCTGCCGGTCGTCGCGGCCATCCTGCCGCTGTACGTGATCGTGTCCAATGTCGGCCTGCTGGACAACATCTGGGCCTTGGTCATCCTCTACACCTCGATGAACCTGCCGATCGCGATCTGGATGATGCGCTCGTTCTTCCTCGAAGTTCCCGGCGAACTCCTCGAGGCCGCGAGCCTGGACGGCGCAAGCCTGTGGCGCTCGGTGCGCGAGGTGATCCTCCCATTGGTCTCACCTGGTATCGCGGCGACGGCGTTGATCTGCGTGATCTTCGCCTGGAACGAGTTCTTCCTCGCGGTGAACCTGACCGCGGTGAACGCCCAGACCATGCCCGTCTACCTCGTGGGCTTCATCGCCGGTGAGGGTCAGTACTGGGCCGTGCTGTCGGCGGCGGCCACGATGGCCGCACTTCCCGTGATCCTCTGCGGTTGGTTCGCTCAGAACAAGCTGGTGCGCGGGCTTTCGTTCGGCGCAATCAAATAGACGACCCCTCGATTCAAAGGAGCAAGACCATGGCATCGATCACCTACAAGAACGCCTCCTGCATCTACGAGGGTTCGGACAAGCTCGCGGTCGACAACCTCAACCTCGACATCCAGGACGGCGAATTCGTCGTGCTGGTGGGCCCGTCCGGTTCGGGCAAGAGCACGGCGCTGCGCATGTTGGCCGGCCTCGAGGACATCGACGAAGGCGCCATCGAGATCGGTGGCAAGGACATGACGGGTATTCCGTCCAAAGACCGGGACATCGCGATGGTGTTCCAGAACTACGCGCTGTATCCGAACAAGACCGTCGCCGAGAACATGGGCTTCGCGCTCAAGCTGCGGGGCGTCTCGGCCGAGGAACGGCGCAAGAAGGTCGAGGAGGCCGCCAAGGTACTCGACCTGACGGAGCACCTGGATCGCAAGCCCGCCAAGCTGTCCGGCGGTCAGCGTCAGCGCGTCGCGATGGGCCGGGCCATCGTCCGTGAGCCGCAGGTGTTCTGCATGGACGAGCCGTTGAGCAACCTCGACGCCAAACTGCGCGTCCAGACCCGCACCCAGATCGCAGCGTTGCAACGCCGACTCGGCACCACCACCGTCTACGTCACGCACGACCAGGTCGAGGCGATGACGATGGGTGACCGCGTGGCCGTCCTGCGCTTCGGCAAGCTGCAGCAGTTCGCCGCGCCCAATGAGCTCTACGACCGTCCGGCGAACGCCTTCGTCGCTGGCTTCATCGGATCGCCCGCGATGAACCTGTTCACCGCGTCGATCACCAATGACGGAGTGAAAGTGGGTGACTCGGTGTTCGAGCTCGAGCGTGACGATATCGCGGTCCTCTCGGGCGCCGGGCTCGACGAGGTCACCGTGGGGATCCGGCCCGAGCAGCTCGAGGTCACCGATTCCGGTGGCGTGGAGGTCGTCGTCGACCTCGTCGAGGATCTCGGCAGCGAGGCCTACGTCTACACGCACGCGGGTTCGGGCTCCGGCGGTGTCGAGCTGGTGGCGCGCTGCAACCCACGCACGGCGCCCAGGCTGGCCGACTCGGTGCGGTTGCACAGGCACCCGGAGGGCGCGGTGCACCTGTTCCATCCCGAGACTGGCGAGCGTCTCAACTGAGATGACCCCGCTCCGGCGGGCAGGAGCGGAGCGACCGGGGAATGTATGAGTTGCGGCTCCGGGCACCGACTCCCGGCCTGCTCGGGTTGCCATGGGATCGACCACTTTCCGAGTGGGTGGTGCCCGACGTCCCGCTGCGCGACATCGCCGTGGGCGCGAGCCGTCACCTGGTCAAGTTCGTCGACGTCGACGGCCACCTGTGGGCGGTCAAGGACATGCCGCCGCGCATCGCGGTCAAGGAGTACGACGTCCTGCGACGGCTGGAGGACATGGGGTTGCCCGCCGTGCACCCGGCGGGCCTGGTGCTGCAGCCGGAGTTCGAGACCGCCATCCTCGTCACCCGTTACCTCGAGGGGTCGTGGCAGTACCGCCGGCTCTTCATGCGACTCCCGCCCGATCAGACCAAGCACCGGGCGCGACTGCTGGACGCGATGGCCGGTCTGCTGGTCGAATTGCACCGCCACGGCGTGTTCTGGGGTGACTGTTCGCTGGCGAACACCTTGTTCTCGCGCGACGGCCAGCTGCTGCAGGCCTGGCTGGTGGATGCCGAGACCTCCGAGGTGCACCCCTCCCTGAGTCGCGGGCAGCGCGGCTACGACCTCGACATCCTGGTGGAGAACGTGGCGGAGGGTTTGGTGGACCTCGCCGAGCGCGTGGGTCTGCCCGAGGAGTCCCACGAGACGTTGATCGCCGAGGCCGAACAGGTCCGCGTCCGCTACGACTCGCTGTGGGACCTGTTGCACGCCGAGCCGGTGTTCGGCTTCGACGACCGCTACCGCATCGAGGGGACCATCCGACGGCTGAACGAGCTCGGGTTCGCCGTCGACGAGCTCTCCCTGCAGCCGGACAGCGGGGATCCGAGTCGGCTGCGGGTCCGCGTCGCCGTCGGTGACCGTCGTTATCACGCGCAACGTCTCCAGGAGTTGACCGGTCTGGACGTCGGAGAGGGGCAGGCGGCGATCCTGCTCGGCGACATCCACGCCTACCAGGGGCAGCTGTGCCGGGAAACGGGTGACGACGTCGACGAGTCGACCGCCGCACGCCTGTGGGTCATGGAGGTGCTCACCCCGTACGAGCAGTTGGCGCTGGAAGCACTGGGTTACAAGGGAACTGCGATCCAAGCGTATTGCGACCTCCTCGAGGTGCGCTGGCTGCTGAGCGAGAGGGCCGGTCGCGACGTCGGCACCAACAGGGCGCTGGCGGCATTGGCCGGTGACGTCATGCCGACTGACTCCGCGGCGCAGATGGCCGTGGCCGAGGTGCCGACCGCGCCGTTCGCGGTGCTGTCGATGGACGATGACTGACATCTAATTCCGTTGTGCTGCAATGGATCTACGGTCTTAGTGAATTCTTCGGAAATGCGTCAGAGAGTTCTTAAGAATCGAACGTATGTTCGAATCATGAGTGCGGGTCAGCTGCAGGCGGCGGTAGCCGAACTGCGTGCCGCGTACGACGCCATGGCGGCACTGCCCGCCGATGCGCTCACCGATGTCGAGTTGATTGGAGTCCTCGACGAACTCGAAACGCTCACGTGTCAACTGCCCGTTCAGAGTCACCGTCTGTTGGCGCGCCTGCAGGTCGAGACCACGCCGAGGGCGATGGGCGCCAAGTCCTGGCGCGACGTGCTGGCCGTCCGGTGGCGAATCTCGGCGAGCGAAGCCGGTCGTCGTCTCGAGGAAGCCGGTGAATTGGCTCCGCGCCAAGGGCTTAGCGGTACGTCGATGGATCCGGTGCTGCCGTGCACGGCCATCGCTCAGTCGCACGGACTGATCAACCGCGAACACGTGCGAATCCTGAGGGACGCGATGGATCGCATCCCACCCGCGGTCGACACCGCGACTCGCGAGCAGATCGAAGCCGATCTGGTGCGGACGGCGACCGGGGTCGGGCCGAAGGAACTCAAGGACAACGCCGACCGAACCATCTTCATGCTCGACCAGGACGGCCCCGTGCCGGACGACGCCGAACGTGCGCGCCGCCGCGGCGTCACGAAGGCACCCCAGCAGTCCGACGGGATGATTCAGATCAAGGCCAGCCTCACTCCCGAGGCGTGGGCCATCTACGAGGCCATCTTCGCCAAGTTTGCGGCACCCGGGACGTGCAATCCCGACGATGCGCATCCATGCGTGTCGGGAACTCCGACCCAGGACCAGATCGACGCCGACCACCGCAGCCTGGCCCAGCGTCAACACGATGCACTGGTGGCGGTCGGGCGCAGCGTGCTGGAGAGCGGTGAACTCGGTCAGCACAATGGGTTGCCGACGTCGATCATCATCCGAACCACCCTGCAAGACTTGGAGAGTCGCGCCGGGGTCGGTGTCACCGGCGGCGGCACTGTGATGCCGATCAACGACGTCATTCGGCTGGCTTCGCACGCCAACCACTATCTTGCGGTGTTCGACCGGGCCACCGGATCGGCCTTGAACCTCTTCCGCGCCCGGCGCATAGCCTCACCCGCCCAACGGATCATGCTCATCGCGCGCGACGGGGGCTGCACCAAACCTGGCTGCACCGTGCCCGCCTACGGAAGCCAGGTCCACCACGCGGCCCGCGACTGGGCCGACGCTGGGCAGACCAATGTCGACGAACTGGGTCTCGCCTGCGGACGCGACAACCGCTCGGTTGGTCCCGGGGGCTGGACGACCCGCATCAATGTCGAGAACGACGTCGAATGGATCCCGCCGGCGCGGCTGGACACGGGCCAGGCTCGGGTCAACGACTATCACCGCCCCGAGCGGCTCCACCGGCCACCCGACGATTTCCCGGATGAGCAAGCGGCAGACGCCCGCGATCAACCCGGCGGGCCCGAGCCCAACGCGGCTTAGATCACGGGTTCGTTGGCCGGGTCGATGCCCATCGGAAGGCTGGGGCTGAGGCCGGAGTCTTCGCGGGTGAAGATCTGCGACGGAGCCTCCCGGCAGTTCGAGTCCATCGGCGTCTGGTCACCAGAGCAGAAGGGCACGAGATCGGCGGGGTCCGCACCTGCCGGGATGGCGGCGCCGAGCGCGGCGACGCCCGCCAACAGTGCTGCGGCGACGAGTCTTCCCACGCATCGAACGGTACTCCGCCGATACTGGAATGGTGGAGCGTTGCGACCGGGTCAAACTGACCAACCCCGACAAAGTGCTGTACCCGGCGACGGGCACCACCAAGGCCGAGGTGTTCGAGTATTACGTCGCGATCGCCGACGCGATGGTGCCGCACATCGCCGGCCGGCCCGTGACCCGGAAGCGGTGGCCCAACGGCGTCGGCCAGCCGGACTTCTTCGAGAAGCAGTTGGCGTCCTCGGCTCCCGACTGGCTGCAGCGCGGATCGGTCACCCACAAGTCCGGCACCACCACCTACCCGGTCATCGACACGCGGGAGGGACTGGCCTGGCTCGCGCAGCAGGCCTCGCTCGAGGTGCACGTACCGCAGTGGCGGTTCGTAGACCACGAGCCCGGTCCGGCAACGCGCATCGTGTTCGATCTGGACCCCGGCGAGGACGTCACGTTCCGCCAGCTGTGCGAGGTCGCCCACGAGGTGCGGGACCTGATCACCGACATCGGCCTGACGACCTACCCGCTGACCAGCGGTAGCAAGGGTTTGCACCTCTACGTCCCGCTGGCCGATCCGGTGAGTTCTCAGGGTGCTTCCGTGCTCGCCAAGCGGATAGCCCTGCAGCTCGAGAAGACCATGCCGAAGCAGGTCACCGCGACGATGACGAAGAGCCTGCGGGCAGGAAAGGTATTCGTCGACTGGAGCCAGAACAGCGCCGCCAAGACCACCATCGCACCGTATTCGATGCGAGGCCGCGACCACCCGACGGTGGCCGCCCCCCGTATGTGGGAGGAGATCGAGGACCCCGACCTACGGCATCTACGCTTCGACGAAGTGCTGCGACGGGTCGAGGCCGACGGCGATCTGCTCGACGGCCTCGACGAGAACCTCGCGCTCCCAGACAGACTCACGACCTACCGCAGCATGCGCGATGCCGCCAAGACCCGCGAACCGGTGCAGCAGCAGCGACCGACCGCGGGCAACGACGACACGTTCGTGATCCAGGAGCACCACGCGCGACGCCTGCACTACGACTTCCGGCTCGAGCGCAACGGCGTGCTGGTGTCGTGGGCGGTGCCGAAGA
This sequence comes from Mycolicibacterium sp. TUM20985, assembly GCF_030295745.1. Taxonomy (NCBI): domain Bacteria; kingdom Bacillati; phylum Actinomycetota; class Actinomycetes; order Mycobacteriales; family Mycobacteriaceae; genus Mycobacterium; species Mycobacterium antarcticum. The sequence goes on from NZ_AP027291.1 coordinate 1,010,904, forward strand.
ATCTGCCAGAGACGACGTCGGTCAACCACCTGGCAGTGCACACCGAGGACCACCCGCTCGAGTACGCCACGTTCGAGGGCTCGATTCCCAAGGGGGAGTACGGCGGTGGCGAGGTGATCGTCTGGGACACGGGGACCTACGAGGCCGAGAAGTTCCGCGACAACCCGCCCGACGGTCCGGAGAAGGGTGGCGAGGTGATCGTCACGCTGCACGGCAGCAAGGTGTCCGGGCGCTACGCGTTGATCCAGACCGGCGGGAAGAACTGGCTCGCACACCGGATGAAGGAGCAACCCGTCGTCGGCGACACCGACCTAGCGCCCATGCTCGCCACGCACGGTTCGGTGGTGAAGTTGTCGCCGATCGTCTGGGCGTTCGAGGGCAAGTGGGACGGCTACCGACTGCTGGTCGACGCCGACCACGGCGAGCTACGTCTACGCACTCGCAGCGGCCGCGACGTCACCCACGAGTACCCCCAACTGCAAGCGCTCGCAGCGGATCTGGCCGACCACCACGTCATCCTCGACGGCGAGGTCGTGGCGCTCGATGAGTCCGGCGTGCCGAACTTCGGTTTGATGCAGAACCGGGCACGGTCGACGCGAATCGAGTTCTGGGCCTTCGACATCGTGGCGCTCGATGGGCGCCCGCTGTTGCGCGCCAAGTACTCCGACCGGCGAAAGCTGCTCGAGGCGTTGGCGCAGGGCGGCGGCCTGATCGTGCCCGAGCAACTGCCCGGGGACGGACCCGCGGCGATCGACTACGCGCGTGAGCGTCGGTGGGAGGGCGTGGTCGCCAAGAAGCGGGACTCCACCTATCAACCCGGGCGGCGTTCGCAGTCGTGGATCAAGGACAAGCTTTGGCGGACACAGGAAGTCGTCATCGGCGGCTGGCGGGCGGGGGAGGGCGGACGCACCAGCGGCATCGGCGCCCTGCTCATTGGGGTACCCGAGGGTGACGGACTGACGTTCGCGGGCCGGGTCGGTACCGGCTTCACCGACAAGGACCTGGCGACGCTGAAGACGACTCTCGCACCGCTGCACACCGAGCGCTCACCGTTCACTACCCGGCTTGCCGGTCCCGACGCCAAGGGGGTGACGTACGTCGAACCGACGTTGGTGGGCGAGGTGCGCTACAGCGAGCGGACGTCCGACGGCAGGCTCCGGCAGCCGAGTTGGCGCGGTATGCGACCGGACAAGTCACCGGGTGAGGTCGTGTGGGAGTAGGCCGATGGCCTCCGCCATCCCCCGGGTCGCCAGGACGTCAGCCAACTCGTTGTCGGTGACACCCGAGTGTCCCTTCACCCAGAACCACTCGACTTCGTGTCGCGCACAGGCTAATTGGAGTCGTTGCCACAGGTCGACGTTCTTCACCGGCTGCTTCGCGGCAGTCAACCAGCCGTTGCGTTCCCAGCCGAGGACCCACTTGGTGATGCCGTTCCGGACGTAGGTGCTGTCGGTGTGCAGGTGCACGAGCATGGGTCGCTTGAGCGCCTCCAGCGCCATGATTGGCGCGGTCAGCTCCATCCGGTTGTTGCTGGTCTCCCCGGGCTCGCCGCCGCACATCTCACGGACGTGCTGACGGTGGCGTAACACTGCGCCCCAGCCGCCCGGGCCCGGGTTGGGTCGGCAGCCGCCGTCGGTGTGGATCACCACCGCGTCCTGAATGTCGATCACTCGCCGAGGATAGGTGCCGAGATCATCGCCGTGCGGACCGACATGCCGAGCTCGCGATGCCGCAGCGTCGTGATCCTCCGACCGGGCTGCACCGCGTCCTTGACCGGCGCCGCATGATCACCGAAGAACGAGGCCGTGGCATCGATGTCCACGACCGTGTACGTGATACCCCACAGTGTGGAGGGACCCTCGTCCGCCGAGTTCGGCGAGCCCACGACCTCCACGATCACCTCCCCGAACCGGTAGAAGATCTGGCGAATCGATCGTCCGCCGAGTTCGCCGGCCCGCTCCCGCCGCGGTTCCCCGCCGACGGTGGCGAGCGCCTCGAGCGTTCGGCCGAGGTCGGGGGACAGCAGCACGACGTGGTCGATGGCGACGACGCCGTTCGGATGGGTGACCGCCGGCGCAGGGACGCCCACCGGGTCGGTCGTCGGCACGCCGTCCAGATCGCGGACGTTCGGGGGCAGCCCGCGCAGCGACCAGCCGAGGATTCCGCTGCCGCGTCCACGTCCGACCAGCCGGATGTCGACACCGCCGACCCGACACGTAGCACCTGCGCCGACGGCGAACCCCGCCCGCGTCCAGCCGTCGGCCGGATCCGCGACCTCGAACGCGGCAACGCTGATGTTCATGACGGCTCAGGGTACGTCGTCGCACTTCGCGACCACTTTGCCGGCGGCTACACCTTGCTCGCGACGAACGCCGCCGCCTGGTCGGTCAGGCCGATGTTCGTGTAGCTCGAATGGGCCGAACCGTTGTCACCGTCGGAACAGATGGGATCACCCGGTGCACACAGCTGGATGGCCTTGCTCGCGTAGAGCGGGCCCACCGTGACCGGTGGCTGTCCGATCAACTGCATGAACTGCGGGTCCGGCGTCCCGAGCAGGGCTACCGCCGCGACGTGGTTGGCTACCTGGGTGGGCATCGGCTTGGGTACGTCAGCCGGGTCCACTCCACCGGGCACCGCGTTGGCGGTGACGAAACCCATCACCGCGGCGCCCTGCGAGTAGCCGCCGAGTACCAGCTTGGTCTTGGGGCAGTTCGCCGCCATGCTCTCGATGTGATTGGCGGCATCGCGGATGCCGTCCACGGCGGTCGGGAAGTTGGTGCTCGCCGGATAGACCACGGGGTAGACCCCGAGGGACTTGTCGCCGACCTTCGTGCGCACGGCGTCGACGAAGTCCTGTCCGATGCCGCCGAGCCCCGGCGGGGCGAAGGTGCCGCGGGCGAAGATTACCTCGACGTCTGGGCACGGTGCGGCCGACGAGGTCGGAAGTCCGGCGGGGGAGACCAGGAGCGCGAGGGCGCTCACCGCGGCCGCAGCCGCCGCTCTGAGCAGGTGGCGTGCGTTCATGGGTTGATCTTGACACAACCGCGGGGAGCTGGCGATGAAGGACTAGGCCGTCAGTCGCTTCCCGGGCCGCCAGGAGAAATCCAGGTGCAGGCCGAGAACGTGCAGGCTGATCTGCCAGCGATGATTAGTGGGCACGAGGGCGCTCCGTCCAGCGTTGTAGCGCGACCGAGATGGTCAGAACCACCAGTCCGGCGGCGGCGAGTAGGGCGCCGGCGGCTGCGGGCGCGGTATAGCCGTAGCCCGCGGCGATCACCAGGCCGCCGATCCACGCGCCTGCTGCGTTGGCGATGTTGAGGGATGAGTGGTTGAGAGCCGCGGCCAGCGTCTGGGCGCCGTGGGCGACGTCCATCAGCCGGGTCTGCAGGGCGGGTCCGATCGCCGAACCCGAGGCACCGATGAGGAACAGTCCGAGAAGTGCGGTCCACGGGTTGTGGACGGCCCAGACGAACAGTGCGAGCACGACGCCGAGGGCGGTGATCGAGGCGTAGAGGCCCTTGATCACCGAAATGTCCGCAATCTTGCCGCCGACCAGGTTGCCGACCACCATGCCGAGGCCGAACATCATCAGCCCTACCGGGACGAGTCCGCGGGACAGTCCGGAGACGTCGGTCAGCGTGGTCGCGACATAGGTGTAGACGGCGAACATGCCACCGAACCCGACCATGCCGATCAGCAGGGCCAACCACACCTGGGGGCGACGGAGCGCGCTCAGTTCGGTCAGCGGGCTGGTGACGTGCATCAAATGCAGCTCGGGCAGCCAGTTCCAGAGGGCCGCCAGCGTGATCGCGCCGATGACGACGACCAGCCCGAACGCGCTGCGCCAGCCGAATAGCTGGCCGAGGAGGGAGGCGAGCGGTACGCCGAGGACAGTCGCGACGGTCAGCCCGGTCATGACGTGGGCGACGGCCTTGGCACGGTTCTTCGGGCCCATCAGGTGGGCGGCCACTAGGGCGGCGACGCCGAAGAAGGCACCGTGCGGGATGCCCGAGACGAAGCGCGCGGCCATCAGGGTTTCGTAGCTCGGGGCGAGCACGCTGGCCAGGTTGCCGAGCGTGAAGACCGCGATCAATCCGAGCAACAGTGTCTTGCGGGGCATCCGCGCAGTGAGGGACGCGATGACCGGGGCACCGATCACGACGCCGAGTGCATAGGCGGAGATGACGTGTCCGGCGATCGGCTCGGTGATGTTCAGGCTCGATGCGATGTCGGGCAGCAGGCCCATGGCCACGAACTCGGTGGTGCCGATGGCGAAGCTGCCGACGGCCAGCGCGAACACCGCGAGCCATCGCACCGCCGGCGGCGGTGACACGACGGAGAGCGGGACTGAGGGTCGTTCCAGTGATCTGGTCACGGAGCCAACGGTAGCCGCACTTACGCCTTCCATCAAACCAACTTATGTCTTTCGAGACACAAAAGTGGCGTGGGTTACGTTCTTCGGGTTGAATCGACTCATGGCCATCAGGGGCGAGCGAAGCGACGGGAGGGATACCGTCGGCGACGTCTTCGCACTGATCAGGGATCGTCGCGACATAACCCGCTCGGAGATCGCCCACCTCACCGGGCTCTCGCGGACGGCCGTCGCCTCGCGAATCGCGGCGCTGGTCGCCCTCGGCCTGATCTCGGAGCGCGAGCAGGCGCCATCGACCGGCGGCCGCCCGCCCACGCTGCTGTCGTTCGACGCCGCCGCGGGCGTGGTGCTGTCAGTCGCGGTGGGCATCAGCCGGACCCGGCTGGCCGTCTGCAACCTGGCCGGTGACGTGCTGTCGATCACCGACATCGACCAGGAGGTTGCGCTCGGGCCCGACGACCTCATGCCCGACGTCGTGAAGCGGCTCGACGTGATGCTGCAGGAGCACCCGGACGTCCCGGTGTACGGCGTCGGGCTGAGCTTGCCCGGCACGGTGGACCGCGACCGCGGTTGCAGTCGGGATTCGCCGATCCTCCGCGGCTGGGACGGCGTGGCACTGCGGCCGTACTTCGAGGAGCTGCAACGACTCTCGGGCGTGCCGGTGATTCTGGACAACGACTCCAACGCGATCGCCATCGTCGAGAGTCATGGCCATGACGACGTGCTCGTCATCAAGGCGTCGAGTGGCCTTGGTGCGGGCATCGTCGCGGGTGGGGTGCTGCAGCGGGGTGCCGCGCAGGCCGCCGGCGAGTTCGGGCACAACAAGATCGCTGCAGCGCAAGGACTTCCGTGCCGGTGCGGTGACACCGGGTGCGTCGAGGCAATAGCTGGTGGCTGGTCGATCGTGCACGCGCTCCAGCAGCAGGGGCGCTCGGTGCGCAACCTGCGCGACGTCGTCGAGATCGCCCACGGCGGAGATGCCGAAGCGCGACGCATGATCCGCGACAGCGGCCGATACGTCGGCGAGGTGCTGGCCGCTGCGGTGAACCTCTTGAACCCCGCCGTCGTCGTCGTGGCGGGCGACATGGCGGGAGCCTACGAGATCTTCGTGGCCGGACTACGAGAGACGTTGTACGGCAACGCGACTGCTCAGGCCACCCGCACCCTGGAGGTGGTGTCCGCGGCGCACGGCAGCCAGTCCGGCACCGTCGGTGGCGCGGTCATGGTGCTCGACGAGGTGCTCAGCGCCCGTGCCGTCGACGCGCTGGTGGCGGGAACCTAACCGGCCTTCGCGATGACGTTCTCGGCGAACCACTCCAGGTTGCGGATCTTGTCGTCGAGCGGCTCGGTGTCGGCGCCCATGATGTAGGGGATGCGGAACCCGACGATGACGTCGGTGACGCCCTTGTCCTCGAGTCGCTTGACACCGTCGAGGGTGAAGCCGTCGATCGAGATGACGTGGATCGCGAACTCGTCGGCCAACCCGATCCGCTCTTCTTCGTCACGGTACTTCTGCAGCTTGGCCAGCAGCGGGTCGAGTTCCGCAGGGTCTCCGCCGCCGTGCATCCAACCGTCGTTGCGCGCGGCCCGGCGCAGCGCGGCGTCGGCGTGCCCTCCGATCAGGATCGGCACCGGCTTCGTCGGCGCAGGCGTCATCTTGAACGCCGGAAAGTCGTAGAACTCGCCGTGATACTCAAAGTAGTCGCCGGAGGTGAGGCCGCGGATGACGTCGATGCACTCGTCCATCCGCTTCCCGCGCTTGGCGTACGGCACGCCCATGATCTCGTAGTCCTCCGGCCACGGGCTGGTGCCAACGCCGAGGCCGAGGCGGTTGTCGAACATCGCGGCCAGTGACCCGGCTTGCTTGGCCACCAGGGCGGGCGGGCGGATCGGCAGCTTGAGCACGAAGATGTTGAAGTGCAGTTTCGTCGTCACGGCGGACAGCGCACCGATCAGAGCGAACGACTCGACGAAGGGCTTGCCGTCGAGGAATTCGCGATTGCCGTCCTCGGTGTACGGATACTTCGAGTCCGACACCTCGGGGTACGCGACGCTGTCGGGGATGGTCATCGCGTGATAGCCGGCCTCGTCGGCGGCCTTCGCCAAGGGGATCAGGTACTTGGGATCGGTCATGGCTTCCGCATAGGTAAACCGCATGATCAAATACTAGAACACGTTCTAATTCTGCGGAGTTGAACGGTAGGGGCATGATGTCTCGGGTGCGAAGACCATGGCTGACCCGCAACGTGCGCGTGCTGTCGGCGGTCTCGTTCCTGCAGGACGCCGCCAGCGAACTGCTCTATCCGCTGCTGCCGATCTACCTGACGGCCGTACTCGGTGCGCCGCCGTCGGTGGTGGGCGCGATCGAGGGCGCTGCCGAGGGTGCGGCGGCGCTGACGAAGCTGGCGTCGGGGCCGCTGGGTGACCGGTTCGCCCGGCGCCCGTTGATCGCCACCGGATACGGCATGGCCGCGCTCGGCAAGGTGATGGTGGCGGCGTTCGCTGCGTGGCCCGGCGTGCTCGCCGGCCGGGTGGTGGATCGCCTCGGCAAGGGCGTCCGCGGCGCGCCGCGCGACGCCCTGCTCGTGGTCGACGTCGACACCTCCGCTCGCGGCCGCGTGTTCGGGTTCCACCGGGCGATGGACACCCTCGGCGCGGTGGTCGGCCCGTTGCTCGGGCTGGCCGGTTACGAGCTCCTCGACCAGCAGATCGCGCCGCTGCTGTGGGTGGCGGTGATCCCCGCCGTGCTCAGCGTCGCGCTGGTGTTCTTCGTACGGGAGCCGCGGCGCGTCGTCACGGCCGTGCGGACCGGGATGTTCGCCCGGGTGCGGGAGCTGCCCGGCGGGTACTGGCGGGTGACCGCGCTCCTGGTGGCGTTCGCGGTCGTGAACTTTCCCGACGCCTTGCTCTTGTTGCGGCTCAACGAGATCGGCTTCTCGGTCCCCGAGGTCATCCTCGCCTACGTCGGCTACAACGCGGTCTATGCCCTGTCGAGCTATCCGGCGGGTCTGCTCGCCGACCGGATCCCCCGGGCTGCGGTGTTCGGCATCGGCCTGGTGTTCTTCGCGATCGGTTACGTCGGGCTCGGGCTGACCGACGATCACGTCGCCGCGTGGCTGCTGATCGCGGCGTACGGCCTGTTCACCGGATGCACCGACGGGGTCGGCAAGGCGTGGATCTCCTCGCTGGTGGGTTCGGACGTGCAGTCCAGCGCCCAAGGAGTGTTCCAGGGCGCGACCGGGTTCGCCGTGCTGGCGGCCGGGCTGTGGGCCGGTTTCGCCTGGGGCGCCGACGGTTCCGTGCCGCTGTTGATCTCCGGTGGCGTCGGGGCGGTGTTCGCGGTGGTGCTACTGGCCGGGGCTTTCCGGGGGCACCGTCACCCGAACGGCGGCGTGCCCACGCCGACCACCCCGTAGATGCCCTGAGGGGTGCGCTCGGTGATGCGCGCCGCCACGCTGCGGCCAGCCACCGCCAGCGTCACCCTGGGGCGTTGCAGCACGTCATCGGGCACCGCGCCGTAAACCGTTCCCTGCCAATGGTATCGACCGTCGATGGGGTCGAGGTGTCCGATGAGCCGGACCCGCACCGAGCAGTCGGTCTCGCCGACGCGCATCATCGCGGGACCGTCGTAGGCATCCTCGGCCTGGTCGGCGCCATCGTCGTCGGGCGGCGCCGACGAGTCAGCCGGAAGGAAGTGCGTCCGGGTCCAGAGTCGGCGCGCGACCGGGCCCATCAACCCGACCTCGGTGAGGAAGGCGGCCAGCGGCGCGAACCCGAGCGCCTGGACGTCTCGACGGTGCGCACTGAGGCGTGCCACGCGACGAGCCTCGCGGGCATCGAGACCTGCGCGACGGTACTGCACCGGGTTGGTGAACAGGTGCCGGAAGAACAGGCCGCCGACCCCGTTGAGGTTCGCCACCCACATCCGGTTGAGCCACGGCATCTCGGCGACCCGCTTCCGCGCCCCGTCCCGCGCGAACTGGATGTGCCTGGCTTCCTCCGTGACGTGAATGCGCATGAGCCGCTGCACCATTGGCTGCAGGTCCGGGTCGTCCATCATGTTGCGCTGCAACGAGTCGAAGATCTCCTCGCCGACCAGCGCGGCGACCCACAGCAGTGATCCCTTGAACGCCAGTGGGAGGCCGTTGATGATCATTCGCTGGGATCGGCGGGGTCGCACCGGCTTGGCACCCAGCTTGGCAATCGCCTTGCCGAACATCACCATGTGGCGGGTCTCGTCGCCCATCTCCGTCAACGCGTAGTGAGTTGCGTTGGAGGTGGGGTCGGCGTGCATCAGATCGCGTAGCAGCGCCTGGTTGAGGATGTTCTCGAACCAGATGCCCGCCGACAGGGTGTTCACGAGTTCTTGCCGGGACAGTTCGATCTGCTGCGCTCGGGTCATCCCGTCCCACAACGGCGTTCCATACAGCGAGACCGATTTCGGCGGCAGGAAGAACTTGTCGGGATCCAGCGGCGCGTCCCAGTCGATGTCGACGACGGGTTCGTAGGACTTCCTGACTGATCCGCGGAGCAGGCGCTCGGAGAATTCCTCCCGGCTCGGGGCAGCGTTGCGACGGACGGCTTCGGGAGAGAGTGTCATCGTTGACATCCGATCGGCTGACGTAGTGCGTCGATATGGTGGGAAACCTAATGAGGCTTTGCTCGAGATGTCAATACCCCCGGTACCGGATACTGATGGTTCCGTGACGCGCCACGTCCACGTCATCGGTATCGGCGCCGGCGATCCCGGCTACGTGACCGTCCAAGCCATCGAGGCGCTCAACGACGTCGACGTCTTCTTCGTCATGGACAAGGGCGAGACCAAGGACGACCTGGTGACGTTGCGCCGAGAGATCTGTCAGCGCTTCATCCGCGAACCCGGCTATCGCTTCGTGGAGCTGGCCGACCCGCAGCGGGCGCAGACGGGGGACTACGAGAAGCGCGTCGCCGACTGGCACGAGGCAAGGGCCGGGAGGTGGGCGCAGGGCCTGCTCGACGAGCTGGCCGACGACGGCGTGGGCGCGTTCCTCGCCTGGGGTGACCCGTCGCTCTACGACAGCACGTTGCGCATCCTCGACATGGTCGCCCAGCACGTCGAGTTCACCTACGACGTCATTCCCGGCGTCACCGCGATTCAGGCGCTCACGGCCCGGCACCGGATACCGCTCAACGAGGTTGGCGAGCCGGTGCTCATCACCACGGGCAGACGGCTGCGCGAACGGGGTCTGTCGGGTGCGTCGGTGGTGATGCTCGACGGTGACTGCGCCTTCCTCGGCTGTCCGCCGGAGACCCGCATCTGGTGGGGCGCCTATCTCGGCACCCCCGACGAGATCCTCGCCGACGGCACGGTCGGCGAGGTGGGAGAGCGGATCGCCGCGACCCGGGCCGACGCGAGGCAGCGTCACGGCTGGATAATGGACACCTATTTGTTGCGACCGTGATGACCGTTGACCGCGGGCATGGCAGGATCGCCGCGTGACCCAGTTTCTGTTGCGCGCCGGGCTCACCGGCTTGGCGCTGTGGGTCGTCACCAAGGTCGTCTCGGGCATTGAATTCGTCGGCGGTGACACCACCGTGGCGCGGGTCGGGATCATCTTCGTCGTGGCCCTGATCTTCGGTGTCGTCAACGCGATCATCAAACCGATCGTTCAGCTCATCTCGATCCCGCTGTACGTCCTCACCCTCGGCTTGATCCACGTCGTCATCAACGCGTTGATGTTGTGGATCACGTCGTGGATCACCGAGCACACCACGCACTGGGGTCTGTACATCGACGACTTCTGGTGGACAGCCATCTGGGCGGCCATCGTGCTGTCGATCGTGAGTTGGCTGCTGTCGCTGGTGGTTCCGGACTGAGTTCGGCTCGGCAGAGCGACTCCCAAGCTTGACCGCCGAACCTCCGTCGGTGCCTGGTGCTGGTCAACGCGCCGCGGGCGTGCCCGCTGCCATCGCGAACGCCGTGTTCAATGCGACGGGCAAGCGCGTCACCGACCTGCCCATCGGGGTTGGAGAATCTGCTCTAGCCTGGAAGCGTGCCGGAACTGCCCGAGGTCGAAGCCCTTGCCGACCATCTCCGCCGTCACGCCGTGGGTTTGACGGTGGGACGCGTCGACGTCGCCGCGCTGTCCGTCCTGAAGACGTTCGATCCGCCGCCCACCGCACTCCACGGCCAGCAGGTGACGGGCGCCAACCGGTGGGGAAAGTACCTGGGGCTGGAAGCCGGTGGGCTGCATCTGATCACCCACTTGTCCAGGGCGGGATGGCTGCGGTGGTCGGACAAGCTATCGGCGGTCCCGCTGCGGCCGGGGGGCAAGAGTCCCATCGCCTTACGCGTGCACCTGGGCAAGCCGGGCGACGGGCCCGGGCCTGAAGTCGCCGCCGGGGCGGCTCCGGGCTTCGATCTCACCGAGGCCGGCACCCAGAAGCGGCTCGCCGTGTGGCTCGTCGACGACCCGATGAAGGTGCCACAAATTGCGAGCCTCGGCCCAGACGCACTGTCGCTGGGCGCCGAGGACCTGGCTGCGGTGCTCAAGGGCAACGGCGGCCGCATCAAGACCGTCATCACCGACCAGCGCACGATCGCGGGAATCGGCAACGCCTACAGCGATGAGGTCCTGCACGTCGCGAAGATGTCGCCGTTCGCGACCGCGAGCAAGCTGAGCGACGCGCAGCTGACCGATCTGCATGACGCGATGACGTCCGTGCTCACCGACGCGGTTTCGCGGTCCGTCGGTCAGGGCGCCGCAACCCTCAAGGGCGAGAAGCGTTCTGGACTGCGGGTACATGCGCGGACCGGCCTCCCGTGCCCGGTGTGCGGCGATACCGTGCGAGAGATCTCCTTCGTCGACAAGTCATTCCAGTACTGCCCGACGTGTCAGACCGGCGGCAAGATCTTGGCTGACCGGCGAATGTCGAAGCTGCTCAAGTAGTTTCGGCAATTCTGCTCGGCGTGGACGGTGCCGTGCTTGGCGCTAGGTGCGGTGCGCTGGTTAGGCTGCCGGCATGACCCGCCAGAAGATCCTCATCACCGGTGCCAGCTCGGGCCTCGGCGCCGGAATGGCCCGCCAGTTCGCCGCGAAGGGGCGCGACCTCGCGCTGTGCGCCCGCCGCACCGACAACCTCGAGGAGCTGCAGGCCGAGCTGACCGCCCGGTATCCCGGCATCACGGTGGCGGTCGCCGCGCTCGACGTGAACGACCACGAGGCCGTGCCCAAGGTGTTCGCCGAGCTGAGCGACGTACTGGGCGGCATCGACTGCGTCATCGTCAACGCGGGTATCGGCAAGGGTCACAAGCTGGGCGGCGGCAAGCTGTGGGCCAACAAGGCCACCATCGAGACGAACCTGGTGTCGGCCCTGGTGCAGATCGAGACGGCACTGGAGATGTTCACCGCGGCGGGCGCTGGACACTTGGTCCTAGTGTCGTCGGTGCTCGGCAACAAGGGAGTGCCCGGGGTCAAGGCCGCTTACGCCGCGAGCAAGGCGGGACTGACGTCACTCGGTGAGTCTCTGCGGGCGGAGTACCCGTCGTCGGGGCCCATCAGGATCACGGTGCTCGAGCCGGGATACATCGAGTCGGAGATGACGGCGAAGTCGAACACCACGACGCTCATGGTCGACAACGAGACCGGCGTCAAGGCGATGGTCGACGCGATCGAAAAGGAGAAGGGACGCGCCGTCGTGCCAGGGTGGCCGTGGTGGCCGCTAGTCGAGGTGATGAAGGTGCTGCCGCCGCGGTTCACCAAATACTTTGCGTGACCGAGCGATTTCGGCGCGAAAACGTTCGCTGAGCGACGGTTTGCGCGCCGAAATCGCAAGGGGGGTCAGGCGCTGCGGCCCCGCTCCTCGCGATAGTGGCGCACCAGCGCGTCGGTCGAGCTGTCGGACTGCTCGGCGGGCGCGGCATCGTCTGTGAGCACCGGAAGTAGCGAATTCGCCTGCGTCTTACCGAGTTCCACGCCCCACTGGTCGAAGGAGTCGATACCCCAGATCACGCCCTCGGTGAAGACCTGATGTTCGTAGAGGGCGATCAGCTGACCCACCACCGACGGTGTCAGCTTCGTCGCGAGAATCGACGTGCTGGGCCGGTTGCCGGGCATCACCTTGTGCGGAACCACGGACGCATCCGTGCCCTCGCCCGCTATCTCCTCCGCGGTCTTGCCGAACGCCAGCACCTTGGTCTGGGCGAAGAAGTTGCTCATCAGCAGGTCGTGCATGCTGCCGGTGCCGTCGCGGGTGGGCAGGTCGTCGGTGGGCTGGGAGAACCCGATGAAGTCCGCAGGAATCAACTTGGTGCCCTGGTGCAACAGCTGATAGAACGCGTGCTGGCCGTTGGTTCCTGGCTCGCCCCAATAGATTTCGCCGGTTCCTGAACTGACCGGAGATCCGTCGCGGCGGACCGACTTGCCGTTGGACTCCATGGTCAACTGCTGCAGATAGGCCGCGAACCGGGCGAGATCGTTCGAATAGGGCAGCACGGCGCGCGCCTGGGCGTCGAAGAAGTCGTTGTACCAGAGTCCGATGAGGCCAAGCAGCACAGGCGCATTGGCCTCCAACGGCGTGGTGCGGAAGTGCTCGTCGACGACGTGGAAACCGGCCAGGAACTCGGCGAACCGCTCCTTGCCGATCACTGCCATCACCGACAGCCCGATCGCGGAGTCCACCGAGTAACGGCCCCCGACCCAGTCCCAGAAGCCGAACATGTTGGTTGTGTCGATGCCGAACCCGTCGACGAGCTTCTCGTTGGTCGAGACCGCGACGAAGTGCTGGGACACCGCCTCATCACCGAGCGCGTCGGTGAGCCAGCGCCGGGCGGCCGTGGCGTTGGTCAGCGTCTCCAACGTCGAGAACGTCTTGGACGCCACGATGAACAGGGTCGTGGCGGGGTCGAGTCCGTCGAGCTTGGCGACCAGGTCGGCCGGATCGACGTTGGACACGAACCGCGCCGTGATGCCCGCGTCGGCGTAGTGGCGCAGGGCCTGATACACCATCACCGGCCCCAAGTCCGAGCCGCCGATCCCAATGTTGACGACGCATGTGATGCGCTCACCGGTGGCACCGGTCCACTCGCCGCTGCGCAGCCGGTCGGTGAAGTCACCCATCGCGTCCAGCACCTCGTGCACGTCCGCGACGACGTCCTGGCCGTCGACGGTCAACTCGGCGGCTCGGGGCAGCCGCAGCGCCGTGTGCAGCACCGCCCGGTCCTCCGAGGTGTTGATGTGCTCGCCGGCGAACATCGCGTCGCGGCGGCCCTCCAGATCGGCGGCGCGGGCCAGGTCGATGAGCAGCTGCAGCGTCTCCCGCGTGACGCGATGCTTGCTGTAGTCGATGTACAGATCTCCGACCGTCAGCGTCAGTTCCCGACCCCGCAACGGGTCCTCGTCGAAGAACTCGCGAAGGTGCTTTCCGCCGATTTCCTGATGGTGGCGGAGCAATGCGTTCCACGCCGGAGTGGCGGTGATGTCAGGAATCTGGGCGGCTGGGGAAGACATATCTCGACCCTAGTGCGGCGGCGCTTTCGAAGGTGTAAATGATGGACGTATGGACATCGAGAAGCTCCTGTCATCCGTCCCCACCGGATTGTGGATCGGTGGTGAAGAGCGCGAGGGTTCGTCGACCTTCGACGTGCTCAACCCCGCGACCGACGACGTGTTGATCGCCATCTCCGACGCGACGCCCGAGGACGGCATTGCCGCGCTGGACGCCGCCGCCGCCGTACAGGGCGAGTGGGCCGCCACGCCGCCACGCGAGCGCGGTGAGATCCTGCGGTCGGTGTTCGAGGCGATCACCGCCCGCGCCGAGGAATTCGCGACGCTGATGACCCTCGAGATGGGCAAGGTTCTCGCCGAGAGCATGGGCGAGGTCAAGTACGGCGCCGAATTCTTCCGGTGGTTCGCCGAGGAGGCGGTGCGCATCGGCGGCCGCTACACCAAGAGCCCAGCGGGAACCGGCCGCATCATCGTCACGAAGTCGGCTGTCGGCCCGTGCCTGGCCATCACGCCGTGGAACTTCCCGTTGGCGATGGGAACCCGCAAGATCGGCCCCGCGATGGCGGCCGGCTGCACGATGATCATCAAGCCCGCCCAGGAGACGCCGCTGACCATGCTGCTGCTGGCCAAGCTGATGGACGAAGCGGGCCTGCCCAAGGGCGTGTTGTCCATCCTGCCCACCAGCAAGCCCGGTGACCTGACCACGGCGCTCATCGACGACGGGCGGCTGCGCAAGCTGACGTTCACGGGGTCGACGGGAGTGGGCAAGGCGCTGGCCAAGCAGAGCTCCGACAAGCTGCTTCGGCTGTCGCTCGAACTGGGCGGCAACGCGCCGTTCATCGTCTTCGACGACGCCGACGTGGACGCCGCGGTCGACGGCGCCCTGTTGGCGAAGATGCGCAACGGCGGCGAAGCGTGCACGGCGTCGAACCGGTTCCACGTGGCCAACGCCGTGCGCGCGGAGTTCACCGAGAAACTGGTCAAGCGGATGAGCGAGTTCAAGCTCGGCAACGGCCTCGACGACACCTCGACGCTGGGCCCGCTGGTGAACGCCAAGCAGGTCGCCACCGTCGAGGACCTGGTGTCCGACGCGGTCGCCAAGGGCGCGACCGTCGCGGTCGGTGGCGTCGCGCCGGACGGGCCCGGTCACTTCTACCCGGCGACCGTGCTCGACGACGTCCCCGCGTCGGCCCGCATCTTCAAGGAGGAGGTCTTCGGGCCCGTCGCGCCCGTCATCGGGTTCGACACCGAGGACGAGGGCATCGCCGCGGCCAACGACACCGAGTACGGCCTGGCGGCGTACATCTACACCCAGGGTCTGGACCGGGCGCTGAGGGTGGCCGAGGCGATCCAGGCGGGCATGGTCGGGGTCAACCGCGGCGTCATCTCCGACCCCGCTGCCCCGTTCGGCGGCGTCAAGGAATCCGGGTTCGGTCGCGAGGGCGGATCCGAGGGCATCGAGGAGTATCTCGACACGAAGTACATCGCGCTGACGAACTGAACGTTCGAGGTCACTGCAACCTAGAAGCGAACCAGGGTCACGCTCGTCGTGTTCTTCTCCAGTGTGCGAGCCGTTGCCGAAACACCGCCATGTGCGGGGCCCAGAAGTAGATCGGCAGCCGCTTCTTGAATTCCTCGTCGGCCACCTGGCTGAGCCCGGTCACGTCGTTGAAGTTCGCGATGACGAGGTCCATGTAGCGGATTGAGAGCGCCGGGTTGGAGAAGCAGCGGATGTTGAAATCCCAATCGGCCCAGATCGGGTACCGCAGGTTGAAGGGACCGATCGTCGCGAACAATTCACGTCGGTAGAAGATCGCTTGGTGGCAGATGTTCTGATGAAACTGCAGGCGGTCGAGGTCGAAGACGCCGGCGTAGCGCGATGAGTTCGATCGTAGGATCACGTCGCCGTACAGGAGGTCTACGCCCGAGCCCAGTTCGCCCATGAGATCGGCGACTTTGGCCAAGGTCTCCGGTGCGTACAGGGTGTCGTCGCCTCCCAGGAAGAAGGTCCACGCCCCCCTTGCCTTCGCAACGCCGTTGTTCATGGCGTCGTAGGCGCCCTCGTCAGATTCGGAGTGGATGACGAGGCGCCCATCGAAGGCGGCCACATATGAGTTTGCGATGTCGAGGGTCGCGTCCGATGAGCCGCCGTCGATCATCAGCAACTCGAAGTCGCGGCAGCTCTGCGAACCAATACTGTCGAGGCACGCACGCAGGGTCGCCGCAACGTTGAGTGTCGGAACGATGATCGAGAACAACGGCGCTGCGGGCATCCGGGTCATTATCCTGCGCGGAAGAAGGTGCCGTCGGCTTGGAGTGTCCGACCGCTAGGTACGTCCACGAAGCAGGGCGATAGTCCGGTCAGCGTGAAGCCCAACGAGTACGCGATGTCGAGTGCTTCGCGGATGAGCATGCCCCCTTCGTACAGCGGCAGAAACGACAATTCGAGTTGAATGCCGACACAGCAATTTCTCACCGTCGAACTGCCGCCGGCTAGCACCTGTTTCTCGAACCCCTGAACATCTACCTTCAAGAAAGCGACATCGGTCGGTCCGAGAAACTCCGCTGCGACCGAATCAAGTCGGTGCATTGGGACGACTTCGCTACCAATATAATTTGCTGCCGGACAGGCATCCTGATGACTCTGCAGCATTGGCAATGCTGAGCTGCTCTCACCCGAGTTGCCTGCAACGTTGATTGAGATCGTGCCATCGGAGTCGCCTAGTGCGCAGCGTCGACTGTCCCACAGTGGATCGCCAGATGTCTTGCGCTCCAACACCGAAAACGGTTCCGGCAGCGGCTCGAAAGAGACAATGCGACCCCTGTATCCCGCGGCGCGAAGGCCGGCGCCGTATTGGCCACAGTTGGCACCGACATCGAAGATGACGTTTATCCGACTCGAAGTGAGTTGACTCATGAAATTGCGTTTCCAGACGAGTTCTGAATGGTAACGCGATACCTCGACGCCGGTGTGGCGCACGATGTCCCGAGCGCGGCGCGATAAATCCACCGCGTGAGACTAACAGGCAATAGCCGGCGAAATCGCTTTCTGCGGCAACGCACTATTGCGAGTTCAGCGATGATCTTGATGTCATATGAACCAAGCGCCTTTTGAGCGCGTCCATGTGATCGCCGGCAGGGGCGCGGCCAACCGCGGACCGGCTAGTGCCCGAGGCGCCCGCGGCCCAGGCGAAGCAGGATCATTGCGAGGTCCTTGCCCTCGGGGCCGAGCGCGCTGTAGCGCTCGATGACCTTCATTTCGCGGCTGTGCACCAGGCGGGTGCCGCCAGAGGCCATCCTGGCCTTGCCGATGATCTGGGATACCTCGGCGCGGCGCTGGACGGCGGCCAGGATCTCGGCGTCGAGCCGGTCGATCTCCAGGCGCAGGTCGTCGATGTCAGGCGTCTGCTCGGTTTCGATACTCATTGGTGACTCCGCATCCTCGTCGTGTGGGTGATCTGGTCTCATCCGAATTCAGGCCTCACAACGACAGAGAGCCCCGGATCCGGAAGCGGACCGCGGGGCTCTGGGGAAAGCAGCTAGACCACGGACACCGGCGGCCGGTATCCGTAACGAAATCGTCCCTGCTGATCGAGCACGGATCGAGTGTGCCACCAAGGGCCACGTCGGCGCAAAGTGTCTCTGGTCAGCGGTAAGTTTAGGTTCGTCATGACTCAAGAAGTACTAGCGACCGCGACGGATCAACTCCACGCCGACCTTCTGGACGGGCTCAACCCCCAGCAGCGCAAGGCGGTGCTGCACGAGGGCTCCCCGCTGCTGATCGTTGCGGGCGCGGGGTCGGGCAAGACGGCGGTGCTGACGCGCCGCATCGCCTACCTGCTGGCCGCCCGCGACGTCGGCGTCGGCCAGGTGCTGGCCATTACGTTCACCAACAAGGCCGCCGCGGAGATGCGCGAGCGGGTGGTCAACCTGATCGGGCCGCGGGCCCGTTCTATGTGGGTGTCGACGTTCCACTCCACGTGCGTGCGGATTCTGCGCAACCAGGCGTCGCTGCTGCCCGGCCTCAACTCGAACTTCTCCATCTACGACGCCGATGACTCGCGGCGTCTGCTGATGATGATCGCCAAGGACATGGGCCTCGACACCAAGCGGTATTCGCCGCGGCTGCTGGCCAATTCGATCTCCAACCTCAAGAACGAGCTCATCGATCCCGACAAGGCGGCATTCGAGGCGGCCGAGGGTGAGGACGACCTGGCTCGCATCGTCGCCGAGGCCTTCGGTGAGTATCAGCGTCGGCTGCGCGGGGCCAACGCGTTGGACTTCGACGACCTGATCGGCGAGACGGTGGCCGTGCTGCAAGCCTTCCCGCAGATCGCGCAGTACTACCGGCGACGCTTCCGGCACATCCTGGTCGACGAGTACCAGGACACCAACCATGCGCAGTACATGCTCGTGCGTGAGCTCGTCGGTCACGATCTGGAGGACGGTGACGTCCCGCCCGGCGAACTGTGCGTGGTCGGTGACGCCGACCAGTCGATCTACGCGTTCCGCGGCGCCACCATTCGCAACATCGAGGACTTCGAGCGGGACTACCCGAACGCCACGACCATCCTGCTCGAGCAGAACTACCGCTCGACGCAGAACATCCTGTCTGCGGCCAACGCCGTCATCTCCCGCAATACGGGCCGACGCGAGAAGCGGCTGTGGACCGATGCCGGCGAAGGTGAGCTGATCGTCGGCTACGTCGCGGACAACGAACACGACGAGGCCCGCTTCATCGCCGAGGAGATCGACGCCCTCGCCGATCGCGGAGACATCACCTACAACGACGTCGCGGTCTTCTACCGGACCAACAACTCTTCCCGGGCCGTCGAAGACGTCTTCATCAGGGCAGGTATCCCGTACAAGGTGGTCGGGGGGGTTAGGTTCTACGAGCGCAAGGAGATTCGCGACATCGTCGCGTACCTGCGCGTACTGGACAATCCCGGCGACGCGGTGAGCATGCGCCGCATCTTGAACACGCCCCGCCGCGGCATCGGCGACCGAGCCGAAGCGTGCGTCGCGGTGTACGCCGAGAACACCGGCGCCTCCTTCAACGACAGCCTGCAGGCCGCCGCGGAGGGCCGGGTCCCGATGCTGAACACGCGCTCGGAGAAGGCGATCGCCGGCTTCGTGGCGTTGCTCGACGAGTTGCGCGGCATGCTGGGTGATGAGCTGGGCGAGCTCGTGGAGGCCGTTCTCGAACGCACTGGATATCGCCGCGAGCTCGAATCGTCAAGTGATCCGCAGGATTTGGCGCGTCTGGACAACCTCAACGAATTAGTGAGCGTCGCACACGAATTCAGCATCGACCTGGCCAACGCCGCGGCCCTTCGCGACCAGGACGGCGAATCGGTGGACGAGGACATCCCGGACACCGGTGTGCTAGCGCAGTTCCTGGAGCGCGTGTCACTCGTCGCCGATGCCGACGGAATACCCGACAGCGGTTCGGGCGTCGTCACCATGATGACCCTGCA
The DNA here is from genome assembly GCF_030295745.1 of Mycolicibacterium sp. TUM20985. Taxonomy (NCBI): domain Bacteria; kingdom Bacillati; phylum Actinomycetota; class Actinomycetes; order Mycobacteriales; family Mycobacteriaceae; genus Mycobacterium; species Mycobacterium antarcticum. The sequence goes on from NZ_AP027291.1 coordinate 1,030,238, forward strand.
CACCGCCAAGGGGTTGGAGTTCCCCATGGTGTTCGTGACGGGGTGGGAGGACGGCATGTTCCCGCACATGCGCGCCCTGGGCGATCCGCTCGAGTTGTCCGAGGAGCGGCGGCTCGCCTACGTCGGCATCACCCGCGCCCGGCAGCGCCTGTACCTCAGCCGGGCGAAGGTGCGGTCGTCCTGGGGACAGCCGATGCTCAACCCGGAATCCCGCTTCCTGCGCGAGATTCCGCAGGAGCTGATCGACTGGCGGCGCGTGGAGGCCCCGCAATCGTCCTTCGGTGTGCCCGTGAGCGGGGCGGGTCGCTTCGCCGGCACGCCTCGGCCTGCGCCGGGGAGGACGGCCGCTGCGCGCAACCGGCCCGTCATCAGCCTGGAGCCGGGAGATCGCGTCACACACGACAAGTACGGGCTCGGTCGCGTGGAAGAGGTGTCCGGGATGGGTGAAGCAGCGATGTCGCTGATCGACTTCGGCAGCGCAGGCCGAGTCAAGCTGATGCACAACCACGCGCCGATCCAGAAGCTGTGACTAGGGAATAGAGCTAGCGGCACCAGCGCCCGGTGGCGGGCAGGGCGGCCAGCACGATGCTGGCAATCGGCAGGACCGGAATGGCGTAGACGATCCGTGGCAGGTCGGCCCCGGCGACGAAGAGGCCGGCGAAGATCATCAGCGCGACGATGGCGCCGACCACGATCAGCAATCGGCCGATGCGACGGCGCAACAGCAGTGAGATCAGGCCACCGATGGTCGCTGCTGCGGATACCGCCGACAGGAAACCGATTGCGATGCAGAACAGTTCGTCAGTCTGCCACCAACCGCTTATCAACGATGTGGCGATCACCGCGGTCGCCCACCCGCTCAGAATGCTGACGGTCGCCGTCGCCGACGCGATGGCGGGGGAGGGCCGGGCCGGACGCGCGGCACTGACCGGCAGCGGTGCGGCGCGCGGAATGTAACTCGTCTGCGGGTCGAGGGGGCCCGACGGCGTTGCGGGCGCGGCGGGAAACGGTCCGGTGGGCTGTCGGCGAATGATGCCGGTGTGCTGTTCGGTGGCGTCGGGAGCTGGGCTGGCGGCGGCCTCTGGCTGCCGCCGGATGATGCCGGTCTGGTCGGAGGGAGGTCCGCCGGAGGTCACGGGTCAGCCGACGTAGCTGCCGGGGCTCAGTCCCTTTGCCGCGAGCCACGGCACCGGATCGACGAAGTCCTTGCCGTTCTTCAATACCGAGAAGTGCAGATGCGGGCCGGTCGACTGGCCGCGGTTGCCGATCGTGGCGATCTGGTCGCCCGCCATGACCCGCTCGCCGACGCTGACGAGCCAAGTGTTGACGTGGCCGTACAGCGTGACGGTGCCATCGGCGTGCCGGATCTTGACCCAGGCGCCGTAGCCGGCAGTGGGACCGGCGTCGGTGACCACGCCGTCCGCCGCCGCCACGATGGGCGTACCGATCGAGTTCGCGATGTCGATGCCTGCGTGCAAAACGCCCCAGCGGTAACCGAATCCGGACGTCCAGACACCGCGGGCGGGCATTTCGTACATCGGCCTGGCGAGGCGAGCCTCGCGCTCGGCGCGCTCGGCGGCGAAGGCTGCGCCGTTGGCGAGTTCCTGGCTGTGCACCGCCTCGCTGGCGACGGGGGTGACGGTGACGATCTGCATTCCGTCGGCGGAGCCGGTGATGACGCCGCCGTCGACGAAGGCGTTGGGACCCGCGGCGACCATCTGCTCGACGGGGGCCTTGTCGCTCGTGTTGACCACCGAGTAGGCGGCCGCTGCGGTGGCGCCGGCGGCCATCGCCGCGGCGACCAGGCGGGCCTTGACGGCGCCGTCGCCAACCTTGCGGTGCAGACCGCGCCGTGCCGACATGTCGATGACGTCGGTGTTCTGCATGCCATCGCTGACATCCGTGCGGCTGTCGCGGTAGGCGTGGGCGGAACGACGCTCGTCGCCGCTGGAGGCGCGGAACTGAGACGGGACGGCCAGCCGCAGGGAGACCAGATCGTCGGTGTCGTGCAGGTCGTCGAGCTCGGGGGCGCGGATGACGCGCGATTCGCGATCGAAGGCGGAGGTGTTGCTGAAGTCGAGGTCTTCGAGATCACCGAACTCGTTGAACGGGATGATGTCGGTGATGGTGGCGTCGTAGGGGGTCGCTGGCGCTACTCGAGTGCGTCGAGTGGAACCTTGCTCAGCCAACCCAGATGTCCTTCGCGCCGTGACCGTACCGTGACTTTGACCATGGGCACGTTAACCAAATTCCAATGTTGGTGGCAACCCGTGCGCTCATTCCGCCGAAGATTGTGACTTGTATCACTCACGACGGTCGGTGAGATGGACCACAGCATCGGTGGGCGGTGTCGGTCACATCGGCGCGTGTGGATATGGTTCCCCAGAGCCCTTTCGGCCGAAACGTAGATAGTCAACCCAACAGTCAGAGCAGACAGACTAGGGAGCTTCGAAAAGCCCATGGATCTCTTCGAATACCAGGCGAAGGAGCTGTTCGCCAAGCACAACGTGCCCACCACCCCGGGCCGGGTGACCGATTCGGCGGAGGACGCCAAGGCGATCGCCGAGGAAATCGGCAAGCCGGTCATGGTCAAGGCGCAGGTAAAGGTCGGCGGCCGCGGCAAGGCGGGCGGCGTGAAGTACGCGGCCACCCCCGACGACGCCTTCACCCACGCCCAGAACATCCTGGGCCTCGACATCAAGGGTCACGTCGTCAAGAAGCTCCTCGTCGCCGAGGCCAGCGACATCGCCGAGGAGTACTACATCTCCTTCCTGCTCGACCGTTCCAACCGCAGTTACCTGGCGATGTGCTCGGTCGAGGGCGGCGTGGAGATCGAAGAGGTCGCCGCGAACAACCCCGATCGTCTCGCCAAGGTTCCCGTCAACGCCGTCAAGGGTGTCGACCTCGCCTTCGCACGGGAGATCGCCGAGCAGGGCCACCTGCCCGCCGAGGTGCTCGACGCCGCCGCCGTGACCATCCAGAAGCTCTGGGAGGTGTTCGTCGGCGAGGACGCCACGCTGGTCGAGGTCAATCCGCTGGTGCGCACGCCAGACGATCAGATCTTGGCGCTGGACGGCAAGGTCACCCTTGACGCGAACGCCGACTTCCGGCAGGCCGGTCACGCCGAATTCGAGGACACGGACGCCACCGACCCGCTCGAGCTCAAGGCCAAGGAGAACGACCTCAACTACGTCAAGCTCGACGGCGCGGTGGGCATCATCGGCAACGGTGCGGGGCTGGTGATGTCGACGTTGGACGTCGTTGCCTACGCCGGCGAGAAGCACGGCGGCGTCAAGCCCGCCAACTTCCTCGACATCGGTGGCGGTGCCTCGGCTGAGGTGATGGCCGCCGGTCTCGACGTCATCCTCGGTGACAGCCAGGTAAAGAGTGTCTTCGTCAACGTGTTCGGCGGCATCACCGCCTGCGACGCAGTGGCCAACGGCATCGTCGGCGCGCTGAAGAAGCTCGGTGACGAGGCCAACAAGCCGTTGGTCGTCCGCCTCGACGGCAACAACGTGGAGGAGGGCCGCCGGATACTGGCCGAGGCCAACCATCCGCTGGTCATTCAGGCCGACACCATGGACGCCGGCGCCGACAAGGCCGCCGAACTGGCGAACAAGTAAGGGACGCTTGCTATGTCGATCTTTCTGAACAAGGACAACAAGGTCATCGTCCAGGGCATCACCGGCGGCGAGGGCACCAAGCACACCGCGCTGATGCTGAAGGCGGGTACTCAGGTCGTGGGCGGCGTGAACGCCCGCAAGGCCGGTACGACCGTCGCCCACAAGGACAAGGACGGGAACGACGTCGAGCTCCCGGTGTTCGGTAGCGTCGCCGAGGCCATGAAGGAGACCGGCGCCGACGTGTCGATCGCCTTCGTGCCGCCCGCCTTCTCGAAGGACGCCATCATCGAGGCCATCGACGCCGAGATTCCGCTGTTGGTCGTCATCACCGAGGGAATTCCGGTGCAGGACAGCGCGTATGCGTGGGCCTATAACGTACAAAAGGGCGAGAAGACCCGGATCATCGGGCCGAACTGTCCCGGCATCATCACCCCCGGCGAGTCGCTGGTCGGCATCACGCCGAACAACATCACCGGTAAGGGTCCGATCGGGCTGGTGTCGAAATCCGGCACGCTGACCTACCAGATGATGTTCGAGCTTCGCGATCTCGGCTTCTCGACCGCGATCGGCATCGGCGGTGACCCGGTCATCGGCACCACCCACATCGACGCCATCGAGGCGTTCGAGAAGGATCCCGAGACCAAGGTCATCGTGATGATCGGCGAGATCGGTGGCGACGCCGAGGAGAAGGCCGCCGCCTACGTCAAGGCCAACGTGACCAAGCCGGTCGTCGGCTACGTCGCGGGCTTCACGGCGCCGGAGGGCAAGACGATGGGCCACGCCGGCGCGATCGTGTCCGACGGCGCAGGCACCGCCCAGGGCAAGAAGGAAGCGCTCGAGGCAGCGGGCGTCAAGGTCGGCAAGACGCCGTCGGAGACGGCTGCGCTGGCCCGGGAGATCCTCGAAAGCCTGTAAGAACTGCACCGATACTGCGGTCAGGACGCGAATCCATCGAGATTCACGGCCTGGCCGCAGTTTCGTCTGAGATGGTCGGCGGTGGCGCGGCCTCATCGAGTCCACTCCGGTAGGCGACGTCGCGCCGAGACCCGTCAACCTTTGATGCCGATCGTCAACGAATGATGACGGCTCTGCTGGGGCGGGCATGTCGGGGACGCGAAGTTGGAACACGTTCCAGTTTCGGTTAGCCTGACGAACTATGCAGTTAGACCCCCATACTCCGGTCATCGTCGGCGTCGGACAGTTCACCGAACGCATCGACGACGCCGCCTACCGCGGCATGTCCGCGGTCGAGCTGGCGACCGAGGCCGTGCGGGCCGCGTTGGCGGACACCGGTGCGGACGTAGCCGCCGTGGCGGCGGCCATCGAGGTATTCGCCGGGCTGCGCCAGTTCGAGATCTGCACCCCCTTCGCCGACCCGCCACTGGGCTGCTCGGACAACTACGTGCGATCGGTGGCTCACCGCGTCGGCGCCGATCCCACCCGCGCGATCCTCGAGCCCATCGGCGGCAACGGCCCGCAAAAACTGATGACGGAGTTCGCCGGGGCCATCGCCGCGGGTGAGCACGACGTGGCGCTGATACTTGGCTCCGAGCCGGGGTCCACGGCGAAGTACTTCTCGGACAGGGATCCAAAGCCGGACTTCAGCGAACGCGTGGGCGGGCAACTCGAGGATCGCGGCTACGGTTTCGAGCAGTACATGAGTGAGTACACCGCCAAGCACGGATTGACCGGCGCGCCAGTCCAATACGGGCTGCTGGACAACGCGCGACGGGCGCGACTGGGGCTCGGCGTCGCCGAGTACCGGCGGCGGATGGCCGAGCTGTTCGCCCCGTTCTCGAAGGTTGCCGCCAAGAACCCCTTCTCGTCATCGCCGGTGGAACGTTCGGTCGAGGAGATCGAGACCGTCACCGACGAGAACCGGATGATCTGCGACCCATACCCGCGTCTGCTGGTGGCGCGGGACACCGTCAACCAGGGTGCCGCCGCCCTGCTGATGTCGGTGGCTGCGGCCCGCCGCCTCGGCGTGCCCGAGGAGAAGTGGGTCTACCTCCGCGGCCACGCCGACCAGGTCGAGCAGGACCTGCTGGACCGCGTCGACCCGAGTGTCAGTCACTCGGCGAAACAGGCTGTGGCCGAAGCGCTCCGGGTTGCGGGCATCGGCATTGACGACGTGTCGACGTTCGATCTCTACAGTTGCTTCCCGTTTCCGGTCTTCGCGGTGTGCGACGAGTTCGGGCTCGCCGCCGACGATCCGCGCGGGCTCACCCTCACCGGCGGACTGCCATACTTCGGTGGCCCGGGCAACAGCTACTCACTGCACGGTATCGCCGAGACCGTGGCCGAGATGCGGGACAAGCCAGGGGCATTCGGCCTCGTCGGTGCCAACGGCGGCGTCATGAGCAAGTACTCGGTTGGCGTGTACTCCACCGAGCCCGCCGAGTGGGCGTCCGACCATGGCAAGGCGCTGCAGCGTGACATCGCCGCGCTGCCGACGGTGCCGGTCACTCGCCACGCCAACGGCACGGGCACCATCGAGACCTACTCCGTGCGCTACGACTGGCCGGTGACGACGGGTGTGATCATCGGTCGACTCGACGCCGACGGCAGCCGGTTCATGGCACTCACCGAGGATGACGACCTGGTGGCGCTGATGCGCAACGGTGATCCGCTCGGCGCCCGCATCGCGGTGACGGCGTCGGACGACGGTGTGAACCTAGCCGCGCCGGCGTGACCGTCGACCCTTCGCCTCGAAACGGGTGCGGGTTTCCTCGTCCCGCCGAGTGACGCGGCGGCGCTCGGGCCGTGGTTCGTCGAAGACCCTGGCGACGAGTGAACTGATGCTGGGCATGGCGCTTCCCTTCGAGTGAGGGGACTGGGAGTCAGTCCCCCGTCCCTCGAACTCTTCTCAACCGGGCCGTTCCGGTCGTGAGTAGCTGGCTACGCGAATTCGTTCCGCCCGGCGAGGGTGCGCGTTCTGGGGTCTCCCGGCGGCGTGTCGCCCAACGGACACGCACTCAGTGTCATTCTCGTGGTCGCCGCTGGTGCGGTGGTTGAGTTCTTCTCACCTGGTGTTTGGCTCCGACACGCACTGCCGTCCTGCTCGGGGTCGGCTATCGAGCATTGTGCCGGCATCAGGTGGGAAGGACCGACCGGCGTGACTTGATAGGAGCGTGGCATCGCCCCCACTGAGATGTGTCCGCCGGCCGGCCCAACCTTCTACCCATCCACTAGATGAAAGAAGGCACTGCCCATGGTCGTCGTTGGAACCGACGTACACAAGCGCACCCACACCTTCGTCGCCGTCGACGAACATGGCCGCAAAGTAGGAGACAAAGTCGTCAAGGCGACCTCTGAGGGACATCTGGCGGCGTTGGCGTGGGCCAAGACCACCTTTGGTGATGACCTGCTCTGGGGTGTTGAAGATTGCCGCAACCTCTCGGCACGCTTAGAGCGTGATCTGCTCTCGGCGGGTCAGAAGGTAGTGCGGGTGGCGCCGAAGTTGATGGCACTGCAGCGGGCCAGCGCCCGTACCCGGGGCAAATCCGATCCCATCGACGCCTTGGCGGTGGCCCACGCCGTGTTGCGCCATCCCGATCTTCCCGTCGCAGCCCACGACGAGGTGTCACGCGAGCTGAAGTTGCTGGTGGATCGGCGGGAAGACTTGGTGGCGCAACGCACTTCGACGATCAACCGGCTGCTGGGCCGCATCCACGAACTCGACCCCACTCAGGCGCCGAAGAAGGCCTCCCTAGATCGGGCCAAGACTCAGATCGCCGTGGCCGCCTGGCTGGCCACCATCGACGGGCTCCTCGCTGAACTGGCCAACGACGAACTCGGCGACATCATCCGACTCACCGACATGATCGCCGCGCTCACCACCCGCATCGGCCAGGCCGTCCACGCGGCGGCCCCCACACTGCTCGCACTGCCCGGCTGCGGCGATCTGACCGCAGCCAAGATCGTGGGCGAGACCGCAGGAATCACCCGCTTCAAGAGCGAGGCCGCCTTCGCTTGTCACAGCGGGACGGCACCCATCCCGGTCTGGTCGGGCAACACCACCGGTCGGGTTCGTCTGAATCGCTCGGGCAACCGGCAACTCAACGCCGCCCTCTACCGCATCGCCCTCACCCAAATACGCATCGTCGGCAACCCTGGACACACCTACTACCTCAAACGACTCGCCGACGGCGACTCCCCCAAAGAAGCCCTACGCTGCCTCAAACGACGCCTAGCTCGAATCGTCTACAACCGCCTACAAGCCGACGAACAATCACGAAACCACCCAACCCAAACCGCCGCCGCTTGACATAGGAGCAATGCTCGCGGGAAGGGGAGAGGGGGAGGGAGGGGAGGAGGAGAGGAGGAGAGGCTGCTAGACGAGGGCGGCGAGCTTGCCCGCGAGCCGCTCGACGTAACCGGCCACCTCGGCCTCTGACTTGTCCGGCAACCCGAAGAGCACCTCGGTGACGCCGAGTTCGGCCCAGCGGGCCAGCTTGTCGGGGTCGGGCTTGAAGTCCAGGGCGACGATCTGCGGCGCACCGTCGCGGCCGGCGGCGGCCCAGGTGTCCTGCAGCAGCTTCACCGGCGCGTCGATGTCGAAGTCGCGCGGCGTGGTGATCCACCCGTCGGCGGAGCGGGAGATCCACTTGAAGTTCTTCTCGGTGCCCGCGGCGCCGACGAGGACGGGGATGTGCGACTGGACGGGCTTCGGCCACGCCCAACTGGGGCCGAACTTCACGAACTCCCCGTCGTAGGACGCTTCCTCCTGCGTCCACAGCGCGCGCATCGCCTCGAGGTACTCGCGAAGCATGGTCCGGCGCCGGCCGGGCGGGACGTTGTGATCGTTGAGTTCGTCGGTGTTCCAACCGAATCCGACGCCGAGGCTGACGCGCCCACCGGAGAGGTGGTCGAGGGTGGCGATGGACTTGGCCAGGGTGATGCAGTCGTGCTCGACGGGCAGGGCCACCGCCGTCGACAGCCGGACCTTCGACGTCACGGCGGCCGCGGTGCCCAGGCTGACCCACGGGTCGAGGGTGCGCATGTAGCGGTCGTCGGGCAGGGACTCGTCACCGGTCGTGGGGTGGGCGGCCTCCCGCTTGATCGGAATGTGGGTGTGCTCGGGCACGTAGAAGGTGTGGAAACCGTGATCGTCGGCGAGGGTGGCCGCCGCCGCCGGGGTGATGCCGCGATCACTGGTGAAAAGTACGAGCCCGTAGTCCATGACCAGAATTAGAACGTGTTCTAGTCGCTGCGCGCAAGGTGTGCCCTCGGCGTGCGAGCGGCCCCGGAGGAAATCGGGTAGCCCCCTACTCGCGTGAAGGCCGGGTGTCGGACGGGACAGTTCGATCCATGAGCACCACGGCTGGGAAGTTACGTGAATGGGTGCGGCGCTATCTGCCGTGCGAAGTGGCGGGTACGACCTGCGAGATGGGTGGCGCGGCCATCGCCTACGGGATGACCGGATCGGCCGCGGTGGCCGCCCTCGTCGCGACGATCGGGGCCTCCATCGGCTACTACGCGGCGGCCTACGTCGCCGCCGTACGCATCGCCTACCGCGCCGACCCGCGACCGTCTCGACGGCCCAGGGCGTGGACCGCGAACAATCAGGCGCTGCGCAGCGTGACGGTCGAGTTCGGACCCGCCGAAGTCATCGACAGCCTGCTCATCCGGCCGCTCGCCTTCTACGTCGGCCCCCTCCTGTTCGGCGGCATGGTCGCCGGCTGGATCTTCGCCAAGCTGGTCGCCGACGTCGGCTTCTACGTGCTGGCCGTCTTCTCCTACGAGCGATTCAAGGGACTGCTGGTCGTCGGGACCAGCATCGAGGAGGTGTCCCGTGAATCCGCACCGTCGGTCGCAGCTGCGTAGCCAGCTGAGCACCCGCGCCCGCGGCTGGCGTCAGCTGATCGCCGCCCACGGCACCCCGCTGCTGGTACTCGATCCGTACCGGGTGGCCGCGCAGTACTCGCTGCTCACCGAGAGCCTGCGCGGATTCCATCTTCACTACGCGGTGAAGGCGCTACCGCATCCGGCGGTGCTGACCGTGCTCGCGGCCAGCGGCAGTGGCTTCGACGTCGCCACCACCGCCGAAGTCGACCTCGTCGCGCGGCTCGGCGTCCCGATGGACCGCTGCATCTTCACCCACCCGGTGAAGAAACCCGCCGACATCGACTATGCGTACGCGCACGGCATCCGCACCTTCGTCGTCGACAACCCGGTGGAGGCGGCGAAGTTCGTCGGCCGCGCCCCCGACATCGGCATCCTCGTCCGCCTGGGCTTCCCGAACCCGTCGGCCAAGTCCGATCTGTCCACCAAGTTTGGGACAGCGCCCGCCGAGGCGGAACTGCTCGTCAAGCACGTCGTCGCCGCGGGCGTCCGGTTCGCGGGCTTCAGCTTTCACGTCGGCAGCCAGGGTTCGTCGGTGGCGCCCTACCGCGACGCGCTCCGCGCCACCCTCGACCTGACCAGACACGTCGAGCGGACGCTGGGACTGCACGTGTCGAGCATCGACATCGGCGGCGGGTTTCCCGTCTCCTACCGCGACGAGATGCCGGCCATCGGCGCGATCGGCGACGTGATCGACGAGGTGCTCGGAAGCAACCGGGACTACACCATGCTGGCGGAGCCGGGCCGGTTCGTCGTCGCGGACTGCATGACGCTGTTCACCAGCGTCGTCGGCAGCGCCATTAGGGCCGGGCGCACGTGGCACTACCTGGACGACGGCCTCTACGGCAGTTACTCCAACGTCATGACCGAGGACGTGCATCCACCGATCCTCGCGTTGAGCGAGTTGGAGGACGACGGCGGTCGGGCACCCCTGGAGCCCGTCACGCTGGCGGGCCCCACCTGCGACAGCGTCGACGTCGTCGCAGCCGACTATCCGATGCCGACGCTCGCGGTCGGCGACGTCGTGGTGAGCCCGTCGATGGGGGCCTACACCGCCGTGACGTCATCGCGTTTCAACGGTGTGCCCGCTACGCCGATCGTGGTGTCACCCCGCGCGTTGTACTCGTGAGGATCCTTACCCGTGACGCGCGGTATGCAAGTTGTTGAGATGACACACCATGACCACCGAGCGCATCGCCGACCACGTCAAGTTCGCCTACTGGGTGCCCAATGTCAGCGGCGGGCTGGTGACGAGCGACATCGAGCAACGCACCGACTGGAACTACGAATACAACCGGAAACTCGCGCAGACGGCGGAGAACAACGGCTTCGAGTACGCACTGTCGCAGGTGCGCTACGAAGCCAGCTATGGCGCCGAGTACCAGCACGAGTCGACCAGCTTCAGCCTCGCGCTCCTGCTGGCCACCGAGCGACTGAAGGTCATCGCCGCCGTTCACCCCGGCTTGTGGCAGCCCGCCGTGCTGGCGAAGCTCGGTGCGACCGCGGATCAGCTCTCTGGCGGCCGGTTCGCCGTCAACGTCGTCTCTGGCTGGTTCAAGGACGAGTTCACCCACCTCGGCGAGCCCTGGCTGGAACACGACGAGCGGTACCGCCGCAGTGCCGAGTTCCTCCAGGTGCTGCGCAAGATCTGGACCGAGGACGACGTTGATTTCCGCGGCGACTTCTACCGAATCCACGACTTCACCCTGAAGCCCAAGCCCGTCAACACGCCCGAGCGGCCCAATCCCGAGATCTTCCAAGGGGGTAACTCGACGGCGGCGCGACGCAACGGCGGCCTGTACTCGGACTGGTACTTCTCCAACGGCAAGGACTTCGCCGGGATCACCGAGCAGGTCATCGAGGTACGCGACCACGCCCGCACCGTCGAGCGCGAGGTGAAGGTCGGTCTCAACGGCTTCATCATTGCCCGCGATACCGAAAGGGAGGCAAGGGACACCCTGCGCGAGATCATCGAGAAGGCGAACAAGCCTGCCGTCGAGGGGTTTCGGGGCGCCGTTCAGCAGGCGGGCAACTCGACCGGGGACAAGAAGGGCATGTGGGCCGACTCCAGTTTCGAGGACCTGGTGCAGTACAACGACGGCTTCCGCACACAGTTGATCGGCACGCCCGAACAGATCGCCGAACGCATCGCCGCCTACCGCAAGCGGGGCGTTGATCTGATCCTCGGCGGCTTCCTCCACTTCCAGGAGGAGATCGAGTACTTCGGTGCGAAGGTCCTCCCCCTGGTACGCGAAATCGAGCAATCCGAAGAGGATTCGCGCGACCGGCCGGTGTTGGTCTCCGCCTGAGCAAGGCGGGCGGGCCCGCCGACGGGCGCGGGCCGGTAGGCACCCGCGCCCGGACCGAGCTCTCAACTCGGTGCGCTAGCGTGGGTGGACGAATCGCCCATCACAGGAGGGGACATGTCGTATCCATCCGGCCAGCCCGGTAACTCCGGCTACCCGTCTGGGCAGCCGCAGTCGCAGTACAACGCAACCACTCAGCAGTTCGGCCAGACGCCGGAGGCTGCCCCCGCGGGGCCGAGCAAGCTTCCGCTGTATCTCGCCGTCGCGGTGGCCGTTCTCGGTTTCGCCACGTATCTGGCCAGCTTCGGCCCGGTGTTCACCATCAACGCGCCGAACCTGCCTGGCTTCGGCCCCATCGGCGGTTCGGTCAGTGCCACGCCCATCGGCATCACCCTGGCCACCGCGGTGGCGTTGACGGCCGGTCTGCTGGCCGCCGTCAGCCTCTTGCCCAAGCAAGGCAGGCATAACGCCTGGGTCGCCGTCCTGTCGGTGCTGGCGTTGCTGATCGTGCTCTCGCAGATCGTCGGTGTGCCCTCGGGTGTGTCCTTCGGTTGGGCGCTCTACCTGCTGATCGCCTTCACGCTGCTGCAGGCGCTCGCCGCCGTCGCCGCGCTGCTGCTGGACGCGGGTGTCATCACCGCGCCGGTGCCGAAGCCGAAGTACGAACAGCAGCCCTACGGCCAATACGGCGCGCCGGGGTCGTACTACGGTCAGCCGCAGCACGGCGGACCGCCGCAGCAGGGCCTGCCGCAGCAGCGCGGCGGTTACCCACAGCAGTACAGCGGCTACCCGGCCGGCCCGTCCACCGGCGGCTTCGGTGCTCAGCCGGCTCAGCAGAGCCCACCGCAGCAGAGTGGACCGCCGACGCCTCCCACGGGTTTCCCGGCCTTCGGTCAGCCGCAGGGCGGGACGGGGTCACAGCCGACGCAGTCCTTCGAAAGTCAGCCACCACAGCAGCAGCCTGCGCCGCAATCGACTCCGCCGCCGTCATAATCTCTAGCGGCGCGCACCCAACCTTCGCGCGGACGAGATCGTGCGAGGAGCGACGCAGCTAGTGGACAACCGGCCAGTCGGCACACGCCAGGCGCGCGACCTGCTCAGGGTCGCGTTCGGGCCGTCGGCCATCGCGCTGGTCGTCATCGCCGCGGTCGTGCTGGTGCAGTTGGTGATCGCCAACAGCGACCTGACCGGTGCGTTGGGCGCGATCGCGAGCATGTGGCTGGGCGTGCACGGGGTGCCGGTGTCCATCGGTGGCGCCGAACTGGGCGTCATGCCCCTGCTGCCGATGTTGGCCATGGTGTGGGGGACCGCCCGCACCACGGCCGCGGCTACCCGGGCCGGTACGTCATGGTTCGTCATCCGGTGGATCGTGGCGTCGGCGCTCGGCGGGCCGCTGCTGATCGCGGCGATCGCGCTGGCCGTGATCCACGATGCGTCCTCGGTGCTGACCGCGCTGCAGACGCCGAGTGCGACGCTGGCGTTCGGCGCCGTACTGGCAGTCCACTTCGCCGGAGCCGTGATCGGCGTCGGCACCAGGGTGTCCCGGCGGCTGCGGACCATGCCGCACGTGCCCGGCTGGCTACCCGACGCCTTCCGCGCGGCGTCGGTCGGGGTGCTCGCGCTGTTCGGCCTGTCCGGGGTCATCGCCGCCGGTTCGATGGTGGTGCACTGGGGCACGATGGACTCCCTGTTCGGGATCACCGACTCGGTGTTCGGGCAGTTCAGCCTGACGCTGCTGTCGATGCTGTATGCGCCCAACGTGATCGTCGGCACTGCGGCGGTCGCCGTCGGCTCCAGCGCCCACGTCGGTTTGGCGACCTTCAGTTCCTTCACGGTGCTGGGCGGTGACATCCCCGCCCTCCCGATTCTGGCCGCGGCGCCGAGCCCGCCGCTGGGACCGATCTGGGTGGCATTGCTGATCGCGGCGGCGGCGGCGGCCGTGGCGGTGGGCCAGCAGTGTGCCCGGCGGGCGGTGCCGTTGGCGTCGGCGGCGGCCAAACTGGTGACCGCCTCGGCGATCGCCGCGGTCGTGATGGCGCTGCTCGGCCATGCCGGGGGTGGGCGGCTGGGCAACTTCGGTGACGTCGGTGTCGACCAGACCACGTTCGGGCCCGCGGTATTCATCTGGTTCGTCGCGGTCGGCGGTCTGACCGTCGTGATGAGTGGCGGCATCGGCCGTCGGCCCAAGACCCGGGTGGCCCCCGCCGCTTCCGCTCCCGCCACGCCACCGGAGCCGGAGCCAGAGCCACCAGAGCCGCAGCCCGGGGCGTCGGTGCCGGACGTCGAGCCGCCCATCGAAGAAGTGGACGAAGAAGAGGAGATCGTGGCCGAGATCGTCGTCGACGAGCCGGCGGAGTTCGCGCCGGCCTTCGACGAACCGACGGCCCATCCCGCGCCCGCTCGGACACCCCCGCCGGACGTCTTCGACTTCGACGACGACCCCGAGGCGCACTTCTTCGCCGATGACGACGCAGGCAGCGACGAGCCGCAGCGCCCGTCCGATTAGGCTGCATCGCGTGCCGCCCCCGCTTCGTGTGCCCGCCAGTGCGCCGGCACGCCTGGTCGTCCTGGCGTCGGGCACGGGCTCACTGCTGGAATCGCTGCTCGAAGCGGCCGTCGGCGACTACCCCGCGCGTGTGGTCGCGGTCGGGACCGATCGTGACTGCCGGGCCCTCGAGGTCGCCGCAGCCGCGTCGCTGCCCAGCTACACGGTCCGGCTCGGTGACCATGCCGACCGACAGGCGTGGGATGCCGCGATCACCGAGGCGACGGCGGCGCACCAACCCGATCTCGTGGTGTCGGCCGGGTTCATGAAGATCCTTGGCCCGCAATTCCTCTCGCGCTTCCTCGGTCGGGTCGTCAACACGCATCCGGCGCTGCTGCCCGCCTTCCCCGGTGCGCACGCCGTGCCCGACTCACTGGCCTATGGCGTCCGCGTCACCGGCTGTACGGTGCACCTCGTCGACGCGGGGATGGACACCGGGCCGATCCTGGCGCAGGAGGCGGTGTCGGTGCTCGACGGCGACGACGAGGCCGCCCTGCACGAGCGGATCAAGGTCGTCGAGCGACGGCTGCTGGTGGAGGTACTCGCCGCGATGGCAACTCGCGGTGTGACGTGGACGGGACGAAAGGCAGCGATCGGATGAGCGACGAAGGCAGGCGGGCGATTCGGCGCGCGTTGATCAGCGTGTACGACAAGACGGGACTCGCGGAGTTGGCGCGTGGCCTGCACGACGCCGGCGTCGCGATCGTCTCGACCGGCTCCACCGCGAAGACCATTGCGGCCAGCGGTGTTCCGGTCACACCGGTCGAGGACGTCACCGGTTTCCCCGAGGTGCTCGATGGCCGCGTGAAGACCCTGCATCCGCGGGTGCACGCCGGGCTGCTGGCCGACACCCGCAAGCCCGAACACCTCGCCGCGCTCGACGAGCTCGGCGTCGCCGCCTTCGAGCTGGTGGTCGTCAACCTCTACCCGTTCACCGAGACCGTCGAATCCGGTGCCAACGAGGACGAGTGCGTCGAGCAGATCGACATAGGCGGCCCGTCGATGGTGCGTGCGGCCGCGAAGAACCATCCCAGTGTGGCGGTGGTCGTCGAGCCCCTGGGGTATGACGGTGTGCTCGCCGCTGTCCGGGCCGGCGGGTTCACGCTGGCCCAGCGGAAGCGGTTGGCGTCCTTGGCCTTTCGCCACACCGCCGAGTACGACGTCGCGGTCGCCAGCTGGATGGGTTCGACGCTGGCCCCCGAGTCCGACGCCGCCGGCCCCCCGGAGTGGTTCGGCGGGACCTGGAAGCGGGCGGCGGTGCTGCGCTACGGCGAGAACCCGCATCAGTCGGCGGCGCTCTACCGCGATGACTCGTCGTGGCCCGGCCTGGCGCAGGCGGAGCAGTTGCATGGCAAGGAGATGTCCTACAACAACTACACCGATGCCGACGCGGCCTGGCGCGCGGCGTTCGACTACGAGCAGACCTGCGTGGCGATCATCAAGCACGCCAACCCCTGCGGCATCGCCGTGTCGTCGACATCGGTCGCCGACGCTCACCGCAAGGCACACGAGTGCGATCCGCTCAGTGCGTTCGGTGGCGTGATCGCCGCCAACACGACAGTCAGCGTGGAGATGGCGGAAACGGTCGCCGACATCTTCACCGAGGTCATCATCGCGCCGGCGTACGAACCGGGTGCAGTCGAGATCCTGGCCCGCAAGAAGAACGTCCGCGTGCTGGTGGCATCCCAGCCGACGATCGGCGGCTCGGAGTTTCGTCAGGTCAGCGGAGGCCTGCTGGTGCAGCAGCGAGACGCGCTCGATGCGCCGGGTGACGACCCCGCCACCTGGACGCTCGCGACCGGGACACCCGCCGACCCCGACACCCTCGCCGACCTGGTCTTCGCCTGGCGCGCCTGCCGGGCGGTG
The DNA here is from genome assembly GCF_030295745.1 of Mycolicibacterium sp. TUM20985. Classification (NCBI taxonomy): domain Bacteria; kingdom Bacillati; phylum Actinomycetota; class Actinomycetes; order Mycobacteriales; family Mycobacteriaceae; genus Mycobacterium; species Mycobacterium antarcticum. The sequence continues at coordinate 1,046,422 of NZ_AP027291.1, forward strand.
AAGTCGAACGCCATCGTCGTCGCCAAGAACGGTGCGACTGTCGGCGTGGGAATGGGGCAGGTCAACCGGGTGGATGCCGCGCGGCTGGCCGTCGAGCGGGCCGGCGATCGCGTCCGTGGTGCCGTCGCGTCCTCGGATGCCTTCTTCCCGTTCCCCGACGGCCTCGAGGTGCTCACCGCCGCGGGTGTGAAGGCGATCGTCCATCCCGGCGGCTCGATGCGCGACGACGTCGTGACCCAGGCCGCCGAGGCCGCCGGCATCGCGCTGTACCTGACGGGGGCACGGCACTTCGCGCACTAGCCCGTGCCCGCGAGTGGCCAGTTGTCGCACGCAAAGCGCCCGAAGACGTGCGATATGTGGCCACTCGGCGAGGGCCGTCACGACGTCGTAATTTCGCTCTAAGCAGGTAGCCGCTGCCTCTCGCCGCCAACAGTCGTAGCGTGGAGTAGTGACATCACCTAACGATCTTCCCCGCACTCTCGGCGAGCTGCGCGCCTCCGGGCATCGCGAACGGGGCGTGAAGACCGAAATCCGGGAGAACCTGCTGACCGCGCTCGGCGAGGGCCGTGACGTGTGGACCGGCATCCTGGGCTTCGAGGACACCGTCATCCCGCAGTTGGAGCGCGCGCTGATCGCCGAACACGACGTGGTGCTGCTCGGCGAGCGGGGTCAGGGCAAGACCCGTCTGCTGCGATCGCTGACGAACCTGCTCGACGAGTGGACGCCCGTCATCGAGGGATCCGAACTCCACGAACACCCGTACACGCCGATAACCCCGGAGTCGATCCGTCGGGCGGCGTCCTCCGGCGACGACCTGCCCATCGGGTGGCTGCATCGCAGCGAGCGCTACACCGAGAAGCTGGCCACCCCCGACACCAGCGTCGCCGACCTGGTCGGCGACATCGACCCCATCAAGGTGGCCGAGGGCCGCAGCCTCGGCGATCCGGAGACCATCGCGTTCGGTCTGATCCCGCGGGCGCACCGCGGCATCGTCGCGATCAACGAGCTGCCCGACCTCGCCGAGCGCATCCAGGTGTCGATGCTCAACGTCATGGAGGAGCGCGACATCCAGGTCCGCGGCTACACCCTGCGGCTGCCGCTCGACGTTCTCGTCGTCGCCAGCGCCAACCCCGAGGACTACACCAACCGCGGTCGCATCATCACGCCGCTCAAGGACCGGTTCGGCGCCGAGATCCGGACGCACTATCCGCTGGCGCTCGAGGCGGAGGTCGGGGTCATCAAGCAGGAGTCCCACCTCCCCGCGGCGGTGCCGGACTACCTGCTGCAGATCCTGGCCCGCTTCGCCCGCGCGCTTCGTGAGTCGCAGTCGGTCGACCAGCGCTCCGGGGTGTCGGCGCGGTTTGCGATCGCGGCGGCCGAGACGGTCGCCGCCGCTGCCACCCACCGCTCGGCGATCCTCGGCGAGCAGGATCCCGTCGCGCGGGTGGTCGATCTGGGCACCATCATCGACGTGCTGCGCGGCAAACTGGAGTTCGAGTCCGGCGAGGAGGGGCGTGAGCAGGCGGTGCTCGAACACCTGCTGCGGCGGGCGACGGCCGACACGGCGCAACGGCTGCTCGGCGGACTGGACGTGGGTCCGTTGGTCACCGCGGTCGAGCAGGGCGCCCCGGTCACGACGGGTGAGCGCGTGTCGGCCAAGGACGTCCTGGCCGCGCTGCCGGACCTGCCGGTCGTCGACGCCGTCGCCGAACGCCTCGGCGCGCAGTCCGACGGTGAACGTGCCGCAGCCCTGGAGTTAGCGCTCGAGGCGCTGTATCTGGCGAAGCGCATCGACAAGGTCTCCGGCGAGGGTGAAACCATCTATGGCTAGAAACACGTCGCGCTACTCGCGATACACGGGCGGGCCCGACCCGCTCGCGCCGCCGGTCGACCTGCGCGACGCGCTCGCGCAGATCGGGCAGGACGTCATGGAGGGCAGCTCACCGCGACGTGCGCTCTCCGAGCTGATGCGCCGCGGTACCGAGAACATGCGCGGCGCCGACCGGCTGGCCGCCGAGGCCAATCGCAAGCGACGAGAACTGTTGGAGCGCAACAATCTCGACGGCACGCTGCAGGAGATCAAGAAGCTGCTCGACGAGGCGGTGCTGGCCGAACGCAAAGAGCTCGCCCGCGCGCTCGATGATGACGCCCGCTTCAACGAGCTGCAACTCGAGGCCTTGCCGCCGTCACCCGCGAAGGCCGTTCAGGAACTGTCTGAGTACGACTGGCGCAGCGACGAGGCGCGGCAGAAGTACGAGCAGATCAAGGACCTCATGGGTCGCGAGATGCTCGACCAGCGTTTCGCGGGTATGAAGGAGGCCCTCGAGAACGCCACCGACGAGGATCGGAAGCGCGTCAACGACATGCTCGACGACCTGAACGAGTTGCTCGACAAGCACGCCGGTGGGCAGGACACGCCCGAAGACTTTCAAGACTTCATGGACAAGCACGGCGAGTTCTTTCCGGAGAATCCGAAGAACATCGACGAGCTTCTCGATTCGCTGGCCAAGCGCGCGGCCGCCGCACAACGGTTCCGAAACAGCCTGTCCGCCGACCAGCGTGCCGAACTGGATGCGTTGTCGCAGCAGGCCTTTGGCTCACCGTCGCTGACCAATGCCCTGAACAAACTGGACCAGCACCTGCAGAACGCCAGGCCCGGCGAGGACTGGGACGGCTCCGAGCGGTTCAACGGTGACAACCCGATGGGCATGGGGGAGGGCGCGCAGGCGCTCGCCGACATCGGGGAGCTCGAGCAGCTCGCCGAGCAGCTGAGCCAGAGCTACGCCGGCGCCCAGATGGACGACGTCGATCTCGACATGCTGGCCCGCCAGCTCGGCGATCAGGCTGCGGTCGACGCCCGCACGCTGTCCGAACTCGAACGCGCGCTGATGAATCAGGGATTCCTCGATCGTGACGCCGACGGTCAGTGGCGACTGTCACCCAAGGCCATGCGGCAACTGGGCCAAATGATCCTTCGCGATGTGGCGCAACAGCTTTCGGGCCGCCACGGTGAACGCGACACCCGTCGCGCCGGTGCGGCCGGTGAACTGACGGGTGCCACCAGGCCGTGGCAGTTCGGCGATACCGAGCCGTGGAACGTCACGCGCACGTTGACCAATGCGGTACTGCGCCAAGCCGGTACGGGCGTCGCGGAGCTGCCGATGCGGATCACCGTCGACGACGTCGAGATCTCCGAGACCGAGCAGCGAACCCAGTCCGTGGTGGCGCTGCTGGTCGATACGTCGTTCTCGATGGTGATGGAGAACCGCTGGCTGCCCATGAAGCGCACCGCGCTGGCGTTGCACCAGCTCATCAGCACGCGGTTCCGCTCCGACGATCTGCAGATCATCGCGTTCGGCCGGTACGCGCGCACGGTCAGCGCCGCCGAGCTGACCGGGCTGGAGGGTGTGTACGAGCAGGGCACCAACCTGCACCACGCGTTGGCGCTGGCATCGCGGCACCTGCGTCGGCACCCCAATGCGCAACCGGTGGTCCTCGTCGTCACCGACGGTGAGCCGACGGCCCACCTAGAGGACTACGGGCGTGACGAGGGCGGTACTTCCGTGTTCTTCGATTACCCGCCGCACCCGCGCACCATCGCCCACACGGTTAAGGGTTTCGACGAGATCGCCCGCCTTGGGGCGCAGGTGACGATCTTCCGGCTCGGCAGTGATCCGGGTCTGGCGCGCTTCATCGATCAGGTGGCGCGACGGGTGGAGGGACGGGTCGTCGTGCCCGACCTCGACGGGTTGGGGGCCGCCGTCGTTGGCGACTACCTACGCTCGCGTCGCAGGCGTTAGTCCTCCGGCGGGGCCTTGCGCTTCTTGCGGCGCACGCCGACGCTGCCCCAGAGCGAGAACCCGCGGATCGTGATGTGCGGCGCGCCGGGGGAGCCCTCTTCGCCGACGTGGTCGAAGGAGCCCATGACGCCGATGCCGTGGACGTCGACGTTCACCTCCGGCGGCAGCAGGATGGTCTGGCCGCCGAAGATCGAGTACGAGTGAATCTCGACGTCGGTCGCCGTGAAATCGGCGTAGCGGAGATCGATCACACCGCCGCCGAAGACCGCCACCGACGTCAGTCGCTTCGGCACGTTCCAGCGGCCGCGTCGCTCGAAACCGCTCATGATGGCCAGCAGGAGGGTCGACGGCGCGGGGACCCCGGGGCCGATCACGGGTGCCGTGGTGGCTATCCCGGGGAGGTCGGCACTGAGCCGATCCAGCTCGTCGATCGTCTGAGCGGCGTACGCCTTCTTGAGGCGCTCCTCGTACTCATCGATGTCGAGACGACCCTGGGCGGCGGCATCAGTCAGCAACTGCGCCACCGCAATGCGATCGGTGTCGGCAGCTCGCATCGATCCGGATCGCGACGCTCCATTGCTCATTGCCGTCGAGCCTACGGCGAACGCCCAGACATGCAAGGTGCTTACCAAGAAGTCATAAAAGGGTCCTCGCGCCGCCTTCGGTCACCCATCGCGGCGGGCGCTTCTCCAGGAAGGCCGTCATCCCCTCCCGGGCCTCGTCGGAGACGAACAACTGGGCCGACTGCATCGTCAGCGCCTCGGCGTCGGCGTCGAACCTCGCCAGCACCGCCGCCGTCGTCAGCGCTTTCGACGCGGCCAGACCCTGCGGTGAACCCTTCGCGATCTCGGTCACCAGCGAGGCCACGGTCGCGTCCAAGTCGTCGGCCGCGGTGGTGATCAGCCCGATGGTCTGGGCCTCCACGGCGCCGAACTTCTCGCCGGTGACGAAGTAGCGCCCCGCCGCGCGGGCCGACATCTTGGGCAACAGCGTCAACGAGATGATCGACGGCGCCACCCCGATGCGCGCCTCGGTGAGCGCGAAGGTGCTCGACGGACCCGCGACGACGATGTCGCAGGCGCCGATCAGACCGAGGCCGCCTGCCCGCACGTGACCGTCCACAGCCCCGATGACGGGCATCGGTGAGGCGACGATGGCGCGTAGCAGCCCGGTCATCTCGCGAGCCCTGTCCAACGCCAGCTGGCCGGGGTCGCCGCCCGCTGCCTCGCTCAAGTCGGCGCCCGCGCAGAAGGTGCCGCCGCTGTGGCCGAGCACCACGCATCGCACGTGGGGATCGGCCTGTGCAGCGGCGAGGCCGTCGTGCAGCTGTCGCACCAGCGCCGTCGACAGCGCATTGCGATTGTGCGGTGAGTCCAGCGTCAGGCGGGCGACCGCGCCGTCGACCGCGTAGGTGACGAGCATCAGTACCTCCCCTTGTCGCTTCGCTCCTGCCCGCCGATCAGTACGACCGGGGCAGGCCCAGCGACGTCTGCGCGATGAAGTTCAGGATCATCTCGCGGCTGACCGGAGCGATGCGCGCCAGCCGCGACGCCGTGAGCACCGACGCGATGCCGTACTCCTTGGTCAGCCCATTGCCGCCGAGGGACTGCACGGCCTGGTCCACGGCACGCACCGAGGCTTCGCCCGCCGCATACTTGGCCATGTTCGCTGCCTCGGCGGCACCGAAGTCGTCACCGGCGTCGTAGAGGGTGGCGGCCTTCTGCATCATCAGCTTGGCCAGTTCGATCTCGATGTAGTTCTGCGCCAGCGGGTGCGAGATGCCCTGGTGCGCGCCGATCGGGGTCTTCCACACCTGGCGGGTCTTGACGTAGTCCGCGGCCTTATTTAGCGCGAAGCGACCCATCCCGACCGCGCTCGCGGCGCCCATGATGCGCTCGGGGTTGAGGCCGGCGAAGAGCTGCGCGATCGCGGCGTCCTCCGCGCCGACCAGGGCGTCGGCGGGCAGGCGCACCTCGTCGAAGAACAGCTGAAACTGGTTCTCCGGGCTGACGATCTCCATGTCGATCTTCGTCCACGACATGCCGGGCGTGTCGGTCGGGACGATGAACAGCGCGGGCTTGAGGTTGCCCGTCTTGGCTTCGGCCATCCGACTCACGACGAGCACCGCCTGCGCCTGATCGACACCGGAGATGTACACCTTCTGCCCCGACAGGATCCAGTCGTCACCGTCGCGGCGGGCCGTGGTGGTGATCCGGTGCGAGTTCGAGCCGGCGTCGGGTTCGGTAATGGCGAAGGCCATCGTGATCGATCCGTCGGCGATACCGGGAATCCAGCGCTTCTTCTGCGCTGGCGTGCCGAACTTGCCGATGATGGTGCCGTTGATGGCGGGGGACACGACCATCATCAACAGCGCGCAGCCGTTCGCCGACATCTCCTCCATGACCAGTGCCAGCTCGTACATGCCCGCACCGCCGCCGCCGTACTCCTCGGGAAGGTTCACCCCGATGAAGCCGAGTTTGCCTGCTTCGCTCCATAATTCGGTGGTGTGCCCACCGGACCGGGCCTTCTCCAGGTAGTAGTCCGGTCCATAGCTGGCGGCCATGGCCGCGACGGCCTTGCGCAGTTCCTGCTGCTCGTCGGTCTCGATGAAGCTCATCATTCTCCTTCGGGTTTTTCGATGCGGGCCATGACGAAGCCGACGTCGACCTGTTGGCCGGCCGTCACGTTGAGCTCGGCGAGCACGCCGTCGGTGGGGGCGGCGATGGTGTGCTCCATCTTCATGGCCTCCAACCAAATCAGTGCCTGACCGGTCGTGACGCGGTCGCCGACCGATGCCGCGATCGTGGTGACCGCACCCGGCATCGGGGCCAGGAGCGAGCCCTGCGCGACGGCCGAATCGGGATCGGGGAAGCGGGGTATCGCCCTGAGGCGAACGGGCCCGAGCGGTGAGTCGACGAACACGTCGTCGCCGTAGCGGGCGACGTCGAACGGCCGTTCCACCCCGTCGGTCGCCAGGACCACGCTCGTCGGCGTCGACGACACCAGGGTCACGACGTCCGCTCCGTCGAGTTCGAGGCCGCCGCGGCCGATGCGGTATCGCACCGCGTGCTCCTCGCCCCCGGCGTCCAGGTAGACCTTGGTCTGGAAGCCTGACGCGAGATTGCGCCAACCGCTGGGAAGTTGACCGAGAACGGTTGCCGCCCTGCGGTTCTCGGATGCGTCGGCCAGGGCGGCGGCCACCGCCGACAGCGCGGGCGCCGAGGGATCGGCCAACGGCGCGGCCAGTACGTCCAGCCCGTGAGTATCGAAGAACGCGGTGTCGGTGGCACCGTCGAGGAACGCCGGGTGCCGCAGCACGTTCACCAGCAGATCGCGATTGGTCGTGATCCCGTGCAGACGAGTGCGGCTCAACGCGTCGGCCAGGAGGCTCGCTGCCTGGCGCCGCGTCGGGGCGTAGGAGATGACCTTGGCGAGCATGGGGTCGTAGAACACCGACACCGTCGAGCCGTCGACCACCCCGGAGTCGACGCGCACGCCGGTGCGGCCGATCAGGGCGAACCGGGTCGGTGTCGGGGGCACCTCGAAGCGGTGGATGGGCCCGGCCTGGGGCTGCCACCCCTTGGCCGGGTCCTCGGCGTAGAGCCGGGCCTCGATCGAATGCCCGTGCGCGGGTGGCGCTTCCGCATCGAGCCGGCCGCCGTCGGCGACGAGCAGCTGCAGCTCGACGAGATCGAGCCCGGTGGTCTCCTCGGTGACGGGGTGCTCGACCTGCAGACGGGTGTTCATCTCGAGGAAGAAGAAGTCGCCGACGTCATCCGCCATGAACTCGACGGTCCCCGCGCCGGTGTAGCCGATCGCCTCGGCGGCCAGTCGAGCCGCCTCGAAGAGCTTGGCGCGCATCCCCGGGATGCGTTCGACGAGCGGGGACGGGGCTTCCTCGATGATCTTCTGGTGGCGGCGCTGGATGGAGCACTCGCGTTCACCGACCGCCCACACCGTGCCGTGCGCGTCGGCCATCACCTGCACCTCGACGTGATGGCCGGTCGCGAGGTAGCGCTCGCAGAACACCGTCGGATCGCCGAAGGCGGACTGGGCTTCGCGGCGGGCCGCCTCCGCCTGCGTGGGCAGATCGGCGAGTTCGCGAACCACCCGCATGCCACGGCCACCGCCGCCGGCCGACGCCTTGATCAGCACCGGTAGTTGATCGGCGCTCACGGTCTCGGGGTCGAGCTCGTCGAGCACCGGTACGCCCGCCGCGGCCATCATCTTCTTGGCCTCGATCTTGCTGCCCATCGCCTGCACCGCGGCGACCGGCGGGCCGATCCACGTCAACCCGGCAGCGATCACGGCCGCGGCGAATTCGGCGTTCTCGGAGAGGAATCCGTAGCCGGGATGGATCGCGTCGGCACCGGATGCCCGCGCGGCGGCGATCAGCTGCGCGGCGTCGAGATAGCCGTTGCGGCCGTCGAGCCGCACGCGGACGTCGGCCTCGGCGACGTGGGGGGACCCTGCGTCGGGCGCGGTGTACACGGCGACCGTGCCGATGCCGAGGCGCCGGCAGGTGGCGAACACGCGGCGGGCGATCTCACCGCGGTTGGCGACCAGAACTTTGGCGATTTCGGCGCGCTTTCGATCGCTCAGCGACGGTAAGCGCGCCGAAATCGCCGGGGTCGTGGGCATGGGGGCGCTCACATCCGGAAGACGCCGAAGTTCGACGTCCCCTCGATCGGACCGTTGGCGATGGCGGACAGACACAGTCCCAGCACCGTCCGGGTGTCGCGGGGATCGATGACACCGTCATCGAACATGCGGCCAGACAGGAACATCGGCAGCGACTCGGCGTCGATCTGGGCCTCGATCGCGGCGCGGAGTGCGGCGTCGGCATCCTCGTCGACCTGCTGACCGCGGGCCTCGGCGGCGGCGCGGCTGACGATCGAGATGACACCGGCCAGCTGGGTGCCGCCCATGACCGCGGACTTCGCGCTGGGCCAGGCGAACAGGAAGCGCGGGTCGTAGGCACGCCCGCACATGCCGTAGTGGCCCGCGCCGTACGAGGCCCCGAGTAGTAGCGAGATGTGCGGCACGGTGGAGTTGGAAACGGCATTGATCATCATCGAGCCGTGTTTGATCATCCCCCCTTCCTCGTACGCCTTGCCGACCATGTAGCCGGTCGTGTTGTGCAGGAACAACAGTGGCGTATCCGACCGGTTAGCCAGCTGGATGAACTGGGTGGCCTTCTGCGATTCCTCGCTGAACAGCACACCGCGGGCGTTGGCGAGGATGCCGATCTGGTAACCGTGCAGCGTGGCCCAGCCGGTGACCAGTGATCCGCCGTAGAGCGGCTTGAACTCGTCGAACTCGGAGCCGTCGACGATCCGGGCGATCACGTCGCGTGGGTCGAACGGCACGCGGAGGTCGGCGGGCACGATGCCGATCAGCTCGTCGGCGTCGAACAGCGGCTCGCGCACCGGTCCTGGCGCCGGTCCGGCCTTGTGCCAGTTGAGCCGGGCCACGATGCGACGGCCGATGCGGATGGCGTCGAGCTCGTCGAAGGCGAAGTAGTCGGCCAAACCCGAGGTGCGGGCATGCATCTCGGCGCCGCCCAGAGATTCGTCGTCGGATTCCTCGCCAGTGGCCATCTTCACCAACGGCGGCCCGGCGAGGAACACCTTCGACCGTTCCTTGATCATCACCACGTGATCCGACATGCCCGGCACGTAGGCGCCGCCCGCGGTGGAGTTGCCGAACACCAGGGCGATGGTGGGAATGCCCGCGGCCGACAACCGCGTCAAGTCGCGGAACATCTGACCGCCCGGGATGAAGACCTCCTTCTGGGTCGGCAGGTCCGCGCCACCGGATTCGACCAGCGAGATCACGGGCAGCCGGTTCTCGCGGGCGATCTGGTTGGCGCGCAGTATCTTGCGCAGCGTCCACGGATTGCTGGTGCCACCCTTGACGGTCGGGTCGTTCGCGACGATCAGGCATTCCACGCCCTCGACGACGCCGATTCCGGTGACCACGCTGGCGCCGATGTGAAAGTCGCTGCCCCACGCGGCGAGTGGACTCAACTCGAGGAACGGCGCGTCGGGATCGACAAGCAACTCGATGCGTTCGCGGGGCGTCAGCTTGCCGCGGGCGTGATGACGCTCGACGGCCTTGGCGCTACCGCCCGCTAGTGCCTTGGCGTGCTCGGCGTCCAGTTCGGTGAGCTTGACGGCCATGGCCTCGGCGGCCGCGCTGAATGCGGGACCCTTGACGTCGACGAGTGACTTGAGGGCAGTCATGCCTGATATCCCAGCGTCTTGGCGGCCAGACCGGTGAGGATCTCCGTGGTGCCACCGCCGATCCCGAGGATCCGCATGTCGCGGTACTGCCGCTCGACCTCGCTCTCGGCCATGTAGCCCATGCCCCCGAACAGTTGGACTGCCTGGTTGGCGACCCACTCACCCGACTCGACCGCCGTGTTCTTGGCGAAGCAGACCTCGGTGATCAGGTTGGTGTCACCGGCGAGTTGCCGCTCGACCAACGCCCGGGTGTACACCCGCGCCACGTCGACCCGGCGGGCCATCTCGGCCAGGGTGTTCTGTACCTGCTGTCGCGAGATCAGCGGCTTACCAAAGGTTTCCCGGTTGCGACACCATTCGACGGTCAGGTCGAGACAGCGCTGGGCACTGGAGTAGGCCTGGGCGGCGAGCCCGACGCGTTCGCTGACGAAGGCCCCCGCGATCTGCAGGAAGCCGGTGTTCTCCTCGCCGATCAGGTTGGCCGCCGGCACCCGGACGTCGGTGTAGGACAACTCGGCGGTGTCCGACGAACGCCAGCCCATCTTCTCCAGCTTGCGGCTGACTTGCAGTCCAGGTGAGCAGCCGAGGCCGTCTTTTTCCACCACGATCAGCGAGACGCCCCCGGCGCCCGGTCCACCGGTGCGGGCGGCGGTGACCACGTAATCGGCCCGCACCCCGGAGGTGATGTAGGTCTTGGCGCCATTGATGACGTAGTCGTCACCGTCGCGGCGCGCGGTGGTCTTGAGATGCCCGACGTCGGACCCGCCACCGGGCTCGGTGATCGCCAACGAGCCGATCTTCTCCCCGCGCAACGTCGGTCGCACGTAGGTCTCGATCAACCGCTCGTCGCCCGAGGCGGTCATGTGGGGCACCGCGATGCCGCAGGTGAACAGCGAGGCGAACACCCCGCCCGGGGCGCCCGACTGGTGCATCTCCTCGCAGATGACCACGGCGTCGGCACCGTCGCCGCCACCGCCGCCGACGGATTCGGGCATACCCGCCCCGAGCAGGCCCGCCTCGCCGGCCCTGAGGTGAAGCTCGCGAGGTATGTCGCCGGTGCGTTCCCACTCGTCGACGTGCGGAAGGATCTCGCGTTCGGCGAACGTGCGCACCGTCTTTCGCAGCTGATCACGCTCGGGCGTCGTCCAGATGTTCACCACAGCTCCTCCGGGATGTCGAGATGGCGGGCGCGCAGCCACTCGCCGAGCCCCTTGGCCTGGGGGTCGAAGCGGGCCTGATGGGCCACCCCCTTGCCGAGGATGCCCTCGATGACGAAGTTCACGGCGCGCACGTTGGGCAGCAGGTACCTGGTGACCGGCAGATCGGCTGTCTCCGGCAGCATTTCGCGCAGCTTGTCGACGGTGAGCGCGTGGGCGAGCCAGCGCCACTGGTCGTCTGTTCTCACCCACACGCCGACGTTCGCGTTGCCGCCCTTGTCACCGCTGCGGGCACCGGCGACGGTGCCCAGCGGTACTCGTCGGGTCGGTCCCGTGGGCAGGGGTTCCGGCAGGGCGGGCGCGTCGACGGGTTCGAGCACCTTGGTCGCGGTGGCCACGGCGATGTCGCTGCGGGTGCCGTCGGCGTGCACGGCGACGTGCGGCACCGCGCCGGCGTCGACGTAGCCCGCCGTGAACACCCCGTACACCTGACCGTCGCCGGGCGGTGCGGTGGTGGTGAACCCCGGGTAGCTGGCCAGTGCCAATTCGACTGCCGCCGAGGAGAACTGGCGTCCGACGTTGGCGGGGTCGGGATCGCGGACCACGCAGCGCAGCAGGGCGCTGGCGGCCTCCTCGGTGTCGGCGTCGGGGTGATCGGTGCGCGCCAGCGTCCATTCCAGCTCGGCGGGCTTCACCGTCAGGCCGGCTTCGAGCTGTCGTCGCACCAGGTCTGCCTTGGCCTCGATGTCCAAACCGGTCAGCACGAACGTCATCGCGTTGCGGAAGCCGCCGATGGCGTTGAGCGACACCTTGAGCGTCGGCGGCGGCGGTTCGCCTCGCACACCGCTGATGCGCACGCGGTCGGGCCCCACGTCGCTCAGCGTCAGGCTGTCGACGCGCAGGGTGACGTCGGGGTTGGCGTATCGCCCGCCGCCGATCTCGTAGAGCAGCTGTGCAGTGACGGTGTCGGTGCTCACCAGCCCGCCGGTGCCGGGGTGCTTGGTGATGACCGATGACCCGTCGGCGTGGATCTCGGCGATCGGGAACCCGGGATGCAAGAGGTCGGCACCGTTGGCCGCCTCGGTGAAGAACGCGAAGTTACCGCCGGTGGCCTGCGTGCCGCACTCGATGACGTGACCCGCGGCGACGGCACCGGCGAGGGCGTCGTAATCGGTGCGACGCCAGCCGAAGTGGGCCGCGGCGGGTCCCACGATGACCGATGCGTCGGTGACCCGCCCGGTCACGACCACGTCTGCGCCGGCCTCGAGGCAGTCGACGATGCCCCACGCGCCCAGGTAGGCGTTCGCGGCGAGGGGAGTGCCGAGACCCAGCTCGGCGGCGCGAGCCACCAGGTCGTCACCTTCGACGTGGGCGACGTTCACCGCGAGCCCGAGCCGTTCGGCCAGCGCGCGCACGGCCGACGCCAGGCCCGCCGGGTTGAGACCGCCCGCGTTGGCGACGATCTTGACCCCGCGGTCGAGCGCGGTGCCGAGAGACTCCTCCAGCTGAGTGAGGAAGGTCTTGGCGTAGCCGCGTTCCGGGGACTTCGCGCGGTCGCGGGCCAGGATCAACATCGTGAGCTCGGCCAGATAGTCGCCGGTGACGTAGTCGAGCTCGCCGCCGGTGACCATCTCGCGCATGGCGGCGCGTCGGTCACCGTAGAACCCCGAGCAGTTCCCGATCCGAACGGGCTTCACGTCTGGGTGAGCCAAATTCCCCAAGCTCCCATCGCCGTCGACGGTTCAACCAACCGGTAGGCCGGTAGGTTAGCCGGTACCACGGGTCACGCGTCAAGGGGTGCGCAGTGGCCGTCGAAAACACCCAGGCCAGGCACGCCCGCGACCTATAGTCCCCCTATGAACGCTCCCGCCGCCGTGTGGTCCGTCGTTGCCTGTGGAGCGCTTGCCCTCGGCGTCGCGGGGCCGGCATCCGCCGCATCGTCCGGGATGGCTGCCGAGTTCCCGGTGGGTACCTGCATCGACTATCCCAACGATCACCGGGCCTTCCAGAACAGCAATCTGCTCTACGTGACCGCGGTGTCATGCACGGATCCGGGCCGCGACTACCGGGTGACGGCGCAGGTCGCACATGCGAACGAATGCGACCCCGCGACGACCAACTCGATCTACACCACCCGCGACCTCGTCGTGCTGTGCGTCGTGAGTGATCCGGTCGTCACGGTCACCGCACCGGCCGATTTTGGAGGCTGAGCAGCTATCCGGCTATCCTGAGGGGCAATTGCCGACGCCGCCGGGAGACTGGGGTGTGCGCGGCATTCCCAAAGCAAGAATCTCAAGAGGAGAAGCTCCACCATGGCTGTGCCCAAGCGGAGAATGTCGCGGTCGAACACCCGTAGTCGGCGGTCGCAGTGGAAGACCGAGGCCACCGGCCTGGTGAACGTCAATGTCGCAGGTCAGCAGCACAAGGTGCCGCGTCGTCTGCTCAAGGCCGCTCGGCTCGGCCTGATCAACCTCGACCGCCGCTGACCCACTGATCGTTCGGTGCAGGAGCGCCGCGACCGGGGAAATGACCCGGCCGGCGGCGCGCCTCTCAGGCCAGTCTCAGACACTGGGTTGAAACTGTGGCTGTGCGCATACTCGTGGTTGACGACGATCGCGCTGTGCGCGAATCCCTGCGCCGGTCCCTCGCGTTCAACGGTTATACGGTCGATCTAGCGCAGGACGGCCTCGAAGCCTTGGAGATGATCGGCAGCGACCGGCCCGACGCCTTGGTGCTCGACGTCATGATGCCGAGGCTGGACGGCCTGGAAGTTTGCCGTCAGCTGCGCAGCACCGGTGACGACCTGCCCATCCTCGTCCTCACCGCCAGGGACTCCGTCTCCGAGCGGGTCGCGGGGCTCGACGCCGGCGCCGACGACTACCTTCCCAAGCCGTTCGCCCTCGAAGAGCTGCTCGCGCGTATGCGGGCCCTGCTCCGGCGGCGGGTGCTGCCCGACGACCGGGACTCGGCGACCATGACCTTCTCGGATCTGAGCCTCGATCCGGTGACGCGGGAAGTCACCAGGGGGGAACGCCAAATCAGCCTGACGCGGACCGAGTTCGCGCTGCTGGAGATGTTGATCGCCAACCCGCGTCGCGTGCTCACCCGCGGCCGCATCCTCGAGGAAGTGTGGGGATTTGACTTCCCGACGTCCGGCAACGCCCTCGAGGTGTACGTCGGCTATCTGCGCCGCAAGACGGAAGCGGAAGGGGAGCAACGACTCATCCACACCGTCCGCGGCGTCGGCTACGTGCTGCGTGAGACCCCGCCCTGATGGGTTCGGTCAAGTCGCCGTTCTGGTGGCGGTCCCGCGAGCGGCGTTCGGCCGATGTGCGTTCGTTCGTCACCCACGACGCCAGTTCGGTGTCGCTGCGTTGGCGGGTGATGCTGCTGGCCATGTCGATGGTGGCGATGGTCGTCATCCTGATGGCTCTCGCGGTGTACGCGGTGGTGTCGCGGGCCCTCTACAACGACATCGACAACCAACTGCAGATCCGAGCGCGACTGCTCATCGAGAGTGGTCTGCTGGCCGTCGACCCCGGCAAGGCGATCGAGGGCACGGCATACTCCGACGTCAACGCCATGTTCGTGATGCCGGGCCGGTCGATCTACACCGCCAACCAGGAGGGGCAGACACTGCCGCTCGGGGCGCCGGAGAAGGACGTCATCGAGGGAACGCTGCGAATGTCGTTGCGTACCGTCAACTTTCAGCGTGTGTTGGCGGTCCATCTGCCCGACGGTGACTCGTTGCTGATCTCGAAGAGCCTCGACCCCACGGGCAAGGTGATCAAACGGCTGGGCACCATCCTGCTGATCGTCGGCGGCCTGGGCATGGCCGTCGCCGCCATCGCCGGCGGCACCGTCGCCCGCACGGGATTGCGGCCGGTGGCGAGACTGACCGATGCCGCGGAGCGCGTCGCCAGAACCGACGACCTGCGCCCGATCCCCGTGCACGGCAACGACGAACTCGCCCGGCTCACCGAGGCGTTCAACATGATGTTGCGGGCGCTGACCGAGTCGCGGGAGCGTCAGGCCAGGCTCGTCACCGATGCGGGCCACGAACTGCGCACGCCGTTGACCTCGTTGCGCACCAACGTCGAACTGTTGATGGCGTCCATGGTGCCCGGTGCGCCGAGCATTCCCGAGGAGGAGATGGCCGGGCTGCGCACCGACGTGATCGCACAAATCGAGGAACTCTCCACGCTGGTGGGCGACCTGGTGGATCTCACCAGGGACGAAGCCGGTGTCACGATTCACGAGCCGGTCGACCTGTCCGAGGTCGTCGATCGCAGTCTGGAACGAGTTCGGCGGCGCCGTAACGACATCGAATTCGACGTCCACACCATTCGGTGGCAGGTACACGGCGACGAGGCGGGGCTGTCGCGGGCCGTGCTCAACCTCCTCGACAATGCCGCGAAGTGGAGTCCGCCGGGCGGCCGGGTCGCGGTGCGGATGGCGCAGGTCGATCCGCGGCAGGCCCAGCTGGTCGTCTCCGACCTGGGTCCGGGCATCCCGCCCGCCGAACGTCAGCTGGTATTCGAGCGCTTCTACCGGTCGACGTCGGCGCGGGCGATGACGGGTTCCGGGCTGGGTCTGGCGATCGTCAAGCAGGTCGTCGTGAAACACGGTGGCGCACTGTGGATCGACGACACCGTGCCGCGCGGGAACCCGCCGGGGGCGTCGATCCACCTGGTGCTTCCCGGCCGGCTACTGACCGAGCCCGGTGACGACATGGCCACGACACGCCCGGGTGGTGCGGTGGACGCCGTAACCGGGAGCCCCGAGAATGGGTGAACTGGGGTTGAGTCTGCGACAAATCTGGGCAAGTCCCGATTGATCTCTAAGTGGATTCTCAGCCCAACGGGGCACTGTCGAGACCACCGCTTCGTTGTCACGACAGACCGCTGACGCTTACTACTCGAAAGAAGAGCAGCCACTCGCCATGACGAACCACCCGAGGTACTCGCCGCCACCGCCGCCCGGACATCGGCCGGGTGCGCACGAAGGCGCGGTGCCGGGCTACCCCGGCCAGCACCCGACCGGTGCGTCTCCGCAGCAGTCATTCGACTGGCGTTACGCCACGCAACCGCCGCAGTCCTACCGTGGACCGCACGACCCCTACCGCACCGGCGATCCGACGCGGATGATGCCGCCACCGCCGGTGGCTCCCCAAAAGCGTTCCCGCGCAGGACGTTTGACGGTCGGAGCGCTCGCGATCGCCGTGGTGTCCGCTGGCATCGGTGGTGGCGTCGCGACGTTGGTGGAGCCAGGCAGGCCAGCGCTGAGTTCGTCGCTCGGCGGTGCCACACCCAGCGAACCGGCCGCGAGCCTTCCCGCTGGGTCGGTGGAGCAGGTGGCGGCCAAGGTGGTGCCCAGCGTGGTCAAGCTCGAGACCGACATGGGCAGGCAGTCCGAGGAGGGGTCGGGCATCATCCTGTCCAACGACGGTCTCATCCTCACCAACAACCACGTGGTGGCGGCGGCCAACGGCGGTCCCGGGGCGCCCGCCGGAGTGCAGACCAAGGTCACCTTCGCCAATGGCGCGACGACGACCTTCAAGGTGGTGGGCACCGATCCCAGCAGTGACATCGCCGTCGTTCAGGCCGCGGGCGCCACGGGCCTGACCCCCATCACGCTCGGATCGTCGGGCAATCTGCGGGTCGGTCAGGACGTCGTCGCCATCGGCTCACCGTTGGGGCTCGAGGGGACCGTCACGACGGGGATCGTCAGTGCGTTGAACCGGCCGGTCGCCGCGGGTGGTGACGCACAGAACCAGAACACGGTGCTGGACGCCATTCAGACCGACGCCGCGATCAACCCGGGCAACTCGGGTGGGGCGCTGGTGAACATGAACGGCGAACTGGTCGGTGTGAACTCGGCCATCGCGACCCTCGGTGGGGACTCGGGGCAGTCGCAGAGCGGTTCTATCGGGCTCGGCTTCGCCATTCCCGTCGACCAGGCCAAGCGCATCGCCGACGAGCTGATCCAGGGCGGCACCGCATCGCACGCCTCCCTGGGTGTTCAGGTGGGCAACGACGCCGGTGTGGACGGTGCCAAGATCGTCGACGTCACCGCCGATGGGGCAGCAGCGTCGGCGGGCCTGCCCAGCGGTGTCGTCGTCACCAAGGTCGATGACAGGGTGATCGGCAGCGCCGACGCTCTGGTGGCGGCCGTACGCTCCAGGGCCCCTGGTGAGAAGGTCACGCTCACCTACCTCGACACCTCGGGGAAGCCGCAGACGGTGGACGTCACCCTCGGCAAGGCGCAGCAGTGACCGTCGTTTCGGGAGGTCCATTGCTGAGGATGGCCGCGCCGCCGTCGGTGTCGGGATATACGGTGGCATTCATGGAACAGCCAGGGGAATTGGTGGGCCGCGCGCTGGTCGTCGTCGTCGACGACCGGACGGCTCATGGTGATGAAAAGGACCACAATGGCCCGCTGGTCACCGAGTTGTTGGGTGAGGCGGGGTTCGTCGTCGACGGGGTCGTCGTGGTCTCGGCCGACGAAGTCGAGATCCGCAATGCCCTCAACACCGCCGTCATCGGCGGGGTGGATCTGGTGGTCTCCGTGGGAGGCACCGGCGTGACGCCGCGTGACGTCACGCCCGAAGCCACCCGGACGATTCTCGACCGCGAACTCCTCGGTATCTCGGAGGCGCTGCGCGCGTCCGGCCTGTCGGCCGGGATCGTCGACGCCGGTGTCTCGCGAGGGTTGGCCGGCATCTCGGGCAGCACGCTGGTCGTGAACATCGCCGAATCCCGCGGTGCGGTCCGCGACGGCATGGCCACGCTGGGCCCGTTGGCCGTCCAGATCATCGGCCAGTTGTCCAGCCTGGATATCTAGCGTCTTGGTGCCCTCGAAGTGGGCGGGCGACGGCGGGTCGCACGCACCCCGCGAGCTTGCCTTGCCGTCAATCCGGAAGAACCTTCGCCAGATTGTGTTAACGGGGCGTGAACGGCTATCCGACGCCCAGTGTGATCTTCGTCACACTGGAGCATCGGCATGACACCACAGCACCCAAAAAAGGATCATTCAGTTAACGAGATCTTCGGTAATTCGCTACCCGAAACCACCAAGGACGAATGGGACGACACCCGGCCCGAAGGTGCGGCCGATCGCGACGAGTGGTTGCGGGATAACGTCCCACCGCACCACGGCTGAGCTGTCGTTTTCCCGCCTGCGCCTGAGATATCCAGTGGCTGAACACAACCCCCGGCGCCCCTTGCTATGCGGGGGTTGAGCCGCATCCGGTCCTCGGGCTGCGCTCGGCGGACCGCGCGCCTTCCCCGCCGACGCCTTCGGGCAAACTATGCCCGGCGCTCGGCGCGGCTGGCCGTCGGGATGTGTACGCGTTGCCCGCCGGATGCCTCGCCGTTATGTTTCTGCTGTCAACGATGAGCAATTCGTAAGAACAACATGTGAGGTTTTTAATTCCCCTCACATGAAGGGCTTGCGGGGTGTCAGGCTTAGCGGTAGAGCCGGGCACTCACAGGAAACGGCGGACCCCGAGGGTTCGTCACGACAAGCTAGGGAGAACATGAAGGCAATCAGTCGGGTGCTGGTCGCTCTGGTAGCTGCGCTAGCGGCGCTTCTTACCAGCACGGGCACCTCTCACGCAGGTTTGGACAACGAGCTGAGCCTGGTCGATGGCCAGGACCGGACCCTGACGGTCCAACAGTGGGACACCTTCCTCAACGGTGTGTTCCCGCTCGACCGCAACCGCCTCACCCGCGAGTGGTTCCACTCGGGCCGGGCCAAGTTCATCGTCGCCGGCCCCGGCGCCGATGAGTTCGAGGGCACGCTGGAACTGGGCTACCAGATCGGCTTCCCCTGGTCGCTGGGCGTTGGCATCAACTTCAGCTACACCACACCGAACATCCTGCTCGACGACGCGACGCCGGCGAACCCGCTGCAGGTCATCACCCCGAACCTGTTCCCGGGTGTGTCCATCAGCGCTGACCTCGGCAACGGCCCCGGTATCCAGGAAGTGGCGACCTTCTCGGTCGACGTCTCCGGTCCCTCGGGTGGGGTCGCGGTCTCGAACGCTCACGGAACGGTCACCGGCGCTGCCGGCGGCGTGCTCCTGCGTCCGTTCGCACGGCTCATCGCGTCGACGGGTGACAGCGTCACCACGTACGGCGAACCGTGGAACATGAACTAACTCCCTAGTTCATCGAGAACAGCCCCCGGCCATTGGGCCGGGGGCTGTTCTCGTTGGTGGCCGTTACCGGTCGGCGCTCGTGTACGTCGCCGTGTCCGGGCTGGGTCCCGTGCCGGGTCCGGTGACGGTCTCGGCGCTGGTGCCGTCCTTCATGAGATTGCGGATCTCGGTGAGCAGGCTCAGCTCGGTGTCCTGGGCCTGCTCGACCTCGCCCTTCTTGCGCAGCCGGTTGTAGGGCATGACCACCAGGAAGTACACGACCGCGGCCACCAGGATGAAGTTGATGGCCGCGGAGATCAACAGGTTCAGATCGATGATCTGCCCGCCGCCGATATCGACCTGCAGCACGCCGACGTCGGTACCGCTGGCACCGATGCGGCTGGTCAGCGGCGTGATGATGGCATCGGTGAACGTCTTGACCAGCGCTGCGAACGCGGTGCCGATGACCACGGCGACGGACAGGTCGACGATGTTGCCTCGAGAGAGAAACTCCTTGAAACCCTTTAGCACGCCAGTTCCCTTCTCTGTGTCGACGGCCGCTTGCCGGACCGCTGGCGGTCCACGCTAGCCCCGGGACGATCCGCGATGCGGTGATGTCAGTGAAACGTCAGCGTCATCGCCTGTGACAACGAGGCGCCGGCTACCTCATTCGCCGCCGAGACGGGTAGCGCGATCAATACGACGCCGTCGCGGCGCACGTCCTGCGTCTTGGCGGATACCAGGACCACCACGGCATTGCTGGCGACCACTCGTGGCCGCGCCTCGGCGGGGTCGCTGCCCAGCGAGGCCCCGGACGGCGCCGAGAGGGCCAGCACGTCGACGACGTCGCCCGCGCGCACCAGGTCGAGGAGCGCGGCGTCGGCCGGATGGATGGGCACGATGCGCGAGTCCGGCCCGGCGGCCGCGTCGGCGAGTCGCGAACCGAGCACCCTGACGTCGGTGAGCACCTCGCCTCGCCGCGCGGGACCGGTGAGCGTCGCACCGATCAGATCGGTGGGGTCGGTCTGCGAGCCATCCGGAATGCTTGTCGCCGAATGCGATTCGAGCCGGAGGTCATCGACGGCCAGTTCGACGCCCGGAGCCAGGTCGCGCGCCGCCACGACGACGTCGGCTCGGCCGTCCCTGGGATCCGGGCGCAGTGCCGCCGCGGCGGCCAGCAGGACCAGGGCTGCCGCCGCCACGCGCCGAGCCATCAGCGTCCGCGTCCAGTCCGGCCGGAGCCCGTGGACGACGCGAGACGTCAGCGTCGGATTGAGCGATTCCCCCATGCCGCCACGCTAGGCAGCGGGTGCGCGGAGCGGGAGGGGGTGCGGAACGGCCTGTGGATAACTTCTAGCTGGAAGCTGCGGCGGTGGAGCTCGGCTTGCCCGAGGATCCCGAGCTGGAGCCGGACTTGTCCGAACCGGCTGACGTCTTCTCCGCCGGCTTCGACTTCTCGGCGGGCTTGTCGGCGGACTTCTCCGCGGGCTTGTCCGAGGAGGGGGACGACGATTCACCGCTATTGCTCGAGCCGTTGATGGTGCTCGCGGACGTGTCGCGGCTGTCGTTGCGGTAGAAACCACTGCCCTTGAAGACCACGCCCACGGAGCCGAAGAGCTTGCGCAACCTGCCCGAGCACTTCGGGCACGTCGTCAGGGCATCGTCCGTGAACGCCTGCACCGCGTCGAAGCGGTTGTCGCACTCGGTACATGCGTACGAATAGGTCGGCACCAAAACCTCCGCGAAATGACGAAAACTTGTTAGCACTCTAGCTGCCCAAGTGCTAGAACCGCTACGTGGGCCGGGTCATTCCGCGGCGATGGTCGCGATCGCCGCCGTCATCGTCATCGGTGCCGTCGTGTGGCTTCGGGTTCCCGTGGAGTCCGAGCGGCCGGCGCCGGCCACCCCGGCACAGGCCTCCGCCGACGTCCGATACGACCAGACGAGAGCCGACGTCGGACGGCTCGAGGTCACGAGCCGGCGGGCGGCGTCGGACTTCGCGCGGTCCCGATTCGGCGAGGCCTGGAGCGACGACGTCGACGTCGAGTTCGGCCACAACGGCTGCAACACCCGCGACGACATCCTGCGTCGGGACCTCATCGACCTGACCATGCGGCCGGGCACGTGCTTCGCCCAGAGCGGGACGCTGCTCGACCCCTACCGCAACGAGGCGATCGCGTTTCAGCGCGGCCCGGACACCTCCGGTGCGGTCCAGATCGACCACGTCGTCTCGCTGTCGGACGCCTGGTACAAGGGCGCCGCCGATTGGGACGACCGGCGTCGGCGCGACTTCGCCAACGATCCGCGCAACCTGCTGGCCGTCGGGGGAGATGCCAACTTCGACAAGGCGTTTCGTGATGCCGCGAGCTGGCTGCCGCCCAACGCGGCGTTCCGGTGCGAGTTCGTGGCGCGGCAGGTGGCGGTGAAGATGGCCTACCGGCTGGGGGTGTCGGCCAAGGAGAAGCGGGCCATGGAGCGGGTGCTCGCCGGCTGCTAGCGCGCTCCGCCGAGTGCGATCAGGCCACGACCGGGAGTCAGGGCATGGGTCATCGGTACGTCGTGGGATTCGCCGGGGAGGTGGGCGACGATCTCGTCGTCGCGGACCACGGCGATGATCCGCGCGGCCCGATCCGCCAGCGTCAGCGAACGGTCGTAGAAGCCCGCGCCCCGGCCGAGTCGGACGCCGGCGCGGTCGACGGCGAGAGCCGGGACGATGACCGCCGTTGCGGCACCGATTGCCGCCGCTGGTAGCCAGGGCGGGGGTGGTTCGCGCAGCCCGAAGGGAGCCGCGACCAGCTCACCGCGAAACTCACCCCAGCTCAGCGGCATCGGGCGGCCGTGTTCGTCGTCGCGGGCGACGGGTAGCAGCACCTTTGCGCCGGCCACCAACAGCGCGTCGAGCATGGCGGGCGAACCGGGTTCGGAGCCGACGGGGACATAGGCACACATGGTCGTTCCCGGTTGCGCCAGCTCGGCGACGTAAGCGCGCAGCGCGTCGCTCTCGGCGCGGCGCACCTCGGTGGCAACGCCGCGGCGAGCCGACAGAATGGCGGTGCGGAGTTCCGCCTTCGTCGCCTGCATGGCTTCACGATGTCACGCCGCAGATCGAAGGCTTGCCGGGTTGCGTGGTGCCGATGCCATTAGGGTGTGAACGATGACCACACGGGCTCTGGTGCCGATCCCGCGCACCGCGATCGTTCCGGCAGCAGGTTTGGGAACGCGCTTCCTACCTGCGACGAAGACGGTGCCGAAGGAGTTGCTGCCCGTCGTCGACACCCCGGGTATCGAACTCGTCGCGGCCGAGGCCGCCGAGGCGGGTGCCGAACGGCTCATCATCGTCACCTCGGCCGGCAAGGACGGCGTCGTCGCGCACTTCGTCGAGGACCTGGTCCTCGAGGGCACGCTCGAAGCCCGCGGCAAACAGGTGATGCTGGAGAAGGTGCGTCGCGCACCGGCGCTGATCAAGGTCGAGTCCGTGGTCCAGGCCGAACCGTTGGGCCTTGGGCACGCGGTGAGTTGCGTCGAGCCGAGCCTCGACGATGACGAGGACGCGGTGGCGGTGCTGCTGCCCGATGATCTGGTGCTGCCGACCGGTGTCCTCGAGACGATGTCGAAGGTGCGCGCCAAGCGCGGGGGATCGGTGCTGTGCGCGATCGAGGTGCCCGCCGACGAGATCAGTGCCTACGGCGTGTTCGACGTCGAGGTGGTACCCGACGCCGTGAACCCGAATGTGTTGCGCGTCAAGGGCATGGTGGAGAAGCCGAAGGCCGAGGACGCGCCGTCGCTGTATGCCGCGGCAGGACGATACGTCTTGGACCGCGCGATCTTCGACGCGCTGCGCAGGGTGCAGAAGGGTGTTGGCGGTGAGATTCAGCTGACCGATGCGATTGCCCTGCTCATCGAGGAGGGCCACCCGGTACACGTCGTCGTGCACCGCGGACGCCGACACGACCTGGGAAATCCCGGCGGATACCTCAAGGCTTGTGTTGACTTTGCGTTGGAGCGTGACGACTACGGACCCGAACTGCGGCGCTGGTTGGTCGAGCGGTTGGGTCTTGGCGCCAACTGACTAGCGTGGAGGCTCCGCGACTGGAGAAAGGCACACGAGTGCGTTCGGTGGAGGAGCAGCAAGCCAGGGTGGCCGCCGCCGCGGTGGCCCCTAGACCCGTGCGGGTGGCCATTGCCGAGGCGCAGGGACTGATGTGCGCCGAGGAGGTCGTCACCGAACGTCCGTTGCCCGGCTTCGACCAGGCGGCGATCGATGGTTACGCGGTGCGCAGCGTCGACGTCCTCGGCGTCGACGGCGGTGAAGACGGTGACGAGGGCGGCGCGGCCGAGGTGAGCCTGCCCGTGATGAGTGTCATCGAAGCGGGCGCCAAGACGCCGAGCCGATTGCAGCCCCGGCAGGCGGCGCGCGTGCAGACGGGTGCGCCCATGCCGACGCTGGCCGACGCGGTACTGCCGCTGCGCTGGACTGATGGCGGCGACTCCAGGGTGCGGGTGCTGCGCGGGGTGCGGTCGGGCGCCTACGTCCGTCGTACCGGTGACGACGTCCAGCCGGGTGACGTGGCGGTGCGGTCCGGAACGATCATCGGTGCGGCGCAGGTGGGGCTGCTCGCCGCGGTCGGACGCGAGCGGGTGCTGGTGCATCCACGGCCGCGGCTGTCGGTGATGAGCGTCGGCGGCGAGCTGGTCGACGTCTCGCGCACGCCGGGCAACGGACAGGTATACGACGTCAACTCCTATGCGCTGGCAGCGGCGGGGCGCGATGCCGGGGCCGAGGTCAACCGCGTCGGCATCGTGGACACCGAATCCAAGACGTTGCGCGACGTCGTCGAGGGGCAGATCAACCGCGCCGAGGTGCTGGTGATCGCCGGCGCGGTGGGGGGCACCGCCGCCGAGAGCGTGCGCGCGGTGCTGTCCGAGCTCGGGGACATGGAGGTGGCGCGGATCGCGATGCATCCCGGGTCCGTGCAGGGCTTCGGGCAGCTGGGGCGCGACGGGGTTCCGGTGTTCCTCTTGCCCGCGAACCCGGTCAGCGCGCTGGTGGTGTTCGAGGTGATGGTGCGTCCGCTGATCCGGATGTCGCTGGGCAAGCGGCAGCCGTTGCGGCGCGTCGTCCAGGCCCGCACGCTGTCGCCGATCTCGTCGGTGGCCGGGCGCAAGGGCTATCTTCGCGGTCAGTTGATGCGCGATCAGGACACCGGTGAATATCTGGTGCAGGCACTCGGCGGGGCGCCCGGTGCGTCGTCGCACCTGTTGGCGACGCTGGCCGAGGCGAACTGCCTGGTGGTGATCCCCAGCGATGCGGAGCAGGTCCGTACCGGCGAGATCGTGGACGTGGCCTTCCTCGCCCAGCGCGGCTGACGAAGCAGCGACATGAACCTCTGGCGGTCGCCTTCCCTGCATCCCGGCTGGCCGAAGGCCGTTGGCCCGCTGCGGGTAGCCGCGGGTCTGGTTCGGCTGCGCCCGGTCCGGCTGCGCGACGGTGCGGTGTGGAGCCACCTCCGGCTGGCCGATCAGGCTCATCTGGAGCCGTGGGAGCCGGTCGCCGAGGTGAATTGGGAAGCGCGCCACACTCTTTCGGCATGGCCCTCGATCTGCTCCGGTCTACGCGCCGAGGCGCGCAGGGGTCGTATGCTGCCCTATGCGATCGAGCTCGACGGCGAGTTCTGTGGCCAACTCACGATCGGCAACGTGACGCACGGAGCGCTGAGGTCGGCTTGGATCGGGTATTGGGTGGCCAAGGAGCGCAACGGTGGCGGGGTGGCGACGGCTGCGCTGGCGCTGGGGCTCGACCACGGCTTCGGTCCGGTCGGTCTGCACCGGATCGAGGCGACGGTCCGGCCCGAGAATGCGCCGAGCCGAGCCGTGCTGGCCAAGACCCGCTTTCGCGAGGAAGGTCTGTTGAAGCGCTATCTGGAGGTCGACGGGGCGTGGCGGGACCACCTCCTGGTCGCCATCACGGTCGAGGAGCTGGCGGGCTCGGCAACGTCGGCGCTGGTGCGCGACGGAAAGGCAAATTGGGCCTAGACCTGTGGCAGTTGTGACATATGGGACGGATGTGCTTGTCATGGGCGAATTACAGGTGTGTAATTGACCTCGGCGCGTCGCCCCCGGATGTGCTGGTCACGGACCTAACCTCAAGGGGAAAGGAGCCGGCGACATGCCAAGCATTCCCCAATCCCTTCTGTGGATCTCGTTAGTCGTCCTGTGGTTGTTCGTCCTGGTTCCGATGTTGATCAGCAAGCGAGACACTGTTCGCCGGACCAGTGACGTGGCGCTCGCGACGCGCGTGGTGAACACCGGCAGTGGCGCGCGCCTGCTGCGCCGCCGCAAGCCGGCCGCCGGCCACCACAGCGACCCCGACTGGCGTCCGACGCACGAGGAGATCGACGAGTACGACGACGACGATCCCGTCACCGACCCGCGAAAGGCCGTCGTGGTGATGGCCGCCGCCAAGGTCGAGGCCGAATCCGAGTACCTCGACGTCGACGTCGTCGACGAGGACTCCGGCGCCCTGCCCCTTGGCGCGACGGCGCGAACGGCGTTCGACCAGGAGCCCGTGCTACCGCTGGTCTTCGACGACAACACCGCGACGTTCACGGTCGACGACCTCCAGGAAGTCGACGAGGTCACAGGCACCGACGAGGAGTTCGAGGACGAGGACGAGTTCGACGCCGACGCGGAAGCCGAGTTCGCGACTGACGACGAAGCGATGACCGACGAATTCGCCACCGCCGCCGCGGACGACTACGACTACGACTACGAGTACGTCGACGACTCGTCGGGACTCGAGGCGTCGCCGGACCCCGACCTGCACGTCGCAGGCACCAAGTCGCAGGAACGTCGCCGCGCCTACGAGTCGAAGACGGCCGCCGCGGTGAGCGCGCGAAAGTTCCGGTTCCGCAAGCGAATGCTGATGGCCATGTCAGCGCTACTGCTGAGCAGTGCCATCGCGGCGTACGTGGTGTCCCCGACCTTCTGGTGGGTCTGCGGCACGGTGGGCGTGGTGACCGTGCTGTACCTGGGCTACCTGCGGCGGCAGACGCGCATCGAGGAGCAGGTGCGCCGCAGGCGGGCTCAGCGCATGATGCGCTCGCACCTCGGCGTCGAGAACACTCGCGACCCGGAGTTCGACGTCGTTCCGGCCCGGTTGCGGCGCCCCGGATCAGTGGTGTTGGAGATCGACGACGAGGATCCGATCTTCGAGCATTTGGACTATGCCCCGTTCGCACGTGAGTACGACCTGCCGCGCGCCGCTGGTCAGTAGCTCGGATTTCTAGCGCAGCACCGTCACTGGTAGCCTGTGCTACCGGTACAAGGGGCTATAGCGCAGTTGGTAGCGCGTCTCGTTCGCATCGAGAAGGTCAGGGGTTCGATTCCCCTTAGCTCCACAAGTTTTGGCAGGTAGAGAAGCTATCAGAGTTAGCCAGAAGGGTAGTCGCAAAGGCTCCGGACCCACCAGGGGTCCGCGCAGGATTAGCGCAGCGGACCCGCGAGGGCCTTTCGGACCCATTCAGGAGCTGATCGGGGTCCTACCCGAAAGCATCCAGAGGGCTTCGAGCCGCCGTCATTCGTGGCACCACACCGCCGTGGATTCATGCCAGGTTGCTCGACGGAGGTAGCCCGGATCGCCGGGCAGAAATCCACGCAGGTCAGTGATTCCCACGACGCCGTCGCCGATGGCTTCACCATTGTTCGATGTGCATGTTCGTAGACCGACGTCCTTCGAGAGCCTCTGTAGAGTCGCGCTCTGCTGAAGGAAGTGCTCCTCGTCGGCAAGGACGGAGTCTTGGTGTTCGAGTAGGCGCATCCGCTCCCACGGCGCAGCGAGAGCGGCATATTCGCCCACCAAATCGAAGTTGACGTGAAGAGTTGGCACCGTGAACATGCGGATCGCGATCACGCGGTCATCGACTGCACTCATGTGCTTGTGTGCCCAGGATGGTCCGCCCCCAACCCTGCACACCGACGACGTCGACCCGTCGTTACCCGCGAACCCCGCAACGGCCACCCAGGTCACGCACCCGACCGCCCGCAAATAGTTTGCTGACCTCTTGCCTAGACACCCTCCGGACCCACCAGGGACCCACGCAGGATTTCGCGTTCACGACGACCATCACGGCCAACAGTCCTGAGCTGGACTTATGTGGTCTAACCATCAGAACTTGTTCTGACAAAAGCCCAGGTCGAGGTCTAAATCTATTGTCCGCATCGAGAGGGTCAGGGTTTTCGAATCCCCTTAGCTCCACAGAGCTTCACGCCGCGTTGCGTTCGGCCGCCGCCGCCGCGAAAGCGGTTAGTGCGGCGTACTGACCGTGGTGGTGAGGATGCTCGACATCACCAGCTGTAGATACGGCCGGTACAGATCCTCGCCATCGAGGTGACTACTGATCGTGATTCCGTCGCTGGCGGCGATCACCACGCGAGCCAAGGTCTCCGCCGGGATGCTGAGCGTGCCTCCGATTCGAGCGACGTTCTCATCAATGAAGTCGCCCAGTGCCCGAATCGTTTCAAGCCGTTGGGCCGCAACGCCTTCGCGCGCTTCGGGATTTCGAAGCAGCAAGAGCGATAGCTCGTAACCCAATGCGGCCCTGTCCGTTCCGCTGCTGAGGTCGCGCCACCGAATGGCAAGTTCGTCGATGTTGATGTCACCGGTCGTGTGAAATGACTGCATGACTTCGGCGAACCCGTCGAGGAATTGCTGTCGTTGGCGTTCGACGACGGCGAGAAACAGCTTTTCCTTGGCGCCGAACTGCGAATAGATCGCTCCCCGAGTGAATCCCGCGACGTCGGCAATGTCCTCCAGCGCAGCACCGCTCAGCCCCTTGCGTGCGAAGACCTCCTCGGCGGCGTCCAACAGCACGCTTCGGATGTGCTCAGCCCGTCGCTCTCGGGTCCAACGTTCCGCCATGTCTTCATCCTCCCACCATGTTGAGTCGCGGTGAGGTTGCCCGCCGCTCGAGCAACGACACTTGCTGCTGCTGGTCGACGACTCCTGATGCGGCCCAGAACTGTTCGCGATCCCCGGTTCGGCTAGTGAGGCCTGCGACGAGGGCTGCGCGGGCCTTGAACGCTCGGGCGGCTGCACTGAGGTCGTGTCCAGCCGGTTCGAGCAGGTAGGTCGGTCGCTCTGGCAAATGCAGTCCCCACAGCAACACGTCGATGTGCCGTCCAGCGAGTGACTTCCGGACCGGACCGGACACCCGGCCATCTGGACCGACCAAGTCGATCGGCATCGCCACGACATGCTGAACAGCTACAGCGATGGAGTGCAATGGATCGGTTGGTGCATGACGTCCGCCGGTATCGGCGCCGAGGATCTTCAGAGGCAGTGTGCTGTGGCAGTCGTTGGAGAAGACTCTGACCTGCCAGCCCGCGAGCGCGCGGTCGCAGATTAAGCCTCCCGCGCAGTCGACGGCATCGGCGACGCTGTGGGCCATCACATCGAGTTGGTAGATCATGGCGGACCTCCCGAGCCACTTCGATACACACTTGTATTGGCGATACATCAATGTATAACATGGTCGCGGTCACCCTTCCTAGAGGCGGAGTCGCGGCGCGGACGCCGTTGAAGCCGCTGGGCCGCTACCAACCACACGATGTCGATGCGACCGGACTTCCGGTCGTCGACGAGGAGGACTGCCGTGTTGCAAGCCAGACGACCCGGTGAATGGGCCGAACAGAATTCCGGAACCGGTCTGGGATTGGCCGAGGTAAAGCCCGGCACGTACAAGATGACGATTCCGACGGATCGTTACACGTCGCCCGAATACGCCGCGCGTGAGCGGGACGCGATCTGGATGAAGGTGTGGCAGATCGCCGGCCGCGTCGAGGATCTCCCGAAAGTCGGCGACTGGAAGAAGTATGAGGTCCACGACCAGTCCTTCATCATTGCGCGTGGAAAGGACCAGAAGCTACGCGGATTCGTCAATGCGTGCCGGCACCGCGGCAACGCGCTCTGCATCACCGAGACCGGCAACGCCAAGCGCGGATTCCTCTGTCAGTATCACCTCTGGTCCTATGACCTCGAGGGCAGACTGCGCGGAATGCTGCGCGAAGAGCTCGTCGGCACCATCGACAAGGCCGACAACGGACTACTCCAGGTGCCGGTCGACACGTTCGCCGGCTTCATCTTCCTCAACCCCGACCCCCACGCCGCACCACTGCGCGAGTACCTGGGGGAGGAGGTCTACAACCTGTTGGAGCCCTACAACATCGACCAGTTCACCACGGTGATGGATGTCAAGGAAGCCATCGACTGCAACTGGAAAGTCGTCATGGACGCCTTCGAAGAGGGCTACCACATCAACGGCATCCATCCCCAGCTGCTCGCGGTGCTGCACATCAACCCGGCGACAGCGCGCTACCAGTTCTTCGAAAACCACAGCGTCGCAATGGCTCCATTTGAGGTGGCTGGCGCCGGCGACCGGCAGCAGGTCGACGGAATGATGGCCCTCCCCGAGACCTTCCCCGGCACGGTCGCGGTAATCCCGCGGTTCCAAGAACTCCTCGCGCCCTACCTGGGCGAGGACGGAAACGTCGCGTTTCCGGAGGGCGTCACTGCCCGCGCACTGCTGCAGCAGGCCACCCGTGAGGTTCTGACCGGCATGGGCCTCGATGTTAGCGACTTGACCGACAATCAGATGGTCGACAACCAGGGCTGGGTGCTGTTCCCCAACTACTTCATGACGGTTCGCGCAGGCGAATGCCACGTGGTCATGGCGGCACCGCACCCCGATGGTGATCCGAACCGGTGCATCTGGCATGTGACCAGTTACATTTATCTGCCGGATGAGTTTCGCGATGCCGTTCGCGCCGAAGCGGTCGTAGTGGATACGCCGGGAAGTCACAAATATTTCGAGGCGCTTCAGCAGGATTACGTGCAGATGCCGCGCCAGCAGCTGGGCTTGCGCAACGACCGGCTCGACCACATCTCGCTGGTCAAGGAGGAAGTCGTCATCGCCCACTTTCATTCAGTGCTCGACCGTTACATGGCAGAGCACGCGAAATAACCGCGGCCACATGTCATTTCAATACCCCAATTGTCAACACCCCGCTCACAGAGGACTCCAACAACGTGAACACCGAAGAGCGCATCGCTCACCATGTCCGGATGGCCGAGGCCTATCGCGACGCCTACCTACGTCAGGGCATCCAGGACGGCGAGGCATTCGCCGATGCGTGGAAGTTCGCCGACGACGGCGCCTACGTCTCGCCATACTTCACCGGTGATCAGGTGTTTCCGTTCAGCGAGTTCCCTTCCGACACCGCCAAGGCATCGACGATGGAGGCCAAGGCGTACTCGCTGACCTTTCCGGACTGGATGCCGGCGTCCTTCAACTACTGGCCGGCCAACAACGGTGTCGTGATGAAGACCCGGTGGGAAGGGCATCGAAAGGACACCGGCGAGAAGATGGGCTTCTACTCCTACAGCTTCATCGATACGAACGACGCGGGTGAGCTCACCCGCTGGGAGACTCACGTCAACGATGAGTACAACGCGTTCCTCGACGTCGCCATCGGCGTACACGGCCCATTCCACGGCACCGGCGAATACGTCCAGGCACTTGAGCGCACCCTCGCCGCGGCAGGAGTGGCAGTATGACGACGATCGACGACGTCATCGGCGAGACTTCCGGGCGGTCGCGCGCCGTACTCGACTACAGCCAGACCACCAAGGCTTTGGTGAAAGCTGCCAAGGAGCCAGGGTTTTCGGTCGATAGCTGGGGCCCGCTGGCCGAGCTGATCGCGGTCGACGACTTCCTCCGCATCGGCCCGTTCAGGGACGAGATGAAATGGCCGGCATATACCGAGTTCCTGACCGGCTGGGCGATGTCCTCGGAATGGGACTGCTCGTTCAAGCGGATCACCGAGACTCCCGATGTGGTGTTCCTCGAACTGGAGGAACGTAGCCAGATCGGCGACTTCAGCAGCGTCGTCAACTCGGTGTCTGTCTATGAGTTCAACGCGGACGACAAGATTACGTTCGTCGCCGTCTACCTGCAGATGCAACTGCCGGACGGCATGATCCCCAACCTCGACGCCGCGGAAGGCACGCAGTGACCGAGCAGGAACTGGCCACCGATATCGACTCGGTCGACTTCTTCACCAACGACAAGCTCCTTCAGGATCCGTATCAGTATCTGGCTGCGGTGCGAAATGAGTGCCCGGTGCGCCGGGAACCCCATCACGACGTCGTGATGATCACGGGCTACGAGGAGGCGGTCGCGGTCTACAACGACAGTGAGCGCTTCTCGTCGTGCACGTCGGTCACCGGACCGTTTCCCGGCTTTCCCGTACCCCTTGAGGGCGAGGACATTTCGGAGTTGATCACCAAGCACCGCAACGATCTCCCGTTCCACGATCAGCTGCCGAGCCTGGATCCGCCGATACACACCGATCACCGGGCGCTGCTGTCGCGAATGATCACGCCCAAACGCCTCAAGGAGAACGAGGACTTCATGTGGCGCCTGGCAGATCGTCAGTACGACGAGGCGCTCGCTGGCGGTGGCTGTGAATTCGTCGCCGACTTCGGCAACCCGTTCGCGATGCTCGTCATCGCCGATCTCCTCGGTGTCCCGGAGTCCGACTACGACGACTTCAAGGGTGAGTTGCTCAACTCGACTGGCACCATCGGCAGCAGCGGTGGCGACGCGATGCACCACTCGCCGCTGGAGTACCTCTACGGCAAATTCACCGTGTACATCACCGAACGCCGTGAGAACCCACGCGACGACGTGCTGACCGGCCTTGCGTCGGCGGTCTTTCCCGACGGCAGCACCCCACCGGTGATCGACGTGGTGTGCGTGGCCGCCAACCTGTTCGCTGCCGGGCAGGAGACCACGGTCCGCCTGCTCAGCACCGCGGTGATGATGATCGCCGAGGACCCGGCGCTGCAGGCGAGGCTGCGCGCCGACCGCAGCCTGATCCCCGCCTTCATCGAGGAGGCACTCCGTTTCGAGAGTCCGATCCGCGGAGACTTCCGGCTGTCCAAGGTGCCCGTCACCATCGGGGGCGTCGATCTGCCCGCAGGGACGACGGTGATGTTGAACAACGCTGCGGCCAACCGTGACCCTCGCCGCTTCACCGACCCCGACACCTTCGATGTCGCACGCTCGAATGCGCGTCAGCACATCGCCTTTGGCCGGGGACCACACAGTTGCCCGGGTGCCCCGCTCGCACGGGCCGAGGGAATGATCAGTCTCAATCGGCTGCTGGACCGGACCTCAAACATCTGGATCGACGAGGACGAGCACGGGCCAATGGACAACCGGCGTTACCGCTACCTGCCCACCTTCATCCTGCGCGGACTCACCAAGCTGCACGTCGGATTCAGCCCGGCCTGACTTGCGGAACAGCCCCTTCCCTCGAACAGCAACAGAAGGACAAACGGCCATGCCCTTTGACGGGACCACCGCAATCGTCACCGGCGGCGCCCAAGGCCTCGGCCTGGCGATCGCCGAAGCACTTGCGGCCCGCGGAACCAAGGTCGCCATCTTCGACCTCGCGACCGACCAGATCGCCACCGAAGTGGCCCGATTGCGCGGGCTGGGCGGAACAGTCAACGGCTACACCGTCGACGTCTCCAACCGGAGCCAGGTGCAGGCAGCCGTCGAGCAGGTGCGCGCCGACCTCGGTCCGGTGCTGATCCTGATCAACAACGCCGGCATCGAGCAGTTCGGCAAGTTCTCCGAGATCACCGACGAGCAATGGGATCGCGTCATGGCGATTAACCTCCGCGGGCCGTTCATCTGCACTCAAGTGGTGTTGCCGGACATGCTGGAGGCGAAGTGGGGTCGAATCGTCAACCTGTCGTCCTCCAGCGCGCAAGGCGGGCAGTCTCACATGGCTGCCTACGTCAGCTCGAAGGCAGGTGTCATCGGCTTCACCAAGAGCCTCGCACTTGAGTTGGGGCCCAGGGGAATAACGGTCAACACTATTCCGCCGGGGATGGTTGTTACCCCGATGTTGGAGAAGGCGATAGCCGAGGGCCGATTCACCGGCTCGCTGGAACACTTCGCGAAGATCACCCCCGTTCGCCGCGCTGGGCGGCCCGAGGATATCGCCAATGCCGCGATATTCCTGTGCCAGGACGAATCCTCCTATGTCACAGGGCAAGTCATCGGTGTCAATGGAGGCAGGCGAACATGAGTGAACCGCTACTCCCACCACTGCAGGAAGCGGAGTGGGGCGATGACGAGTACGCGGCGTTCGGTGCGCTGATGGGCCTGCCGGGGGAGCAGGTGCCGCGAGCGGGATCCGGCCACGCCGCCGACCCGCTGAAGTTCGACATCATTGGCCTGCTCGCGCGGCATCCCAAGATGGCCCGCAAGTTCCTGGCCTACAACGGGTGGCTGTTACAACGCGGCGAATTGTCCTTGAGGCTCCGTGAGTTGGCGGTGCTGAGGGTGGCGCACACCCGTCGCTCGGTGTTCTTCTGGGGCGAACACGTCAACATCGCCACCAAGGGTGGCGTCCCGGCCGACGACGTCGACCGGTTGGCTGATGGCAACGGCACCTTCGACGGATCCGACCTGATAGTGCTCGAAGCCACCGACGAACTGCTGGCCAACGGCAAGGCTAGCGCCGCGACGTGGCAACGCCTCGTCGTCGAACTCGGCACACACCAGGCGATGGAACTGATCTTCGTCGTCGGCACCTACGCGATGCTCGCGATGGCCTTCGACACCTGGGGACTGACACCACCGAAGGGCAGCGCAGCGTTGCCCGCTCCCCTCAGGGAGTAGACCAACTTGGAGGAGTGAACCGAAATGACAACTGTGCACACGGGTGTGCTGGCGGGCGATGAGCGCATGCTCATCGACGGAGAGTTGCAGACCACCAGCAGTGGCGCGACGTTCGACGTCATCCACCCCGGCAGTGAGGAAGTCGCCGGCCAGGCCACCGATGGCACGGTCGCCGACATGGAACGCGCCATTGGCGCGGCACGCCGGGCATTCGACGAAGGGCAGTGGTCACGTGACGTGGATTTCCGCTACCACTGCTTGATCCAACTCGCCGACGCCCTAGAGCGGGACAAGGAGCGGCTGCGACGGATCCTGATCACCGAGGTGGGCTGTCCGGTCAGCGTGACGGGCAGCCAGATCGAGGATCCGATCAACGAGGTGCGGCACTGGGCCGAGCACGGGCGGGCATTCGATTACGAGGTCGACAACGGCATCCACGAAACTCAGCTGGGTCCGGTGCACCGCAAGATCTTCTACGAATCTGTCGGCGTTGTTGGGGCGATCACTCCATGGAACGTGCCGTTCTATCTGAACATCGCCCAGACCATTCCGGCACTGATGGCCGGTAATACCGTGGTGCTCAAGCCGGCTCAGTTGACGCCGTGGTCGGGCAGCGAGTTGGGCCGCATCGTGGCCCAGGAGACCGACATCCCAGCCGGGGTATTCAACGTGGTGGTCGCAGGCGCGAACGAGGTCGGCGCTGCATTGTCGGCGGACCCGCGGGTGGACATGATCACCTTCACCGGATCCACTGCTACCGGGCGCGCCATCCTGGCGGCCGGAGCGGCGACGGTGAAGAGGACGCTGCTGGAGTTGGGTGGCAAGTCGGCTCACATCGTCCTCGACGACGCCGACTTCAACGCGTCGCTGCCGCTGGCCGCGATGATGGCCTGTGTCATGTCGGGCCAGTCCTGTATTCTGCCATCACGAATCCTGCTGCCGCGCAGCCGCTATGAAGAAGGTCTTGGGATTCTCAAGGCGATGATGGAGGGCTTCCCCGTCGGCGACCCGTGGACCCCGGGCAACATGCAGGGTCCGCAGATCAGCGCCACTCAACGGAACAAGGTGCTTGGCTTGATCAAATCCGGCATCGACTCCGGCGGGCGTCTGATCACCGGCGGCGGAATCCCCGATCACCTGCCCGTCGGCTATTACGTGCAACCCACCCTGCTCGCGGACGTGGATCCGAACGCCCAGGTCGCGCGGGAGGAAATCTTCGGCCCCGTGCTGACCGTCACGCCGTACGACACCGACGACGAGGCCGTCGACATTGCCAACAACTCGATCTACGGCCTCTCCGGCGAGGTCTCCAGCGGTGACGTCGACCGCGCTCTGGCCATCGCGCGACGGATGCGCACAGGCAACGTCACGATCAACGGCAAGAGCCACTTCGGCATCAACAGCCCATTCGGAGGCACCAAGCAGTCCGGGCTCGGACGGCGTAACGGTGAGGAAGGCTTCAAGGAATACCTGGAGTCCAAGACCGTCGGCATGCCGGTATAGGAGCATCGGTCAATGGACCTCCAGCAAATCAGCGACGAACTCGAGATCAACGGACTGCTCACCAGGTATGCCCGGGCCGTCGACGCGAAGGACTGGGAGTTGTATCGCTCGCTGTTCACCGACGACGCGTACATCGACTACTCCGCGGCGGGTGCGGCGGCAGGTCCCCGCGACGAGGTCGTCGACTGGTTCAGCCAGAATTTCGGAGCGGTTCCGTGGACCATGCACTACATCACAAACGTCGATATCCAACTCGACGGTGACGATGCGCACGTGCGGGCGATGTTCTACAACCCAATGCAGCTGCCCGGGATGGAGGAACCGAGTTACTGCGGCGGCTACTACCACCACGAACTCGTTCGTACACCGAACGGGTGGCGCAGCCGCAATCTGCGCGAGGAGAGCCTCTGGTTCACCAACGCGCCGACGAAATAGCGAATTTAGCGAAGGCGACAATGAAAATCTGGACGGGCACGGCGTTCATGCACACCTCCGAGGCGGTTCCGGTGGCCCGCATGCTCGATGAGGCTGGCTTCGACGGCATCGTGGTCTCCGATCACATGATCTATCCACGTAAATTGTCGTCACCGTATCCGTCGCCGACCGGCAAGCCAATGTGGACACCCGATACGGCCTGGCCCGATTCCTGGGTGCTCATCGGCGCGATGGCCGCCGTGACGACCAAGATCCGGTTCACCAACGCGGTCTACATCGCACCGGCGCGCCCACTGTTGGAGGTCGCCAAACAAGTGGCTACCGCTGCGGTCATCTCCGGTGATCGGGTCGCGCTGACCGTTGGGGCCGGATGGATGCGCGAAGAGTTCGAACTGATGGGCCAGGACTTCGGCAACCGCGGCAAACGGCTCGACGAGATGATCGAGGCCCTGCCCGCGCTGTGGCGCGGAGGCTGGGTGTCGTGGAACGGAAAGTACTACCAGATACCGGAATTGATGATCGAACCGCATCCGTCGGCGCCGGTGCCGATCATGTGCGGCGGAGAGTCCGAGGCGGCGCTGCGGCGGGCGGCACGCCTGTGCTGCGGGTGGGTCGGCAATGCCTACGCGTGGGAGGACGCCAGCCTGAAGGTGCGGACGCTCAACACCATGCGACGCGAATACGGCAGGGAGAACGAGCCGTTCGACATCGTGCTCGCGA
This sequence comes from Mycolicibacterium sp. TUM20985, assembly GCF_030295745.1. Classification (NCBI taxonomy): domain Bacteria; kingdom Bacillati; phylum Actinomycetota; class Actinomycetes; order Mycobacteriales; family Mycobacteriaceae; genus Mycobacterium; species Mycobacterium antarcticum. Next base: position 1,083,175 of record NZ_AP027291.1, read on the forward strand.
TACGCGAGCCCGCCACGGTCGAGCTGTTCAAGCGCGCCGAGGACATCGGGGTCACAGCAGTAATGTGCAGTCCCTGGGCGATGGCCGATGACGTTGCCTCCGGCGCCCACGATACGTTCAAACTCGCCGCCGACCGATACCGGGAACCCATCGAGAGGTTCGCCCAAGACATCCTGGCCAAGGTGCACGAGTGATCCGCATGGACGAGAGCGATAGGCCACACACATTGTCAATCAAGGAGATTCGATGACGAAGACTGCTGACCCAGCGCCGAGCCCCCGTCCGCCGGAGGGTGATTGGCTGGGTACGCCGTTCCTGAAGTTCACCCGCGAGGGTGCGTTCGGCGTATGCACTCTGGATCGTCCCGAAGCGCGCAACGCGATGACGCCTGCGATGTACTTCGGTATCAGATACGCGGTCCGCCACGTCGACGCCGACCCCGACCTCGCGGGGCTGCTGATCACCGGCACCGGCGACGTGTTCGCACCGGGCGGGGACATGGGCGGCGGTGGCGCCGACAACTGGTTGACCTACGGTTCAGCCCTCGGGATGGACGTCACGCCGTTCGAGACGTTGCGCCAATCGGTCAAGCCGGTGGTGTCGGCGGTCAACGGACTCTGTCAGGGCGGCGGTCTGCAGATCGCGATGTGCAGCGACATGGCGGTCGTCAGTGAGCGGGCCACGTTTCGGGTGCCCGAGTTGTACCGCGGCATCGCCGACACCTACTACAGCCACATGCTGGCGCGGTTGATCGGGCCGGTGCGGACCCGCGACCTGATGTTCACCGGCCGGACGCTGACTGCTGATGAGGCCAGGGACTGGGGCATGGTGGCGCGGGTGGTCCCGCACGACGAACTGCTCGGCAGGGCTCGCGAGGTGTTGGCTCAGTGCTGCCGCACCGCCCCAAGGGCCAGGACCGTCGTCAAGTCCAGCCTCGACAATTACCTCGGCCTCTACGACAGGATCGGCATGCAGGCCAGTCTGGGCGAGCCCGAATCGGTCGAGGGTTTCATGGCCTTCAAGGAACGGCGCTCTCCCAGTTGGGTGCATCCGGACCTGCAGATCGACGGACGGCTGTGAACCAGCTGCGACGCGGGGAGCGCACGGGAGGGATATGCGGCGATGACCGACTACCTCCGTGATCTGTTCGGACTCACCGGCAACGTCGCAGTGGTGACCGGTGGCGCCAACGGAATCGGCCTGGGTATCGCAACGGTGTTGGCGGAAGCGGAGCGTCCGTCGTGCTCGCCGACCGGGACGGTGAGGGCGCTCGGCGCAAGGCTGCGACCCTGACTGCGTTGGGGCTCAACGAGGTTGCGGTCATCGTGGATCTTGCTGACGAGCAATCGATCGCTGATTCGTGCGCCGACATCGTGGCGAATGTCGGTGCGCCGTGGCTCTTGGTCAACAACGCCGCTTTGCAGGACCGCGAGCCACTTCTCGAGGCCACTGCGACGGGGTGGGACCGGATCCATGCGGTCAATGCGGTTCTGCCCGGCGCGGTCATCACACCCGGTGCGATAGACGCCAAGGCCGTACTCAGCGACGGACCCGCGACGCGTCAGACGCCGATCGGCTTTCAGGAGCCGCGCGAGAGCCCGCCCGGTCACGAATCAGGTGCTTGCGGTCGATGGAGGATTCTCGATTAGTTGACGGGAGCCAGGGCCGGCGGGCTTCGGTCAGCGAAGCATTCCGTGTCAACCGCAAAGCAGCGGCGTCTGGCATCGCCAAGACGACGATCTACCGGCGATACCGCGACCGGCGCGATGTCTTGTCACAGGCGCTGTCGCGCTTGGCCTCGCCGGCCCCGCTGGATCCGCGGGTTGAACCGCCCGAACGGCTGCGGTGGCTCATCAGACACGCAGTCGAAACCATCGAAGGTGGTGTCGGTCTCGGCGCCTACATTGCCGAACATGCCCGGAGCGGAAGTGTCGCGGCCGGCTGGAACAAAGGCTGTTCGATCTGTTCTGTCCGGCGGTGCAGCCCGCGGGGCGCCGGTGACGAGCAGCATGGTGAACGGTTCGTCGGGGGGTGGCGATGACCCTCGACCCGGTCGGCACGCTTGGCTTCGGAACCAACGGGGCACTGACCGCTGTGCGCGCCGTGCGTCAGGGCGCGTGGCGAGTTTGGCCCGGTCCGGAAGCCTTGGCGGCGTACATCGCGGCATCCGCTGCGGCCAGGAGCTCAGACGCATCGCGATCGTCGTCGGACATCACCGCGACCACTCCGATGCTCGCGGTGATGGTGATCTCGGCCTTGCGGTAGCGGATCGGCTTAGACGCCGCGCGGTGCAGCTCACCGACGAGCCGATCGATGCCCGGCCGATCGATGAGGTCGAAGAGCAACACCACGAATTCATCGCCGGCTAGCCGCGCGATGACGTCTCCGTCGCGCAGGGCATCGCCCATCCGGGTCGCCGCAGTGGTCAGTACGACGTCACCGGCGCTGTGGCCGTACGAGTCGTTGATGAGCTTGACGCCGTCCATGTCGATGAAGAGCACTGCGCTAACCCGGTTTTCGGCCTCCGGTGCGAGCGAGGCGGCGAGCCGATTCAGCGCGTGCGACCGGTTGGGCAGGCCGGTCAGCGGGTCGTGGTCGACGGCGTGGGCCAGTTGTTCACTGGCGAGTTTCTGTGCGGTCACGTCCACGAAGGTGCAGAGCACCTGCGAATGTTCGGGATGATCTGGAGCCAGGAGGCGGACGCTGACGGACAACCACACCCTGTGCCCGTCGGTGTGGTCGATGCCAATCGTGCGTTCGGTCTGCGGGATGCCGGACTCCACGGCCCGCTGTAGCGGATTGGCGGGTGGAGCGATCGGTCGCCCGGCTGCGTCGAAGAGGGGAATGTCCGCCGCGAACGGGGTCTTGCTCTTCGTGATTCCCTCGGCGATCCGCCACGCCGTCGGGTTGGCCGACTCCATCGCACCGTCGAAGCTGAACACCGCGACCCCGGCGTCCATGGCCGTCACGACGGCCTCGAAGTGGCGTTCGGCGCGACGCAGGGCGGTGAGATCCGCACATACGAGCACGTAGCCGCCATCGGTGACCGCGGCCGACACCCGGACCGACCGGGGGGAACCGTCGCCAGCGACGTGCGTCATATGCAGCACGCCACCACGCGTGGACAACTGCTCCGCATCCACGGGGACGCCGACCGCGTCGCTCACGGTAAGGCTGAGGACCTGTCCGACGCTGCGTCCATAGATGATTTCGGCGGCCGCGTTCCAGCTCGTGACTGCGCCCAACGGGGAGACGCCGATGACGGCGTCGCTGACGTGGTCGAGCAGGGCCGCCTGGTACTTCAGGACCGCGGCGGTCTTGACGGTGGTCAGGTCCCGGAAGTTGGTCACGACCGCGGGGCGGCCGTCCCACTCCACCCGCATCGAGGTCGCCTCCACGTCGCGGGCGGAACCTCGGGGACGATCCATCACCACTTCGGACGGCTGCGACGAATCACCGTCCCGTTGCAGCCCGTCGAGTCGTCGCTCGACGGCGGTCATCGAATCCGCATGGACGAACTCCGCGAGCCGTCTGCCGATCAATCCCACCGCGGGATCCACGCCCATCCAGCGGACGGCAGCCGCGTTCGCGAAGACGATTCGCCCGTCTTGATGCGCGCAGATGCCGTCAGACGACATCTCCGCCAAGCGGACGAAACGTTGCTGGAAGAGCGCGGCAGCATCGGGACCGACGTCAGCGGAACCCTTCCCCGCCGTACGCACCATGGACTCCCCAGCCTGGTCAGCGACCCTCGATCCCCAAGGCTACCTCGGTGTCATCTTCGTCCGCCCCGGCCGAGGTCGAGCTAGCTCGAGCGGTGACCGAGTCGCTCGGCCGAGCCGACCAGATTGCCGAGCCCCCGAATGGGGAATCGGTGTCCCGTGAGCATGACAACGCAAAACGCATTCGCCGCCGACGTCGCGCAGTGGTCGGACATCCCCGGTTGGTTTCACTGGCGCGACGGCCAGAAGGAGGCCGTCACCGTCTTCGATGAGGGAAGCACCTTCGTCGAGGTCGGCTCGTATCTGGGCCGCAGCCTCTGCTCGCTGGCCGACGTCGTCCGCGGTTCGGGTCGTGACTTCACCGTCATCGGCGTCGACACCTGCCGTGGCAGCGGCGAGGAGGGGCTCGCGAACGAGAACGCGCATGGGCCCGCGGTGGAGTATGGCGGCGGCACCTTCGCAGGTCTGTTGCACCGCAACGTCATTGCGTGCGGATTCGCCGATGACGTCCACGTGTTCATCAGCTCGTCGCCGAAGGCGGCCGACTTCTTCGTCGACGGCTCACTGGCGTGGGTCCACCTCGATGCCCGGCACGACTACGACAGCGTCGCCGCAGACATCGACGCGTGGGCGCCGAAGGTGATGACCGGCGGTTGGCTCTCCGGTGACGACTACGACGACCTCCTCTGGCCCGGCGTCGTCGCGGCTGTGCGCGACAGGCTCCCCGAGGCGCACGGTTGGCTGACCGCGCAGTGGCGCTGGCTCAAGCCCTGACGTTCATGCGGGTGGTTTCGCCTTCGCGATTGGAGGGAACTGCGGCTTGGCTGGTTTGGGCCGACTCGCACGGAGGCGATCAGCCAGCCCGAGACGCTCGGCTTGTCCTCGGCCGCTGTCGGGTTCCTCGCCACCGTCTATTTGGCGGGCGAGGTCGTGGGCGCGCTCTTCTTCGGGCGGCTCTCGGACAAGCTCGGCCGTCGGAACCTCTTCATGGTCACCCTGGGCGTCTATCTGCTGGGCAGTGGCCTCACCGCCTTCACCCTCGGCAACAGCACCGGTTGGGTCGTGTTCCTGTACGTGACCCGCTTCATCGCAGGCATGGGCATCGGCGGGGAGTACGCGGCGATCAACTCGGCGATCGACGAGCTCATCCCGGCCCGCTACCGCGGTCGGGTGGACATCGCCGTCAACGGAACCTATTGGGCCGGAGCAATTCTCGGCACGCTCGGCACGTTCATCTTCCTCAAGGCGGTGGACCTGAGCCTGGGTTGGCGCCTGGCGTTCCTCATCGGCCCGGTGCTGGGGTTGGTCATCCTGCTGGTGCGGCGTCACCTTCCGGAAAGCCCACGCTGGCAGGTGATGAACGGCCGCGTGGACGACGCGGAGAGTTCCATCGCGTTCATCGAGCGCGAGGTCGAGGCCACCGGCGTCACGCTGCCGCCCGTCGACGAGTCCAAGGCCATCGAGCTAAGGCCTACCGAGAAGATCGGCTACGTGGCCCTGACGCGGGTGCTCTTCCGCGAGTACCCCAAACGGTCCGTGTTGGGCGTCTCGCTGATGATCAGTCAGTCGTTCCTGTACAACGCGATCTTCTTCACGTACACCCTGGTGCTTGGCAAGTTCTACGGCGTGCCCTCGGGGTCGACGCCGCTGTATCTGATCGCGTTCGCGGTGGGAAACCTGGCGGGGCCGTTGATGATTGGGCACTTCTTCGACACCATCGGCCGGCGCAAGATGATCTCGGGCACCTACGTGCTGTCGGGGGTGCTGCTGGGGATCAGCGCGGGCCTGTTCTACGCCGGGGTGCTCAACGCCATCACCCAGACCATCGCGTGGTGCATCATCTTCTTCTTTGCGTCTGCGGGAGCCAGCTCGGCGTATCTCACGGTGAGCGAGATATTCCCGTTGGAGGTGCGGGCGAAGGCGATCGCCGTGTTCTTCGCGATCGCGCAGTGCTTCGGCGCCCTGGGTCCCGTCGTCTACGGCGCGCTCATCGGAGATGGGTCCAGACCCGTCCTGTTGTTCTTCGGCTACCTGCTCGGCGCCGCAGTGATGATCGGTGGCGGACTAGTGGCCTGGTTCCTCGCGGTCGATGCCGAAGGCAGATCACTGGAAGACGTCGCCACTCCGTTGGCGGCCGCCGGTGCGGATCGGCGGCGGGGATCGGTGCGCGCCGAAGGCGCGTCGCGACCTCGGTCGCCATGATGAGGAGGATGGCAATGGATCACGAATGTGAAGGCAGTGGGCGCGAACTCCCGGCCGGCCCGCCGCCCGACGTGGCGACGACCTGTCCCGTCTGCGGGCGAGAGACCCGGGTCGACGGTCGGGAAGCCGATGGCGAGATGCGCTTCACGATCGAGCAACATCAGCAAGTCGTCACGGGGCCGTGACGCCCGCCCGACCTACGCCGACAAGTCGTCGGAATCGGGGTTCTCCAGCGACGTCAGTCGCGGGTTGATGGTGGCCGTGGTGCGCTGCCCACCCTCCCGGCGGGCGGAATAGGCGTTGGTCGTGGCGAGCGTGATCAGTTCCTCGACCACGTCATGCGGTGGGTGGCCGACGAGCGGTGCCAGCGGGGTGACGACCACCCCGATGCTTGCAGTCAGCCGGTAGCTCGCGGTCCGGACGCTGTGTTGGAGTCGATCGGTGAGGACCGTGGCGTCGGTGCTGCCGAACGTGTCGGCGACGAGGTACTCGGACTCGCCCACGTGGGCCAGCACGGCATCGCGGCGGACCGTCTCGCTCAGTCGATGACCGATCGCCACCCGGGCCTGATTGGCGTCGGAGTCACCACCCATCGCCGTCAGCAGCGAGAAGCTGTCGAGGCTGACGACGACGATCGCCAAGAAACGGTCATCGTCGCGGTCCCTGGACACGATCGTCGCGACGCGGTCGGCGAAGGCGTCACGCGTGAGCAACCCGGTCAGCGGTTCGAGCTCACCGTAGTGGATGTCGGTGTTCACGAGACGAACGACGTTGCGGCAGACGAAGACGACGAAGACGTTCGTAAAGGCGAAGAGCGCGATACCCGCCGCGGCCACCGCGGGTTCGAATTCGCCGAGTCGCACCGCCGCTCCGACCAGCGTCGCCGCGCCGACGATCCAGGTGTACGCCAGGAGCCGACCGTTGTGGAACAGCGCGGTGAAGGCGGAGACGACGGTGAACGTGCCCGCGCCCGTCAGGCCGAGCGCGGCGCTGCTCTGGATGAAACAGCCCACGGCGATGCACAGGCTGCCGACCACCACGCACAGCTGTGACTGCAGTCGGGTCGGCCAGCCAGAGCGCATCCAGACGGACGCCATCACGACGCAGCACACCGACACCGCGCCGGCCAGCCATCGGTCGCGCGTGCCCTGCGGTCCGAGGTCGCTGAGCATCAGGAGCAAGGGAATCGCACTCAACCCCAGCATGTTCGCTGCGGTCAGGCGGCAGGTGACCGGTTGCAGGCCGCGCTTCGCGAGATGCGCGGTAATCCAGTAGTAGTGGTCATCGGTGTGAAGCCACCGTCTCGCCGCGGCCAGCATGGTCAGGCCCGCGCTGAAGTCTGGTGGCCGCGTCGCACCACGAGAAGATACTCGATGCGCATGATCGGTGGTTAATCATCGCAACGATCGCCGCGGCTCCGACTGTGCGGCGATCAGCCGAGGGATCTAGGGTCATCTGCGAGTGGGTATGCAGGCTAGGAGGGTGTCGGTGAACGATCCTGGGTTCCTCGACCCCGCGGCCTTCGAGCCACCCATCACCGACGTCGCCGAGCTGCGGGCCCACCGACGGCGACGACTTGCCTTGGCCTACCGACTCTTTGGCGCCATGGGCTGGGGTGCGCTCGGCGACGGGCACATCTCGGCGCGCGATCCCGAGCGGCCCGACTGCTTCTGGCTGGGCCGTTACGGTGTGCCGTTCCGACAGATGACCGTCGACGATCTGGTGCTGGTGCGGGCCGACGGCACGGTGGAGGGCGGTGGCCACATCAACATGGCCGCGTACTACATCCACGCGCCGGTGCACGAGGCCCTTCCCGGGCTGGTATCGGCCGCTCACTGTCACACGCCGTACGGCACGCCATTCTCGGCGACCGTCACGAAGCTCGAACCGATCTCACAGGAGGCGTGCGCGTTCTTCGACGATCACGAGATCTTCGACGACGAGGAGGTGAGCGTCTCCTCCACCGATGGCGGCAAGCGGATCGCGGCGGCGATCGGGGAGGCGCGCGGCGTGATCCTGCGCAACCACGGACTGCTCACGGTCGGAACGACGACCGACTCGGCGGTCGGCTACTTCCTGTTGATGGAACGCTGCGCCGAGGTTCAGGTGAAGGCGAAGGGGGCCCGCCCGATCAGCGCCGAGTCGGCCCGGCGGGTGCACGCCGAATTCGACGAGGTCGCCGGGTGGCAGGCATTCCAATGGGCCCAGCGCACCTATCTGCCCGACGGTAGGTGACGACCGACCCTTTCGCGGATCGTGTCCGCGGCGAAGCGCGCGATCGACACCGGGTGGAAGGCGCGGGCGGCCGCGGTCAGCGCATCGACGGCATCCGCGCCGAGGTCGAGGTCGCCTGCGGCCACGTTGAACTCGAGCTGTTCGACGCTGGAGGCGCCCGGAATGGCGACGACACCCGGCAGGCTGATCAGCCAGGCCAGGGCCACCTGGGCGGGTTTGGCGTCGACCTCGGCCGCGACCTCACGCAGGGTCTTCAGTAGCGGTTCGACCCGTTGGAGGTTCTCCACGCCGAACAGCGGATTGGTCCCGCGGACACCGCCCGGACGGTTGTCGACGCCGTACTTGCCGCCCAGGAGTCCTTGCGCCAGTGGGCTGTACGCGATCACCATCCGATTCTCGCGTTCGGCGAACGGCACCAGGTCGTCGAGTGGCTGGGGGTGAGCCAGCGAGAAGTGCACCTGGTTGCTGATCACCGGCCTGCCGAGCGCGGCGTCGGCCTTGCGCCACCGGTCGAGTGAGTAGTTCGAGACACCAGCCGCACCGATCAGACCGTCGTCGAGGAGGCTGCGCATCCCCGGCATGATCACCGAATCGGGCACCAGTGGATTCGCCTGGTGAATCTGATAGAGGGGGATCCGGTCGAGTTGCAGCCGATGGGCGCTGGCCTGCGCGCGCCGCCTGATCACCGGCGGGAACGGCGCGACGGGGAAGACCTTGCTCGCCACCACGACGTCGGCCCGTTCGTCGCCGAGCGCCTCGCCCAGGATGCGCTCGCTCTTGCCGAAGCCGTACACCTCTGCCGTATCGAACAGGGTGACGCCGAGGCTGCGGGCGCGGGCCACGATGTCGCGGGCCGGCCCTGCGGCGTACGCGTCGCCGTAACCCCATTCCTTGGCGCCGAACTGCCACGTGCCGAGGCCGATCCGGCTGACCGGTCCAAGTCCGTCGAACTCGAGATACTTCATGCCGCCTACGGTACGGAAGTCACCTCGCCGGTGGGCCGGCTGACGAGGCCGGCGGCCGTGGCGGAGTTGATCGCCCGCTGCCAGTGCAGTTCCGCGACGACCACCGCACCGAGTCCCGCCGCGAGGGCTACCAGCGAAGTAATCATGACTCCACGATGCGCGCGCGAAGTAATGAGCGCCCAAGCTCCGCCTGTGAAGTTGCTATGAACCGCCGACGTCGTCACGGACTTCGGCGCGGAGACGTTCGCTCACCGAACGTTTCCGCGCCGAAATCGCGAGTGGGAGCTAGTCCTAGTCCTCCTTGCGGATCAGCCGCATCAGCGCCTCGCGGTCGGGGGCCAGCAGCTCGTCGATGCGCGTCTGGTTCACGTCCGCCACGACGATCTCACCGACGTCCTCGTGCACGTTGCTGAAGATCCCGTGAGACTTCATCTTCTCGGTCTGATAGACGTTGTCCTCGGTGGGCGTCACGTAGTAGACCGCCTCGGCCTTGAAGCGGTGCACCAACCACAGGTGCACCAGGGTCATCAGCCGCTTCTGCCGCAGCGCCTCGGCGAAGGTGTTCTGGTCGCGCACCGTGAGGATGCTGCGGCCGTACCGGTCCTTGATGGGGTCGACGAGCACGTTGGCGAGCAGTTCCTCGTCATCGTCGCGGACGCCGTAGATGCCGAGCTCGAGCACTTCGCCGCCCGCCCGCCGCGGTCGCAGCTGCACGCGCAGCGTCTCGCCGAGCTGATAGTGCTCACCCCACAGCGCCAGCCACTCCTCGAGCAGCTTCTTGGGCACCTCGGTCTGGACCAGGTGCTGGCTCTGCGTCGAGCCCTTGCCCATCGACTTGGTGGTGGCGGTGCGCCCCGACGACGCAGCCAGTGCCGCGTCGCTGCGCGGCCCGCCGACCAGCGTCTGCGGGGTCCGGTAGGGCGACTCCACCAGGCGCATCTTGCGTTGCAGGCGGGCGAGCGCCAGCATGCCGTCCTGGCGCAGCGCGGTCGCGAACTCCTCGGCGGCGACGCCGTCGATCTGATGACCGCCGTAGGTCATGAAGTTGAAGACGAACCCCATCTTGCCGATCTCCTCGGGGAAGGCCCGCATCTGATCGTCGGTCATGCCGGTGGTGTCCCAGTTGAACGAGGGGGACAGGTTGTAGGCCATCATCTTGTCGGGGTAGACGGCGCGGATGGCCTTCGCGAACTCCCTGGCGTCGGCGAGGTCGGCGGTCTTGGTCTCCATCCAGAGGATGTCGGCGAACGGTGCGGCCGCCAACGACTTCGCGATGGCGTACGGGATACCGCCGCGGACCTGGTAGTAGCCCTCCGGGGTCTTGGCCCGTTCGCAGTCCCAGGGCACGTCGACTCCAAGCTCCCGTGCCTTCTCGCGCGCTGCATACAGCGACGCCCCCTTGGCGAACTCGCGCCACTGAGCGGGCGTCATCGCCAGCGGCTCGCCCTCGCGCTCCCGGAAGGCGACCATCTCGGCCACCGCCTCGCCGTAGGTCTCCATGCCTGCGTCGGCCTGCCAGGCCTCCACGAACCGCGACTCGACCGTGTCGAACAGATCGTCGACCGAGTTGAGCTGGCCCTCCTGCTCACCCGCTTTCCATGACGCCGCCGCCTCGGTGACGAGCGTGGCGATGCCCTGGCGTTCCAACCACGCGTCGGCGGCCGCATACTCCCCATCGGGCAGCGCGTAGAGCAGGTGGCCGCGCAGGTCGGTGACCCCCTGTTGGTGGAAGCTGCGCATCAGGGCCAGGAAGCACGCCTTGTAGGGCGGAACCTTCAGGTTCGTCGCCCCGAGAAGGAAGGGCTGGTCCCGCTCGTCGGCCCGGCTGTCGATGAGGTTGGCGGCCTCGGCATCGGTCCGCGCGACGATGATGCCGGGCACGCGCATGATGTCGAGCTGGAAGCGCGCGGTGTTGAGGCGCTTGATTTGTTCATCGGACGGCACGAGCACCTTGCCGCCCTGGTGCCCGCACTTCTTGGTGCCTGGGCGCTGGTCCTCGATGTGGTAGCCGGGCACGCCCGCCTCGACGAAGCGACGAATCAGGTTGCGCACGTGCGGATCTCCACCATGCCCGGTGTCGGCGTCGGCGATGATGAACGGCCGGAAGTCGTACTCGGGCGCTGCCGCACGCTGCTCGGCGGTCATCTTCAGGCGCAGGTACTGCTGGTTGCGGTCGGCGGTCAGCAGCGCGCGCACCAGCCCGGCGGCCTCGTCTGGAACCTGGCTCAGCGGATAGCTGGCGAGGTCGGGTCCGGGATCCTCGCTGATCGAACCCTTCGCCGACGTCGCCCACCCGCCGAGGTAGATGCCCTCGATGCCCATCCGCTTGATCGTCACGGCCTGCCCTGGCGAGTACGGCCCGAACGTGGTGATGCTCTTCTGCGCCGACGCCAGTTCTCGCAGCCGGGCGTAGAAGGCCGCGGCCGCCTCGCGCGCCACCGGGTAGTCGTTGGGTATCGTGCCGCGCTGCTCGGCGACCTGACGCGCCGTGTAGAGGCGGACGATCCCCTCGAAGCGCGGACTGTCTAAGTACCGCTGCGTGGCGGCCACGTCCTCCTGGAAGGATGTGCTGGCCTGGACGTCCGGTTCGGTCATCGTCATCGGTTTACGCTCCTCATTGAGCCCGTTTGCTCTGATGGTGCGAGTGTATGGCGCACGCCGCGCGCGAAGTTTCGATTCACCCATCTCGCATGCAATTGCGCGCATCCCAGGTGTCTCACCCCTGGCTCACAGCTTCGTCGACGATGAGGCTGCCTAACTGGTGGTGTGACAACGACATTGGAATTGCCGATCCCGGGCAGCGACGACACCGTCGAACCGACGCGAGGGCGCCGGTTGGCCCGTCGGACCTGGGACCGCATTGGCTTCGGTGTGCTGTTGATCGCCACGTTGGTCACCTACCTGTGGAACATCACCGTGAACGGGATGGGCAACGATTTCTACGCGGCCGCCGCGCAAGCTGGTTCGAAGGACTGGGAGGCCCTGCTCTTCGGCTCGCTGGACGCGCAGAACTTCATCACCGTCGACAAGCCGCCCGTATCGCAGTGGGTGATGGGCTTGTCCGGGCAGATCTTCGGCTTCGGCAGCGCCAGCATCCTGGTGCCCGAGGCGCTGATGGGGGTTGCCACGGTGGCCCTGCTCTACGGTGCGGTCCGCCGGATCAGCGGACCGAACGCGGCGTTGCTGGCCGGCGGCGCCCTCGCCCTGACTCCCGTCGCCGCGATGATGTTCCGCTACGACAATCCCGACGCGGTGATGGTGCTGCTGATGATGGCCGCCGGCTACTGCACGGTGCGGGCGCTGGAGCGCGCCGACTGGCGCTGGATCACGCTGGCGGGCGTCGCGCTGGGCTTCGCGTTCCTGGCCAAGATGCTCGAGGGCATCATGGTCCTGCCGGCGATCGGCTTCGTCTACCTCATTGCCGCGCCGACGACGGTCCGCAAGCGCCTGCTGCACCTTCTCGGGTCCGCCGTCGCGTTCCTCCTGTCCGCGGGCTGGTACGTCCTGCTGACCCTGCTGTGGCCGGCGTCGTCGCGGCCCTACATCGCCGGTTCGACGGACGACAACTTCATGAACCTGGTCCTGGGCTACAACGGGTTCGCCCGCGTTCTCGGCAGGAACCACAATGTGTTTCGGCCCGATGCCGCGGTCGGCGGTGACGCGCAGGGCCTGACGCGATTGTTCACCGGCGAGTTCGGATTCGAGATCGGCTGGCTACTGCCCGCCGCGCTGCTCGCGTTCGTGCTCGTCGTCATCGCCCGCGGACGCGCCCCTCGCACGGACCTCGCCCGGGCGGGGGCCGTCCTGTTCGGCGGCTGGATGCTGGTCGACGGGCTGGTGCTCAGCTTCATGAAGACGATGGCGCACCCCTACTACTGCCTCTCGTTCGTGCCCGCGGTCTGCGGCATGCTCGCCATTGGGGTGCACGAGATGTGGGGCCGCCGCGACACCTGGTTCGGGCGCGGTGGCCTCGCGGCGCTGATCCTCGGTACCGGCTCGTGGAGCTGGTGGATCCTCGGGCGCAACGCCGAGTGGCTTCCGGCACTGCGGTGGGTCGCGCTGGCGGTCACGGTCGCCGCGTCGGCGTGCCTGCTGCTGAACCAGGGCCGCCGCGTCGCGGGTGCGGCGCTGGTGGCCGGACTGGTCGGCGCGGTACTGGGTCCGGCCGCGTATTCGGTGGCCACCCTCGGGCAGTCCCACGGCGGCGGAATGGCCATGGTCGGGCCCGCGCGTCCCGGCGCCCATCGCTTGGGCGGCTTCGGTCACGACGCGGACGACCCGCAACTCGACGTCATGCTCCGCGACACGCACACCGACTGGTCGGCAGCCATCGAAAGATCGTCGGCCGCAGCTGAACTCGAGCTGGCGACCAACACCGCCGTGATGGCGATCGGGGGCTTCGGCGGCATCGATCCTGCGCCGACGCTCGGCGAGTTCGAGCAGGACGTCGCCAACCATCGCATCAGCTACTACGTCGCCCCGGTGCACGGCCCCCGGGTGGGCGGCTTCGGCGACCGGCGGGCGCACGCCGACATCACCGCGTGGGTCGCCGCCAACTTCGCGCCGATCTCCGTGGGGAAGCACACCGTGTACGACCTCACCGCGCCGACGAGCTGACCCCCGCGCCGTTCCCTAGGCGTGCGGGCCCGCCTCAGTAGGATGCCTCGCATGCCACTAGCCACGGGGGAGACGTTCGCCGGATACGCGATCACCCGGTTGCTCGGCGCGGGCGCCATGGGTGAGGTGTACCTCGCCGAGCATCCGCGGTTGCCGCGCCGCGACGCGCTGAAGGTGATGGCCCTCAACGTGTCGACCGATGCGGAGTATCGCGAGCGGTTCAACCGCGAGGCGCAGAACGCCGCGGGGCTGTGGCACGCGAACATCGTCACCGTCCACGATCGCGGCGAGGACGAGGGCCGGTTGTGGATCGCGATGGACTACGTGGAGGGCACCGACGCCGGCCAAATGCTGCTGGAGCAGCCGTACCGCAACGGGCTGCCCCCCGCCGACGTGGTGCGGATCATCGGCGCGGTCGCCGGCGCGCTGGACTATGCCCACCAACGCCAGCTGCTGCACCGCGACGTCAAGCCCGCCAACATCCTGCTGGCCCCGCAGGACGCGGGCGGTTGGCGGGTGCTGCTCGCCGACTTCGGCATTGCGCGGCGGATCGACGACTCCAGCGGGCTGACCGAGACCAACATGGCCGTCGGTACCGTCGCCTACGCCGCTCCCGAACAGCTGATGGGCCTGACGCTCGACGGGCGCGCTGACCAATACTCGCTTGCAGCAACGGCTTTCGAACTACTAACCGGCCAGCACCTGTATCTGGACCGAAACCCCGCCGTCGTCATCAGCCAGCACGTGAGTGCCCCGCCGCCGGCGATCGCGGACCGCAAACCCGAGCTCTCCGGTCTGGGCCCGGTGCTGTCCAGGGCGCTGGCGAAGTCGCCAGGGGATCGCTACGGCTCGTGCACCGAGTTCGCCGACGCACTCGCGCTGCACCTCGATGGTGACCTCGATGCCGACGTCGGCGACACGATGCTCGCCCCGGCGTCCTCCGCACGCCACCGCGCGTCGGCTTCGAAGACCCGGATGTCGCGGCGGGGTGTCGCCTTGGCGGTCGTCGTCGGACTGCTGCTCGTCGGTGGTGTCGTCGGGGGCATCCTCCTCGCGCGTCATCAGACCGGGGTCGTCGCCCAGCCTGCTCCGGCCGTGCCCGCCGTCCCCGTCGTGCTCGTGGGAGCGGACTGTCAGGTGCTCGGGGCTGCCGGGGTTTCCGAGACCGGTCAGAAGGCGTACTGCGCCCGCCTGCCCCCGAGCAACGACGAAATGTGGTCGCTGGTGTCGGGTGTGGTGCCGTCCCCGACCGTCACCCCCGCGCCCGGTGAACAGGTCTACCCTGCCGGGATCGAGGATCAGGTCCGTGTCTGCGTCCAGCAGACGGGGCAGACGCGGGTCGAGTGCCGCGCGGACATCCGGCGGGGGAACCTCTACGGGCCGCCGTGAGAGTAGCGGTCGCGCAGTCGTGTCAGCGTGGCCTCGATGCCCTTGGCGTTGCTCGTCACGAAACCCGTTCGGCGGTAGTACTTCAACGCCTCCTTGACGGCCCCCGTGTCGGAGAAGTCGAACGTCTCGGTGACCCTGGTGGTGGTCGGTGTGAGCGCGGCGAACTCCCACCGCCAGCGGTGCCCGACCGGATGGCGCCACTCGATGAGTTCGTCGGGCTTGAGCGCGGTGACGACGCTGGTGATGCGGTAGGGCACCCCGAACATCTTCATCTTGGTCGAGAACCGAGCACCGGCAACGAGTTTCGGCGGCGCCGCATGATTGGCGCCCACCGTGCCGGAGCCGTCCAGCTCGTGGTGGCGGCGCGGGTCCGCGGCGATGGCGAAGAGCTCCGCCGCGGGTGCGTGCACGATGACCGAGCGGCTCACCTCATTCGGGCCGGCGTCGACGACGGTGACGGAGGTGTCGGTCACGAGTCTGCTCCTTGGGGTGTGGTGGCGACCATAGCGGCACTGCGGTCCCAGAGTTCGCGCGCCAGTTCGGGATCGTAGGCCTGTTCGTTAGCCCTCTGGATGGCGTGTCCGGAGTAGTACTCACCGGAGGTCCAGTCGTTCCCCGGCGTGGCCGAGGCCAGCCAGACCAGAAGGTCGGATCCCCGTTCCGGAGAGACCAGCGCGAGATGCCGCAGTGGCGAGTGGTAGAGGAGGCGCAGGAGTCGCGACTCCGAGTCGGCGCCGAAGTTCGAGGCGACGTTGCCCGGATGGAAGGCGGCCGTGGAGATGCCCTTCGCGTGATACCGGCGGTGGAGCTCCCTGGTGAACAGGATGTTCTCCAGTTTCGAGTCGCCGTAGGCCTTCTGCGGACGGTAGTTCCGTTCCCCGTCGAGGTCGTCGATGTCGACGTGCCCGAAGAGCTTGTTGCCCACGCTCGAGGTGTTCAGGACGCTGGCTCGGGATTCGACGAGCCGTTCCAACAGCAATGTCGTCAGCAGGAACGGGGCCAGGTGATTGACCTGGAAGACCTTCTCGTGGCCATCGACCGTGACCCGGCGCTCCTTCGCGATGACGCCGGCGTTGTTGGCCAGTACGTCGATGCGTGGGTAACGCGTCAGGAGCTGGTCCGCCAGTGCGCGGACCTGGGCGAGCTCGGCGAAGTCCGCCACGAAGTGGTCGCCGCCGACGCCTGCGGCGACCGCAGCGGTCTTCTGCGGGGAGCGTCCGACGACCACGACGCGTTCGCCGCTGCGGCTCAGCCGCTTCGCCGCGGCCGCGCCGATACCGTCGCTCGCGCCGGTGATGATGATGGTCCGACCCGTCATGGTGAGCCCTTCGATTCGGTTGACCGGACATGACGTCCCGCCACGACTCTTCCCTCCACGATGACGTCGCGTACGAGCGGGACCCCCGGCCGGTAGGCGAGGTGGACGTAGGACGGCGCGTCGAGGCGGATGAAGTCGGCCCGCTTGCCGACGGCGAGGGTGCCGACGTCGCCGCGTCGCAGTGCGGCGGCACCGCCCGCGGTCGCCGACCACACTGCCTCCGCCGGTGTGAAGCCCATGTCGCGGACAGCCACCGCGATGCAGAACGCCATGCTGGTGGTGAAGGAGCTGCCAGGGTTGCAGTCGGTCGCGATCGCCACGGTGACTCCGGTGTCGAGGAAGCGCCGGGCGTCGGGCCAGTTTGCACGCGTAGAGAATTCGGCCCCGGGCAGAAGGGTGGCGACCGTGCTGCCTGCCGCGGCCGCCAACGCCTCGATGTCGGCGGCGGTGGCGTGGGTGCAGTGGTCGACCGACGCCGCGCCCAGGTCGACCCCGAGTTGGATGCCCTTGCCCGGCCCGAGTTGCGAGGCGTGCAGACGGGGCGCGAGTCCCGCCGCGATGCCCGCCTCGAGGATGAACCGCGTCTCGTCGACGTCGAAGGCCCCGCGGTCGCAGAACACGTCGATCCACCGCGCCAAGGGTCGGCATGCGGTCAGCATCTCACCTGCCACCAGGCGGACGTAATCGTCTCGGGCGCTGCGGTATTCGGGCGGCACCACGTGGGCTCCGAGGAATGTCGTCTCGAGGGTGAACCGTTGGGCGACCGCGAGCGATCGCCGTTCGTGGTCGACGTCGAGGCCGTAGCCGCTCTTGGTCTCGAACGTCGTGACCCCACCGGCGAGGAGTTCGTTCGCGAGCCCGTCGAGGTTGTCGGCCAGCGCGGTGTCGCTGGCGTTCCTGGTCGCCTCGACGGTGGTGGCGATACCGCCGCCGTCGTAGGGGCGTCCGCTCATCCGCGCGGCGAACTCCGCGGACCGGTCACCGGCGAAGACCAGATGGGCGTGGCTGTCGACGAATCCCGGCAGCACGCTGCCCCCGGCGAAGTCGACCCGGGTGTCGGCGGCGGGCGCGTCGGCGTCGGCGCCGACCCATGCCACGTGCCCGTCGGCCACGACGACCGCCGCATCCACGAGGATGCCGAGGGGGGACCCGTCACCGACGGTGGCGTCGTTGGTGACCAGCTCGCCGATC
This sequence comes from Mycolicibacterium sp. TUM20985, assembly GCF_030295745.1. NCBI lineage: Bacteria > Bacillati > Actinomycetota > Actinomycetes > Mycobacteriales > Mycobacteriaceae > Mycobacterium > Mycobacterium antarcticum. The sequence continues at coordinate 1,100,814 of NZ_AP027291.1, forward strand.
CCGGAGTACAGCACGCTCACGGTGCCCCCACCACTGCCGAGATGGCTTCGGCCAGTGCGCGTCCGGGATCGGCCACCAGGCGGTGGCGGCGGTCTTCGACCACGACGCGGCCGTCGACCACGACGTCGGTCACGTCTGCCGCCGTCGCGGCGAAGACGGCGTTCTCCACCGTCGGCCCGCCGCCTGCGGTACGGATGGAGTTCAGGTCGACGGCGACCAGATCGGCCCGCGCACCGACGCGCAACTCACCGGCCCCGGCCCACCCGAGCGCCGAATGGCCATCACGGGTGGCCGATTCGAGCAACCGGGGGGCCGGGATGACACCCCGCTCGCGGCGCACGAGTCGCTCGTCGAGTTCCACGGCGCGCGCCTCCTCGAACAGGTCGATCACGGCGTGGCTGTCCGAGCCGAGGCTGAACGGCCCCGGTCCTGCCAACAGCTCGGGCGCGGGCCCGACACCGTCACCGAGATCGCGCTCGGTCGTGGGGCAGAAGCAGACTCCGGTACCGCTGTCGTCGAGGTCGGCGATGTCGGCCGCGGTCAGGTGGGTGGCGTGTACCGCGGTGGTGCGTGGGCCCAGCACGCCGCGGTCGCGCATCAGCCGGGTGGGGGTGCAGCCGTGAACGGCCATGCACCGCTCGACCTCCGCCGTCTGCTCGGATGAGTGAATGTGCAGCGGTGCCGACGCGGCAGTGGCCCACGCCACCACCGACGACATGTCGTCGACCCCCACGGCGCGCACCGAATGTATTGCTGCGCCGATCATCACGTGGTCCCACCCGGCGGCCTGGTGGTGGAGGGCATCGACGCGCCCAGCCCACCGCTCGCCGTTGCCGTCACCGAACCGCCGTTGCGGGCCGTCGGCGAGCGGGGTGCCGTCGACGTCGGCGCTGAGGTAGCACGTGTCCAGCAGCGTGAGCCGGATCCCGGCGTCGGCGGCGGCGGCGATCAGCGCGTGACCCATCTCGTTGGGGTCCGCGTAGGGTCTTCCGCCGGTGTCGTGGTGCAGATAGTGGAATTCGCCGACGGCCGTGATCCCGGTCAGCGCCATCTCGGCGTACACGGCGCGGGCCAGCGCGCGGTAGAGGTCGGGGGTCAGCCGGTCGGCCACCTCGTACATCAGCTGACGCCAGGTCCAGAACGAGCCGCGGTCGCGCTGGGTCCGCGATCTCAGCGCGCGGTGGAAGGCGTGCGAATGGGCGTTGGCGAGTCCGGGCAGCACCAGGCCTGGCAGGCGGTGCCCCTCCCCGCGTGGGCGGTCGGGTTCGACCGTCGCGATGGTGCCGTCGACCACCGTGATGAGGACGCCCGAGGCAACGGAATCCCCGCCGAACCAAGCATGTTCGCACCACCAGGTCGCGGGGGCGGCACTCATCCGCCGACCCACTCGGCCATCACGTCGGCGAGTGCCTCTGCACCGCGTCGGCAGTCGTCGATCTCGGCGTATTCGTCCGGCGAGTGGGAGATGCCGGTGGGGTTGCGCACGAACAGCATCGCGGTGGGGACCGTGGTCGACAGGATGCCGGCGTCGTGGCCGGCCTGGGTGGGGAGGACGGGAACGTCGCCGAGGGCGGCGAGCGCACGTAGCACCCTCAGCCGCGGGGCGTCGGGGAAGAGCACTGCCGGAGAGACGGATTCGGTCTGCACGATCAGCTCGGTGCGATCGTCGGCGGCGCAATCGGTGGCGTCCGCGGTGATGGCCGCCACCAACGCCGCCAACGTGGTCTCGTCGGCGGCCCGGGCGTCGAGCCAGGCCTGCACCTGCGACGGGACCGCATTGGATCCGTTGGGCGTGACCCGCACCTTGCCGAAGGTCGCCACCGCCGAATGCGAGGTGGCCCGGGCGCGCGCGGCGTGCACGGCAGAGGCGAAGGTCAGCATCGGATCGCGCCGATCGACGAGACGCGTGGTTCCCGCATGGTTGGCCTCACCGTCGAAGGTGAACTGCCAGCGGCCGTGTGGCCAGATGGACGAGGCGACGGCGATCGGCCGGTCGACCAGGTCGAGGGCGCGGCCCTGCTCGACGTGCAACTCCACGTAAACGCCCACGCGCTCGGCGAGCCGGTCGTCGGCGCCGAGGTGGCCGGGGTCGCGGCCGACGGCCAGCAGCGCATCGGCCAACGTGGTGCCGTCCCCGTCGCTCAGGTTCAGCGCACGTTCGGGAGTCAGTGCGCCCGTGGACAGTTGGGACCCAATGCACGCGACGCCGAACCGGGCGCCCTCTTCGTCCACGAAGGCCGTCACGGCCACCGGGATGCGAGGGCGCACGCCCCGGGCCACGAGCAGGTCGACGGCGGCGAAGGCCGACACGATGCCGAGTGGCCCGTCGTACGCGCCCCCGTCGGGCACCGAGTCCAGATGCGAGCCGGTGACGAAGGCGCCCCTGGGGTCACCGACCCAGCCGTCGGGCATCCACCACGCCCACAGGTTGCCGTTGCGGTCCTCTTCGACGGTCATGCCTCGATGCTCGGCCTCGCCGGTGAACCATTCGCGCAGGGTGAGATCCGCTGTGGTCCAGGCGAACCTACGGTATCCGCCGCTGAGTGGATCGCGGCCGACGTCGAGGATGGAACCCCACAGCGAGTCGAAGGTCTTCACGCCCGATCCTGCATGGGTATCCGGACGCCGCGTTCGGCGGCGATCCGGGTGGCGTGCTCGTAACCGGCGTCCACGTGACGGATGACGCCCATCCCTGGGTCGTTGGTCAGGACGCGTTCGAGTTTCTCTGCGGCGAGCGCGGTTCCGTCGGCGACGCACACTTGCCCGGCATGGATCGAGCGACCCATGCCGACGCCACCGCCGTGATGGATCGACACCCATGACGCTCCGGATGCCGTGTTCACGAGGGCATTGAGCAGCGGCCAGTCGGCGACCGCGTCCGAGCCGTCGGCCATCGCCTCGGTCTCTCGGTAGGGGGAGGCCACCGAACCGGAGTCCAAGTGATCGCGGCCGATGACGATCGGTGCGGACAACTCGCCGGAGGCGACCATCTCGTTGAATCGCAGTCCCGCACGGTGCCTCTCGCCATAGCCGAGCCAGCAGATGCGGGCGGGCAGGCCCTGGTAGGCGACCCTTTCCCCGGCCAAGGTGATCCAGCGGCGCAGGTGGTCGTTGTCCGGGAAGAGTTCGAGAATGGCACGGTCGGTGGCCTCGATGTCCTTGGCGTCGCCCGAGAGGGCCACCCAGCGGAACGGACCCAGCCCCTCCTCGAACTGCGGGCGGATGTAGGCGGGCACGAAACCCGGGAAGTCGAAGGCCCGCGCGTAGCCCGCCTTGCGGGCCTCGTCGCGGATCGAGTTGCCGTAGTCGAACACTTCGGCACCCTTGTCCTGGAACCCGACCATCGCGGCAACCTGTTTGGCCATCGATGCCTCGGCCTGCTCGGTGAAGTACCCGGGGTCCTTGTCGGCCATCTTCTTCATGTCCTCGAACGCGACCCCGAGCGGGAGGTACGACAGGGGGTCGTGGGCCGAGGTCTGGTCGGTGACGATGTCCATCGGCGCGCCGCGCTCGAGCAACTCGGGGACCACCTCGGCGGCGTTGCCGAGCAATCCGATCGACAACGGGCGCTTGGCATCCCGCGCCTCGACCGCCAACCGCAGCGCGTCGTCGATCGAGTCGGCGGCCACGTCGAGGTAGCGCTGCTCGATGCGGCGGTCGATCCGGGTCTGGTCGCAGTCCACGCAAATCGCGACACCGTCGTTCATCGTCACGGCCAGCGGTTGCGCGCCGCCCATGCCGCCGACGCCACCGGTCAGCGTGATGGTGCCCGCCAGGGTGCCGCCGAATCGCTTCTTCGCCACGGCGCCGAACGTCTCGTAGGTGCCCTGCAGGATCCCCTGGGTGCCGATGTAGATCCACGAACCCGCCGTCATTTGGCCGTACATCATCAGCCCGGCCGCTTCGAGTTCGCGAAAGTGCTCCCAATTGGCCCAGTCTCCAACCAGATTGGAGTTCGCGATCAAGACCCGCGGCGCCCACGGGTGGGTCCGGAAGACGCCGACGGGCTTGCCCGACTGCACCAGCATCGTCTCGTCGTCCTCCAGGCTGCGCAGCGTGGCCACGATCGCGTCGAACGCCTCCCAGCTCCTGGCGGCGCGACCCGTCCCGCCGTAGACCACGAGATCCTCGGGATGTTCGGCGACCTCGGGATCGAGGTTGTTCATCAGCATCCGCAACGCGGCTTCCTGTTGCCAGCCCTTGCACGAGAGTTGCGTGCCTCGGGCGGCACGCACGGTGCGGGATTGGGAGGTGTTGGAGGTCATGGCATTCCGATCGTCTAGGTCAGGGGTCCGACGACGCGTTCGGCGGCTCGGACCAGCGCGCCGGAGCGCGCTAGCCCGACGGCGGCGGCGATCTCGGGGGCCAGGAAGCGGTCCGGGCCCGGTCCCTCGACGCGTTCCCGCAACGCGCCGATCACGGCGCCGGTGGCGGGCGACGGCGTCAACGGTCGACGCATGTCCAAACCCCTTGCGGCGGTCAGTACTTCGATCGCCAACACCGTCGTCAGCCCGTCGATTGCGCGGCGCAACTTGCGCGCCGACGACCACCCCATGGAGACGTGATCCTCCTGCATGGCCGACGACGGAATGGAGTCCGAGCTCGCCGGGTTCGCCAGCCGCTTGAGCTCGGAGACGATACCCGCCTGCGTGTATTGGGCGATCATGTGGCCGCTGTCTACGCCGGGGTCGTGGGCGAGGAACGGGGGCAGGCCGTGGCTGCGGTTGACGTCCAGGAACCGGTCGGTGCGTCGCTCGCTGATCCCGGCCAGATCGGCCGCCACGATCGCCAGGAAGTCGAGCACGTACGCGACGGGTGCGCCGTGGAAGTTGCCGTTGGACTCGACGCGGCCGTCGTGGGTGACCACCGGGTTGTCGATCACGCTGGCCAGTTCCCGCTCGGCGACCGTGCGTGCGTGTGCCGCGGTGTCCCTGACGGCGCCGGCGACCTGCGGTGCGCAGCGCAGGGAGTAGGCATCCTGTACTCGCGTGCAGTCGGGGGTCTGGTGGCTGGCGATGATCGCGGAGCCGGCGAGCAGTCGCGTCATGTTCGCGGCGGCGGCGGCCTGGCCCGGGTGCGGCCGTAGTTCCTGCAGGTCGGCGGCGAAGACGCGGTCGGTGCCGAGTTGACCTTCGACGCTCATGGCGGCCGCGACGTCGGCGAGGCGCAGCAGGTCGTCGAGGTCGGTCAGCGCGAGGATCAGCTGCCCGAGCATCCCGTCGGTGCCGTTGATCAGCGCGAGGCCCTCCTTCTCGGCGAGGATGACGGGGGACAGGCCGTGCTCGGCCAGCGCGCGTGCGGACGGGGTGATCTCACCGGTGCGGGTCCGGACGTAACCCTCGCCCATCACCGACAGCGCCACATGGGCCAGGGGCGCCAGGTCGCCGGAACAGCCGAGGCTGCCGTATTCGTGGACCACCGGTGTCAGCCCCGTCGACAGCAGGCCGGCGTAGGCCTGCGCGGTATCCAGCCGGACGCCGGTGCGTCCGGTGGCCAGCGTGGAGAGACGCAACAGCATCATCGCGCGGATGACTTCGCGCTCGACCTCCGGGCCCGAGCCCGCCGCGTGCGAGCGGATCAGGCTGCGCTGCAGCTGGGTGCGGCTCTCCTGCGGAATGTGTCGCGTCGCCAGGGCGCCGAACCCGGTCGAGACGCCGTACACCGGCTCGGGTTGTCCGGCGAGCGCCTCGATCGCCAGGCGGCTGGTGTGGATTGCTGCCGCGGATTCCTCGCCGAGCACCACCTGGGCGTCCTCCCGGGCGACCGCGATGACGTCGCCGAAGCTGACCGGTCCGATCCCGACGGTCACGGTCATGGGTGGTGGCTCTCCTTCGTTCGGTGCTGCGAGCCCACCGTAGTCTCGCCAACCCGGGAGGCGGACGGGATCGGGCTGCCGATCCCCCGGTGGACCGGCTACGCGGACGTGGCCGCCTGCACCAGCGACCAATGGTGGCGCGGTAGGCGTCCACGGCCCGACGTTGCTCGGCGTCGGTGGGCGCCGGACTCGCACCGCCCCACGCGTAGGCGATCCACCGGGCCTGCAACTCCAGTGGAACGAAGTACCCGCCGGATTGATCCCACATCCCCATGAAGCCAGGCCGGGGAGGTCGGGGTGGAAGGTGTCACGGTCCGCCCAGAGATTCCGGACATCCAGGGCCGCACCGTGATTCGGCCCTCGGCGATCAAGGGCAGGAACTGCTGGCTGAGCGTGACACCGGCGGCGAACAGGGACGGGTCGGGGACAGGTGCGCCGTACTGCTCCGGGCTACCGCCGGCCTCGACGACGATCTCCTTCAATTGGTGGTCGACCTCCGCGGTCGGCAGGGACTCCGCGACGAGGACTCCGTAGCGCGTGAAGATCCGGTGGTCGGACGGAACCCCGGCGGCGAACTTCGGCAGCACGTAGCGCTGGCGCCGCTGGGTGACGACGACGTTGGCGCCCTGCTGGGCCAGTTCGGACGCCACCTCGAGCGCGCTGACCGCGCAGCCGGCGACCAAAATCCGTTGCCCGCGTTGAGAATCCGGTCCGCGGTAGGCGTAGGTGGTGCTTACCCCCGCCGATCCACCGAACGAGTCCAAGCCCGCCACGGGCGGGATCGCGGCGTCGTGAAACCTGCCACTGGCCACCACGACCCGGTCGAAGCGGCGCTCGTGGCCGCCGTGGCGCACCACCCAACGGCCCTCGTCCCGCCCGAGGTGCTCGACGTCGGTGTCGAACTCGGTCCGCTTCACCAGGCCGAACGTGTCGGCGTACCGGTGGAGATCGGCGAGGACGTCACGGCTCGACGGGAAGACCTCGGGGCTGGTGGGCTCGACGTCGCTGAAGGCCGTCAGGACCCGACTGGTGTTGGTGTGCATGCCCGGCCAGACGCCGCTTCGGCCGGGGAGTCCCGCCCACTGGCCGCCTAGGACGGCACTCCGTTCGAAGATCGTCGGCTCGAAACCCTGCGACAACAGCCACCGCGCGGCGACCAGGCCTCCCGGGCCTGCCCCGATCACGGCGACGGTTCCCGTCATCGGGCCACTGTCGCACGCTTCGCGCAGGTTGCACGCGAGCCTCCCGGGCGTCGAGGAAATACGGCCCGCTGCATTCCCCGGACGAGACACCGTCGCGCCAAACGCCAAGATTCGTCGCCGGGGCCTTAATGTGTCGATGTGCTAGAGATGGATCGCCGTAACCTCCTGTTCATGTCCGGGCTCGGCCTACTCGCCGCAGCCGTCCCCGCGCCGTTGGCCGGCGCGCTGCCCCCGGGAACGTGGACACCTCCGCTGGCGCCGCCGCCCCAGACGACGACGCCGCCCACCTTCCTCTTCCACGACGAGTTCGACGGCCCGGCGGGATCGGCTCCCGATCCGTCGAAGTGGATCATCTCCGCGGCGCGCGAGACGATCAAGAACCCGGTGTTCTGGGACCGCCCCGAGAACATGGGCCAGTACCGCAACGATCGCCGAAACGTCTTCCTCGACGGCAAGTCGAACCTGGTCATCCGGGCGACGAAGGAGAACGGCAAGTACTTCGGAGGCAAACTCACGGGCAACTGGCGAGGCGGCATCAACCTCACCTGGGAGGCGCGGGTCAAGTTCGACTGCCTGACACTGGGCTGCTGGCCCGCCTGGTGGCTGCTCAACGACGATCCCGTGCGCGGCGGTGAGGTCGACCTCGTCGAGTGGTACGGGAACGGCAACTGGCCGTCGGGAACGACCGTTCACGCCCGACTGGACGGGACGTCCTTCGCGACCCAGCCGTTCGACGTGGACAGCGCGTGGCACGTCTGGCGCTGCACCTGGAACGACGCGGGCATGTACTTCTGGCGCGACTACGTCGATGGCGCGGAGCCCTACTTCGCGGTGCCCGCCAACTCGCTGGAGGACTGGCCGTTCAACGACCCCGGCTACCAGCTGACGCCGATGCTCAACCTCGCGGTGGCGGGCTCCGGTGGCGGCGATCCCGCCGGGGGAACGTACCCGGCGGACATGCTCGTCGACTGGGTTCGCGTGTGGTGACGCCGCCCGCACCCCAACCTCTGCCGGAATAAATCGCGCCTTCTCGTGGTCGAACACAACGTCGGACCAATCGACGTTGGAGAAGGAGCACCCTCACATGAACTCAAGTAGCACAAGGACGTTCGCCGCCATTGCAGGCGGAGCCATGGTCACCGTCGGGATCGTCGTAACGACCATCGCCCAAGCCGCCCCCGGCGCCGCCGCTGATTCCGAGATGTTGACGGGCACCACGAGCACCGTCACCACCGCACCGAGCACCCCGCCGATTCCGCTGGCGGAGCCCAGCATCAAGGGCCCGGCGCCGCTGCCGGTGGAAATGCAGGGACTGCCGGGCTGATCGACCCCCGGGCGTGCACGGGGGTCCCCCTGTGTGACGTCACGAGTGCAGACGAGAGAATCGTCTCCACACTCGAAAGCGGGGTTCACATGCTGGGCGACCTACCCGACGTGGTCATCACGGGGTTCGCGATGACGAATGCGCTCGCAAGCGATGCCGAACAGACCTGGGCGTCGCTTCTCGAGGGTGCCAGCGGTATCCGCCGGCTCTCGGGACCCTATCTGGAGGACCTCGATCTGCCGGTCACGATCGGCGGTCAGCTCCGCGAGGGCTTCGACGCCGAACTGACCCGGGTCGAGCTACGGCGCCTGTCGTACCTACAGAAGATGGCCGTGGTACTCGGTCGCCGCGCATGGGCCGACTGCGGATCACCCGATATGGACCCCACCCGGCTCGCCGTCTCGGTCGGCGCCGGCTTCGGCAACGGCGAGGAGATGATCCTCGGTTATCTCGAGATGCGGAACCGTGGCCTCAAGGCGGTGTCACCGCTGGCAGTCCAGATGTTCATGCCGAACGGCCCCGCGGCGGCCATCGGCCTCGACCGGGCGGCCCGTGGCGGTGTGCAGGCGCCGATGATGGCCGACGCCACCGGCGCCGGTGCGATCGCCCAGGCCTGGCAGCAGATCGCCTTCGGTGACGCCGACGTGGTGATCTGCGGTGCCGTCGAATCACCGATCGAGGGCGTGCCCATCGCGGCGTACTCCCAGATCGAGGGCGTGATGTCGGCCGATAACGACGATCCGGTCGGCGCCTGCCGTCCGTTCGACCGCAACCGCGACGGGATGGTCTTCGGTGAGGGCGGTGCGCTGCTGATCATGGAGACCGAGGCCCACGCGAAGGCAAGGGGTGCGCGCATCCTGGCCCGGATGCTCGGTGCGGCCACCACCTCCGACGGCTACGACGTGATGGCCTCCGACCCCGGGGCCGAACAGGAGACCCACGCCCTGGTCCGCGCCATCGAAGTCGCCGGCCTGACGCCCGGGGACATCGACCTCGTCAACGCGCACGCGTCGGGCACCGTGGCCGGCGATCTCGTCGAGGCCACCGCCCTTGGCAAGGCCTTCGGTACCCACCGCCCAGCGGTCTATGCCCCGAAGGCCGCGTTGGGCAACACCTTTGGATCCGCGGGCGCCATCGAGGCGATTCTCACGGTGCAGGCGCTACGCGACGGGATCGTGGCCCCGACCCTGAACCTGAAGCAACTCGACGAGCGGATCGATCTGGACGTGGTCACCGACGGACCACGACGGTCGGATTACCGCTACGCGGTGAGCGACACCTTCGCCTTCGGTGGGCACAACGTGGTGCTGGTGTTCGGCAAGTACTGAGCCGTCAGACTGCGACGGCCTTCTCGAGGTCGGTGAGCGCGTCCTCGAGGTGAATCAGCAGCCGCTGCAGATGCGGAACGCTGCGTCGACACCCGACGAGGCCGAAGTCCAGGTTGTCGGCGTTGTTGGTCATCGTGATGTTGAGCGCCTGCCCGTCGAGCGCGATGGACAGGGGGTAGTTGCCGTCGAGACGGGCGCCGTTCCAGTACATGGGCTCTCGCGCCCCGGGAACGTTCGAGATGACGATGTTGAACGGCGGCGGGGCCGTCGAGACGAATCCGGGCACCAGACCCAGCGCGATACCCGACACCAGGAATGCCGACAGTGCGAGCGCCTGGGCCTTGGGAAGATCGGCGAAGACCTTCTTGTTGTCGCGCATCGACATGTTGATCGCATCCAGCCGCTTCGCGGGGTCCTCGATGTCGGTCGCGAGGTTGCAGAGGATGGTCCCGACCATGTTTCCGCCGGCATCCTGCTCGTCGTCGGACCGCAGGCTCACCGGCACCATGGCGACGAGCGGCGTGTCCGGTAGGGCGTCCTGCTCGAGGAGATATGCCCGCAGGGCGCCGGCGCACATCGCCAGCACGACGTCGTTGACCGTCACACCACCTGCAGCGGCGTTCTTGACCGCCTTGAACCGCGCCAACGGCCACGACTGCGCGGCCGCGCGGCGGGCTCCACCGATGGGAACGTTGAACATCGTCTTCGGTGCCCGGAAGGGGAGCGTCAGCTGCTGCTCCACCAACGCCGCCCTGGCGATGGACAGCGCGGAGGGCCCCAGTGCCGCCAACGCTGCGACGGTGTCGGTGAGGGTCCCGACCGTGGACCGTCCACCGCTGCGCTCCTGGCTCCGCTGTTTCGGCCCGAGCGTCCACGGCACCCGGGTCTCGCGGTCGTCGGGGTCTGCGGTCATGGACCGGATGATCAGGCGCTGAGCGCTCACACCGTCGAGCAGCGAGTGATGGATCTTGGTGTACACCGCGAAGCGGCCGTCGCCGAGCCCCTCGACGAGGCTTGCCTCCCACAGCGGCCGGTGCCGGTCGAGCAGGGTGCCGTGCAATCGCGATACCAACTCGAGCAGATCACGCACCCGGCCGGGCCGGGGCAGGGCGGAACGGCGTAGGTGGTAGTCGATGTCGACGTCGTCGTCGGTCGCCCAGGCGAGGTTCGAGATGCCGCCGAGCAACCTGCCCGGGTGCTTGCGGAACGTGGGCTGGAAGTCGTCGTTCTTGCTGATCGTCTCGTAGAGGTCGCGGACGAAGTCGGGGCTCGCCCCCTCGGGTGGCTCGAAGAGCTGAAGGCCCGCGACGTGCATCGGATGTTCCCGAGATTCGCCGATGAGGAACATCGAGTCGGTCGGCGAGATCAGCTTCATGGGTGTGACGGTACCCACAGTTGCCGAGCTTCACCCCACCGCACCGGCAAATGGCTTCAGCCCTGAGGGAGTCGCACCACCTGGACGAAGAACTCGTCGATCTGGCGGACCGCGTTCATGAACTGGTCGAGATCCACGGGTTTGGTGACATAGGCGTTGGCGTGCAGCTTGTAACTGCGAAGGATGTCCTCCTCGGCGGAGGAGGTGGTGAGCACGACGACCGGGATGTGGTTCAGCGCAGGATCGGACTTGATGGTCTCGAGCAGCTGCCTGCCGTCGTACTTCGGCAGGTTGAGGTCGAGCAGGATCAGGTCCGGTGTCGGCGCATTCTCGTAGGCACCGCGTCGGTACAGGAAGTCCAGACCTTCCTCCCCGTCGTGCGCCACGTGCAGGTTGTTCTTGATCTTGTTGTGCTCGAAGGCCTCTCGCGTGATGAGCTCGTCACCAGGGTCGTCCTCCACCAATAGCACGTCGATCGGGCGACCAGCAGGTGTCATTCGGATGTTCCTTCCAGGGTCGTGCGCGTCGCCGATTCGGCCATCGGCGCGGGAATGGGCAGGGTGAAGACGAAACGGGTTCCGTCGGTGTAGGTCGTGTCGATCCAGATGGTGCCGCCGTGATGCTCGACGATCTTCTTGCACAGTGCCAGACCGATGCCGGTTCCGCCGTAGGAGTCGCGCCCGTGCAGACGCTGGAAGATGATGAACACCTTGTCGACGAACTCCGGCGCAATGCCGATGCCGTTGTCGGAGAGCGTGAACAGGAACCGGCCGCTCTCATCCTCCCGGCCGCACTCGATCAGCAGACGCGGCGCCACACCCTCGCGGTGGAACTTCATCGCGTTGCCGATCAGGTTCTGCCACAGCATGGCGAGCAGGGTGTTATCCCCGACGACCCGCGGCAACGGCTCGGGGGGACGGACGATCTCGGCGCCGGTCTCCTCGATCGCCAAGGCCAGGTTCTCCAGCGCGTCGTTCAACCCGGTGTCGACGTCGACCTCGGCCTGCGCCGAGTTGAGCCGGCCCACCCGCGAGAACGTCAGCAGATCGTTGATGAGTACCTGCATCCGCTTGGCGCCGTCGACGGCGAAGCCGATGTACTCGATGCCGCGTTCGTCGAGCTTGTCGCCGTACCGCTTCTCCAGCAGCTGGCAGAACGACGTCACCTTCCGCAGAGGTTCCTGCAGGTCGTGAGACGCGACGTAGGCGAACTGCTCGAGCTCGGCGTTGGACCGGCGTAACTCGATGGCCTGCTCGTCCAATCGTGTCTCGGCCGAACGGGATGCGTCGAGTTCGGCCACGATGCGCTGCCGCATGTCCTCGACGTCGACGGCGATCGCGCGGATGTCCTTCGGCCCCTGCGCCTCGATCTTCGCCGTGAAGTCACCCTCGGTGATGCGTCGACACGACGCCGCGAGCGCGGCCAGCGGGCGGGTGACCGCATTGCGCATCACGAGGGCCAGGGCGATCGCCGTCGCCACCAGGACCGCGACGATGGCACCGAGCACGACGTTGCGCGACCAGCGGATGTCGTCCAGATTCCGGATACCTGCCTCACGGGCTTCGGTGAGATGGTCGTTCTGGGTGTCGAAAAGTGCTCGGATGCGGTCGAATTCGGTCTTGCCGCGGTCGGCGACACCGCCATCGAGCATGGCCGGTCGGTTGGGTTCGATGCTGGCGATGACCGGTTCGGCGAACGATGCGCGCCAGGCGGCGGCGGCCCGCTCGATCGCGTCGAGATCGCCGATCAGCGCGTCGCGGCCGCCGGCTCGTTGCCTGATGTCCTCTACGGCAGCGGCTTCGGCTTGCTGGCCGGCGTAGTACGGGTCGAGGAATTGACGATCGGCCGATATCGCATATCCCCGGATCGCCGTCTCCTGGTCCCGCAGCGCGGCCTGCAGTCGGTACGCCGCCGAGCGCGACGGCTGCACCTCGTCGATCAACTGATGGGACACCTGGTCATACCGATGCAGCAGCAGCGCACCGGTGATCCCCGCGCCGAGCACGAGGAGGCCCACGATCGAGAGCACCAGGGTCTGCCAACCCTGCACGGTCAGGGGGGAGGAGCGGCGGGATTCGGGCGCCTCGATCACCGCTCGGCCCGTTCCACGCGTACGACTGCGACGTCATCGGAGAGCCCGCCGTGCAGTGCAGCCAGTTCCTCGGCGCCGTCGATCAGCGCATCCACGAACGCCTCACCCGGCAACTCCGCCCGCGCGCGGGCCAGCCGGAGGAGGCCCTCCTCGCCAAGCCGTTCGTTGCCGGCGCCGGCGTGCCCCTCGAACAGTCCGTCCGTCAGCAGCAGCAGACCGTGCCCCGGCGGTAGCTCGCACTCGCTGACCGGCCACCGCTTGCCGCCGATGCCAAGGGCGGGTCCCGACGGTGGTTCCAACCAGGCCGCCGAACCAGGGCCGTGCAACAGCATCCCGGGATGTCCGGCGCGGACCACGGTGAAGCTGAGGTCATCGGGGGACAGGGCGATGCTCAGCACCGTCGCGAAGATCGCGCTGCCGGGGCTCTCGGCGCGCAGGATCCGCTCGAGCTGCTGCATGCGTTCGCTACCGCGCAGGCCGGCAAACGTGAGTGCCCGCCAGCCGATGCGCAACGCGACGCCGAGGGCCGCCTCGTCGGGTCCGTGCCCCGAGACGTCGCCGACCATGACGTGCACGGTGCGGTCCGGTGTCTGGACGAAGTCGTAGAAGTCGCCGCCGAGGAGGGCGTTCTCCCGGCTCGGACGGTACTTGGCCACGATCTCGACGCCGGGGTCGTCGAGTAGCAGGGGCGAGGGCAGCAGCCCGCGCTCCAGGCGCGCGTTCTCCTGCGCTCGAAGTTCGCTGGAACGCAGATCCGCCGACGTGAGCTCGGTCTTCTTGCGCTCGATCGCGTAGAGCAGCGCTCTGCGCAGGACATCGGCGTCGACCCGACCCTTTACCAGGTAGTCCTGCGCGCCGGACGCCATCGCCGAGGTCCCGAAGTGTTCATCGTTCAGCCCGGTGAGCACGACGATCGGAATGTCCGGATCACATTTGGTGATGCGATCGAGCGCGACGATCCCATTCGCGTCGGGCAGGTTGAGGTCGAGCAGTACGCAGTCGGGCCGACGTCGGCGCAGTTCGCGTTCCGCCTCGGCCATCGAGGGGGCCCAGGCCATGTCGATGTCGATGTCGGCGTCGGCGACCAACTCCTCGACGAGCAGGGCGTCGCCACGGTCGTCTTCGACCAGCAGCAACGAGAGGGGCCGGGTCTGAAGGCCTATCCCAACCGCGCCCGTCGGTACGGGGCCGCGCAGGGAACCCACGGGCAACCACATCCTTCGAAATTCGCAACGAGGTGCTGCCCCTACTTGACAGTCACATGACAGTACCGGGGGCGCGTCCTCAGCCGCGAAGTGCGGCGATGGCGGCGTCGGCCGTCGGGTATAGCGATAGGAACTCGTCGAGCTTGGTCAGCTGGATGGGGCGGGCAGTGACCGGTCCGCTGGCCACCACCGCGAACTTGCCGGTGCCGCCGACCGCCTCGTGGGTCTCGGCGAGTATCCGCAAACCAACCGACGCCAGGAACGTCACGCCCGTCAGATCAATGATCAGGGCGTCCGGCCTCTTGTCGAGCAGCTCGGCGAGAAGACTCTCGAGCGCCGGTGAGGTGGCGAGATCGACCACGCCGTCCACCGCGAGGACGGTGACGTCGCCACGTCGTTCGACCGACGTGGACATCGGCTCGGCTGGTGACAACGGCCATCCCTTTCTAATGAACTCGTCCATCGTCGTCGGCACGACAGGATGAGCCTAGTGCCCGCCGTCGGTGCCGGACACGAAACGGGTTTGCGGCAGGTGCTTCACCCGCCAGGTTAATGTCAAGATCAGTGACTCGCTGAGTGTTGCGGGCGTCGAACTTGGTCAGAAGCGATTGCGAATGGTCCTCGCAGGGAACACACGCGCGTGAGCGTTGACGTGTCGGCCGTGGCCGCCCGCCGCCGGGGCTTTGCCTGATGGTCGCCGGCGACTTCGGCGCCGCCTACGCGGCCGCCCTGCGTCAGCATCTCGCGGAGCGGGACGAGGCGAGTCTCGCGTCGGGTCACGAACTCGGCCGCGGCGCATCCGAGGCGGGAATCCGTACGGCGGAGATCGTCGAATTCCATTTCGGCGTGGTGGCCGAGACCCCGGGGTCACCGACCGCGACCGCCTTGCCGTTCCTCCTCAGAACCCTCGCCGCCCTCGACTCGGCCACCCAGGGTTTCATCGACCGGGCGAGGCGTTACGAACAGCAACGCGCCAGGGCCGACGAACTCGAGGATCGCTCCGCGTTCCGAACGGCGTTGGTGAACTCCCTTCAGGAGGGGTTCTTCGTCGTCGACAAGGCGGGCACCATCATCGAGGTGAACGACGCCTTCGCTGCGATCACCGGGTGGGGGGCGGACGATCTGCCCTACCCATGGCCCTACCCGTGGCTGGTCGAGGAAGCCGGGGCGGGGCGCCGACTTGCTCAACTCGTCGAGCGGGGCAGTCTGCAGGCCGAAACGTCGATCAGACATCGAGACGGTCATCTTGCTTGGGCGGCACTGCGCATCAACTCGGTGACCGAGGTTGGCGATGATCGCGGCGCCTTCGTCGGCACGATCCGCGACGTCACCACCGAACGCGCATCCGAGATCCGCAGGAATGCCGTCGTTCGGCTCGCCACGGCGCTCGGCGTGGCCACCAGCCTCGACGAAGTGCTCGACGTGCTGTTGGACGTGGTCGCATCGGCCATCGAGGTGACCCGCGTGGTCGTCGCAATGTGGTCCCAAGCGGGCACGGACCCGTCGGTAAGGGTGTCCGGGTCAGCTGGATCAACCCTTTGGAAGGACGTCGATCCGCTGCTTCGGGACGCTTTCGAGTCAGCGCGCGGCTGGCGTCCGCTGGCGGTCGAGGCGGTGGACGCGTCCGACGGGTCGGGTCGCTCGGCGGGCATGATGACCGTGCTGTCCGCGGCGGACGACACCGTGTTGTGGCTCGAGTATCCGGAAGCGAGGACGACGAGAGACGGGGATCGGATCCTGGTCGCGGCGTTGATCGGCCACCTGAGCCTGGCCGTCCAGCACGTGCGTCAGTTCGAGACTGCGAGGGAGGCGTCGCTGACCCTGCAGCGGACGATGACCCCGACCACGAAGCCCCCGGTGGGGTTCGCGGTGCGGTACGAGCCGGCGGTCTCTCCATTCGAGATCGGCGGCGACTGGTACGACGTACTGACCATCGGTGACCGATACATCGGCATCATCGTCGGCGATTGTGTGGGTAGCGGCCTGTCGGCCGCGGCGGTGATGGGACAACTTCGCAGCTCGGCCCGGGTGCTGCTGATCAACGGCACGGCGCCCGGCCGGATCCTCGACGAACTCGACTCGGCGGCGGCCCTCATCGCCGGCGCCTATTGCGCGACCGTCTTCATCGGCATCATCGACACGGAGTCGGGGAAGATGTCCTACAGCAGCGCGGGTCACGTGCCCGCCCTGCTCGCGGTGCCAGGGGCGGCACCTGAGACGCTGACCGGCGCGACGTCGGTGCCGCTGGGGGTGCAGAGGTCCGGCCCACGACCGCAGGCGGCCAAGCTCCTGTCGCCGAGTTCGGTGTTGATGCTGTACACCGACGGGCTCGTCGAACGCCGAGATGGGTTGATCGACAACGGAATCGAACAGGCGGGCCGAGTGCTCAGCGCCAACATCGACGCCCCGGCCGAAGCCGTCGCCGATGCCGTGCTGAGCGATCTGGCCCCGAGGGACGGCTTCGACGACGACGTCGCGATCGTCGTCTATCGGCGGCCGCCGGCACCGCTCGAGATCGACGTGCGGGCGACGCCCGATCAGCTGAGTGACATGAGGGGCCAGCTCACCAGGTGGTTGAAGGCGACCGGCATCCCCGAGGATCTCGCCGGGGACATCGTGCTCGTCGTCAACGAGGCGTGCACCAATAGCATCGAACACGGATACCGCGCCACCAAGCCCGGGCGAATGCTGGTGTGCGCTGAGGCCAAGGGCCGCGGAATCTGCATTCGGATAACCGATTTCGGGTCGTGGAAGCTGCCCGATGCCAACCCGCGGATCCGCGGGCGCGGTGTCCCGCTGATGCGAGCCGTCAGCGGCGAGGTCACCCTCGACGGCACCTCCACGGGGACTACGGTGACGATGACCTTCGAACTCGACTAGCTGCGCGGAACCCCAAGGGCCAGAACGGCGGCATCGTCCTCGACCCCGTCGCCGAGATCGTCGACGAGGGCCTGCATCGCCGCGACGATCCCGCGCGCGTCGTTGGGCGAATGGGCCTCGGCGAACCGCAGCAGTTCACCTTCGTCGTCGAAGCGTTCCGACCCAGTGCCGGTGCGCGCCTCGGTGTATCCGTCCGAATAGGTCACCAGGGTGTCGCCGGGCGTCAAGATGAAACGCACCGACGTGAACGTCGGCGCCGTGAACAAGCCCACCGCCTGACCACCGTCGGTCGCCACGTAGCGCGCGCCGCCGTCAGCCGAGAGGAGAAGGGGTGGCGGATGGCCGCCGGTGGCGATTTCTACGTCGAAGGCTCCTGCGCGCAACGTGATCAAACCGAACAGCACGGTGCAGAACCAACCTCGCTCGGTGTAGGTGTCCTGCTTGAGGACGCTGTCGAGGGTATGCAACACGCCAACGGGCCGTTCCTCTTTCACGGCGGCGGCGCGCAGCGTATAGCGCGTCAGCGACGTCAGGGCGGCGGCGGCGACCCCCTTCCCGCAGACGTCGCCGAGGAAGAAGCCGTATTTCTCGCGCGATAGCGGGAATAGGTCGTAGAAGTCCCCGCCGACGTCCTCGTCCGCGGGACGGTAGTAGTGCGCCGCGGCCTCTAGACCGGGTGGCGGTGACAGGGTGGGGGGTAGCAGCGAGAGTTGCAGCGTCTGGGCGAAACTCACGGCGCGGCCGCGTTCGTCCTCGGCGCGCCTGCGCTCGGCGAGCAGTTCGCGTTCGTAGGACCGGCGGTCGGCGGCGTCGCCGACGACGATGCGAACCAGCGCCGGGCGTCCCTCGGGGCCCGCCTTCACGTTGGCGGTCAGCAGGACGGGGATCCGCCGCCCGCCGGATCCGACGAGGTCGACGGTGACGCCGCTCAGGACGCCCGATGCCAGGAGCATGGGCGCGAAGTGCGTCTCGTAGTGGATGCGGCCGCCGCCGGTGAGCAACCTGGCAAACGGCGTGCCGATCAAGGAGTCCGGCTCGCGTCCCAGCCACGACGCCATCGTCGCGTTCACGGCGCGGATCTCGCCGTCGGGCGTGGTGACGACATAGCCGCACGGCGCGTTGTCGAACGCATCCCCCAGGTCGTCGATGCCGCCCGTCACGACGCGATCGCGAACGCGGCGATCGCGGCCGCCGTCTCGTCGGGTGCGCTGAGCTGCGGGCAATGTCCGGTGGCGTCGATGGTGACGAGTTCGCTGCCGGGGATCTGCCGGTGGGTGTACGCGCCGACCGTCCGGGGTGCCAAGGTGTCGTGTGCGCACTCGATCACCAGCGCGGGGATGTCGACCAGGGGCAGGTCCGCGCGGTTGTCGGAGAGGAACGTCGTGCGGGCGAAGACCCGAGCCTTCGCCGGGTCGTTGCGGCAGAAGACGTCGGTCAGCTCCGCCTGCAGTTCCGGCCGGTCGGGTGTGCCCATGACGTTGGGCGCCATGACGCGCGACCAGCCGAGGTAGTTGCTCTCCATCGATTCGAGGAGCTCGTCGATGTCGGCGGCCGAGAAGCCCCCGGTGTAGCCGTCGTGGTCGAGGTAGCAGGGCGACGGCGTGAGGAGCACCAGCTTCGCGAAGCGGGTCGGATCCGCGACGACGGCCAACACGCCCATCATGGCGGCCACCGAGTGGCCGACGAAGACGACGTCCCGCAGATCGAGGTGTTCCACGATGTCCAGGATGTCGTCGGCGTAGCTCCGCAACGACGAGTAGCGCTCGGCGTTCCAGGCGCGCGACGCGGACTGCCCGGAGCCGACGTGATCGAACAGGACGAGCCGGAACCGGTCCTGCAACCTAGCGGTCACCAGACGCCAGAGGTTCTGGTCGCAGCCGAACCCGTGAGCCAGCATCACCGTCGTTCCCGATTCTGGGCCAGCGAACGTCACGTTGTTCCTCGTGCTCACGTCCACGCGGTCATCCTTTCACGACGCGACGCCGGTCCGGCGATCGAACCTCGTCCCCGGATTCCGTTGCTTGGGCCCATCGATGGTGGGTAATACCGCGCCATGGCGAACGATGAATTCTCAGAGGGTGAGCACGTCGAATGGAAGAGCCACGGCAGCACCGCCGAGGGCAAGGTCGAGAAGAAGATCACCAGTGACACGAAGGCGGCCAAGCGCACCGTCCGCGCGTCGAAGGACGATCCGCAGTACCTCGTCCGCAGCGACAAGAGCGGAGGTGAAGCCGTGCATCGTCCGGAAGCCCTTCACTCGAAGGAAGATTGAGGAGCGCACTGCGCGCGTGCGTCCGCGGGTCGATGCGTCCTCGCCTCAGCCACCGCTGAACGCTCCGACCACCAGGCGGCGGATCGGCGAGGCGTCGAGGCGGTCGGCGAGGTCGTCGGGATCCTCGTAGACGGAGACTGCACCCTCGTGTTCCAGCCTCAGCCGGTCGATGCCACCACTGGCGACGCAGATGCAGGGCACACCGGCCGTGGCCGCCGCCCGCACGTCCCAGACGGTGTCGCCCACGAAGACCGCCCGGTGCGCGTCGACGCCCGCCCGGTCGAGCGCCACCTGAACGATGTCGGGCTGCGGTTTGGCGGTCTCAACGTCCTCGGACGACGTGATGGCCGAGATGATGTCCTCGGTGTCGAGCACCTTGCGCAACTCGGCCAGCTCGTCCTCGGGCGCCGACGTCGCCAGCACCACCTGCAGACCCGACTCGGCGACCAGGTTCAGAAGACGCAGGGCTCCCGGCAGCGGTGTCAGAAGGCCGCTCGTCTCGCGGTAGTACTCGGAATGTAGATCCTTGACGCGCTTCTTCACGTCATCCGACGTGTCCGGAATCAGTTCGCCGAGCAGTGCCGACCCATCCATTCCGATGCGGCGGTGAACTCGCCACGACTCCACGTCCAGGCCGGCCTCGGCGAAGGCGCGGCGCCAGGCGTGCACGTGGAGGTAGTTGGAGTCGACCAGGGTTCCGTCGATGTCGAAGAGCACTGCGGGGGCGGCCATCCGTGCCGCATTCCCACGCCCGCGCAGGTGAAACGTCATCGCCGCCGAGATCAGGGGGACCACCGCGGGCGCCGGGGCCGGAAGTTTCGGCACGTCGGCGGGTGGGCACAAGGAGTTCGACCATGGCGGTCGCAGCAACCATGCAGGAGGAACTGACCTTGAAGCGCGTGAACGTGATGACGAGCATCGTGGCAGCTGGAGTGGTGCTCAGCGCCTTGAGCGGCTGTGGTGCGAAGGTCGAGGGTGGCGACACGTCCTGCAAGGACTACATGTCAGCCAACGATGCCGACCAGCAGACCGCCGTGTCGAAGATGCTCAAGGACGAGAAGGGCACCGACGCGGCGCAGCTCGAGATCACCGGCACCAAGCTGTCGGTGCAGACCTTCTGCCAGACCGCAGGCAAGGAAGACACCAAGATCAAGGAAGCGCCACACTTGTAGCGAGCGCCGGGCTACCGGTGGCATCGGCTGCGAGAGGAGTGCGCGATGGGTGAGCTACGGATGGCCCCTTGACCTTCGAGCGCGCGGTGGTCGTCGTTCCCGCCCACGACGAGGCCCAGCGCCTCCCGCGGTGTCTCAAGGCCATCATCACCGCGGCGGCCGGGACGTCGATTCCGGTTCTGACCGTCGTCGTGCTGGACTCGTGCAGCGACGAAAGCGCCGATTTGGCAGGTCAATTCGGGTCCGACGTGCACTTCGTGGAGGTCGAGGCGAGCAACGTGGGAGCCTCGCGGGCTGCCGGCTTCGCCTATGCCCGCACCGTGTGGGCCGCCGATGAGTACGACGAGGCGCGGGTCTGGTACGCCACCACTGACGCAGACAGTCGCGTCGACGCCGATTGGCTGGTGCGCCAGCTGACGGCGGATGTCGACATGGTGCTCGGTGTCGTCCGTGTGGTCGATTGGCAGCACTTCTCGCCTGCGGCCGTTCGCCGCTATCTGGCCGAGTACCGGGCCAAGCTGCATCGTCGCGGCGGTGGTCACGATCACGTGCATGGAGCGAACATGGGATTTCGAGCCGACTCCTATTGGCAGATCGGCGGTTTCGCCACGCTGGCGTCCCGGGAGGACGTCGATCTGGTGCGGCGGTTCGCTGAGGCCGGCCGACGCATTCACCGAGAGGCCGACCTGTCGGTGGAGACGTCGGCCAGAAGCGAGGGACGAGCGCCCAGGGGTTTCGCGGGCTATCTGCGAGCGGTGTCACGACGGGGCGGCGCGGCATGACGGCCGCGTTGGTTCGGCGCTGGCTCGAAGCGGGCGAACTCGATCTTCCTGCACCGGGTTCCGGCCGCACGGGGTCGCGGTGGTGGAAGCTGGCGGCCATGTCGGAGAACGACGTCGTGGCGGGCAGGCTGGCCGAGGCGCACACCGACGCGCTGGCGATCCTGGGCGAACTCGGCGGGCCGCGTCCTGCATCCGGAGAGCTCTGGGGGGTATGGGCCGCCGAGGCTCCGCAGTCCGTCGTCACCGTCCGCGAGGACGACGAGGGCCGGGCGAGGCTCGAGGGCACCAAGGCCTGGTGTTCCGGCGCGGGGATCTGCACGCACGCCCTGGTGACTGCGCGACGCGACGACAACGCCCGCGGCCTCTACGCCGTCGAACTGAGTCAGCCCGCGGTGGCGCCGCAGCCGGACCAGTGGCGCAACGTCGGGATGCATGACAGCGATACGCGCGCGGTGCGCTTCAATGCCGCGATCGGCGTTCCGGTCGGCCTCCCCGGTGAGTACCTCACTAGGCCGGGCTTCTGGCACGGGGCGATGGGGGTGGCGGCCTGCTGGCTCGGGGGCGCGCGTGGTGTCGCCGCGCCGCTCTACCGTGCCGTTTCCGAAGAACACGAAGGAGCGCCGATCGACGCGCACGCCCGGGCTCACCTCGGGGCGGTCGACGCTGCGCTGGCCGCCGCGGAGGCGATGCTGGTGTCGGCCGCGTGTTACGTCGACGCCGAACCGCATGGTGCCCGAGCCGAACTCATCGCACGCCGCGTCCGCGCCGTCGTCGAGCACGCCGTCGACGAGGCCATCACCCGGACGGGGCGGGCCCTCGGGCCTGCACCCCTGGTCCTCGACGGCCGTCACGCGCAGCGGGTCGCCGATCTGACGATCTACGTGCGCCAGAGCCACGCCGAGCGCGATCTGGCCGCCCTCGGCAAGCTAGCCGCCAGGTGAGCCCGGTGACGACTGGCAACGGCGCCAGGTTCGCCGCGGAACCCATTTCCGGTGGCGGAACCCCGGCGACCGCATGGCGCGAGTGGGTCGACGCGATCCCCGCGCTGGACCTCTCGGAGTGCCCGGGGCTGCTCGTCGTGGCGCCGCACCCCGACGACGAGACGCTCGGCTTCGGGGCGGCCGCGTCCCAGCTGCGTTCGCGGGGCGTCGAGGTCACGGTGGTGTCGGTGACCGACGGCGGGGGTTCCGTTCCCGGGTTGTCGCCAGTGGAACGACGATGGCTCGAGCGCGACCGGCGGGCCGAGCTGTTCGGTGCCATCGAGGTCCTCGGTCTGGACGAGCCGGTCTGCCTCGGGTTGCCCGACGGTGAGCTCGCCGAGCGGGAAGAACAGCTGACCGCGTCGCTCGTCGAGCTGATCACGGCGGGTCAGGCGGGGCTGTGGTGTGCGGCGACCTGGCGCGGTGACGGGCATCCCGACCACGAGGCCGTCGGTCGCGGCGCTGCGGCCGCGGTCGCGGGCACCGATGCCGTGCTGCTGGAGTATCCCGTCTGGATGTGGCACTGGGCCCGACCGGGCGACGACGCGGTGCCGTGGGACCGGATGGCGATGGTTCCCCTCGACCAGGAGTCCGCGGCCCGCAAGCGGCAGGCGGTCGCCGCGTTCCACACGCAACTGGTCGGGCACGAAACCGGCACGGACGTGGACGTGGTCCTGCCGCCATTCGTCCTGCAACGTCTGTTCGCGATCGGAGAGGCGGTGATCCGATGAGACGGCTCCCCGACAGCTACTTCGACGACGTCTACGCCGGCGCTCGTGACCCGTGGGCGCTCGCCGAGCGGTGGTACGAGGCGCGCAAGTACGCGATCACCATGGCGATGCTGCCGCACCCGCGCTATCGGCACGCGTTCGAGCCGGGGTGCTCCATCGGCACACTCACTGAACGGTTGATCGACCGATGCGACCACGTCACTGCCTGCGACGTGGCGAGAGCGGCCCTCGACACCACCCGCGAGCGCATCGGCGACGCGCCGAACCTCACGCTGGCGCTCGCGTCGCTCGATGATGAGTGGCTGGGGACGGACGTCGATCTGGTGGTGCTGTCCGAGGTCGCCTACTACCTGACCGCGGACACGCTGCGCGAGGTGCTCGACCGCGAATGCGCCCGGCTGGCCGATGGCGCGACCGTCGTCGCCGCCCACTGGCGACACCCGGTGGGTGACTATCCGCTGTCGGGCGACGAGGTGCACGTGCTGATCTCGGACACCGACGGGCTGACCGGTGTGGCCCGCTACCGCGACGACGACGTGGTCATCGACGTGCTCCTGAAGGGGCACGCGCAATCGGTCGCCGCACGCACGGGCGTGCCGGGCGCACCATCGGGGAGCTAGCGGTTTGAGACCAGCCGGAGATGGCTGCGCGGCGGTCGGACGACCGCGGTGATGGCCGACTCGAGCGTGTGTGCGACCGGCAGTCCACCATCGGGATCGCAGATGTGCAGCACCCGGTCGACCTCGCCACCCGGTAGCAGCACCCAGTTCACGGCGTGGCGAGAACACATGACGTTGATCCGATGTAGGATCGAAAACCCTTGCGTGCCAAAG
This sequence comes from Mycolicibacterium sp. TUM20985, assembly GCF_030295745.1. Taxonomy (NCBI): domain Bacteria; kingdom Bacillati; phylum Actinomycetota; class Actinomycetes; order Mycobacteriales; family Mycobacteriaceae; genus Mycobacterium; species Mycobacterium antarcticum. The sequence continues at coordinate 1,124,805 of NZ_AP027291.1, forward strand.
AATGTCAGGCCGCGAACGTCGACGATCAGACGGCTGACGGTGTCCAGTCGGGCTTCGGCATACTTGCCGAGTTCGAGGGCGTTGGCCGCGTCGACTTCGCCGTTGACCGTGATGAGCACGATCGAGGAGCGGATGGACGAGGTGGCGAAACCTACGCGGTCGCGTGGCTGAGTCGGTTTGCCGGGGTATGTGCCGGGGGCTAGGGACACGGGGTTCTCCAGGGGGCGAAGTGCTCGATCGAGAGACTTACGTCAAGGGAACGGGCCCTGTTGCCTAAAAGCCGCCGCTCGCTGTAATGCCGGGCGTCGATGACGTCATCCTGGCTGTGAGTTCAACCTGAAGTAAACCTTAGTACGGAATCCTCACCCGAACAATGGCGTTTCGCTCCCCTCACCGGGTTTGTTCCTCGAAGCGGAGGGCACCCCGCTCGTAGCGACGACAGCCATCGAGGAGCGTGTGACGTGGACGTCGACCATCCCGAGGCCGACCAGGATTGGGATCGCCGGGCGCGGTCGGAGACCCAGACCGAACGGCTGGATCGCAACTGGTCCAGCCTCCTCCAGGAACTGCGCGTCGTGCAGACCGGTGTTCAGTTGCTGACGGGCTTCCTCCTGACGCTGCCCTTTCAGCAGCGCTTCGACGTCCTCGACGGTGTCATGCGGAAGGTGTACCTCGCGTCGGTGGCGAGTGCGGTGGCGAGTGCGGTGGCGGCGTCGGTGTTGCTGATCGCTCCCGTCGGCATCCACCGCGTCCTCTTTCGGCAGCGGCGCCTTCAATCGCTCGTCTCCGCGGCCCATCGGATGGCCTACGTTGGCCTGCTACTGCTGGGCTTGGCCTTGGCGGGGATGACCTCGATCATCTTCGACGCCGTCGCCGGACATCCGGCAGAGCTCGTTGCCGGCGGTGTGGCGTTGGCTGCGTTCACGGTGTTCTGGGTGGTCGTACCGCTGTGGATGAGGGTTTCTGGCGGCGCTGTGTCGGGTAACCCCGTGACAGTCGAGACGGGTGGAGAGTGAGAGCCGCAGATGGCCTCCAAGCATGCGCAGTTCGAGCCGCGGTGGTCGGCGGCGAATTGCGCGCTCGCCGTCACTGCCTTCGCCATCGCCTTCGCCGCCATCGTCGCGGCCATCACGGTGCACGCCGTCGACGGCCGGGCGACGTCGGCCCAGGAGGCGTCTCCGACCGCTCCCTCAGCGGTATCGCACTTCAGCCAGTTGGGCACGATCGTCGCGGTGTCGCCCACGTCGGTGACGGCGCTGAGCGTCGATGGCGTCGCCAGGACGTACGTGATCAACTCCGACACCAACGCCATCACCGAACGCGGCAGTCTGGTCGGCGGTGCGGCAACGGCCTTCGCCGTGAACGACGAGGTTTCCATCGTCGGGATCGAGCGGGACGGTACCGCCGTCGCGACGGCGGTCGCCGACCAACGGGTCAGCAGCCTCAACGGTCCGCCCATGGACGGCGTCTGAAGTCCGAGCGGCCTCTTGATCGAATGGGCACCGTCGAGGCATGACGTAACCTCGATGTCGTGGCGGATTACCGTGCCGTCAGCGCCGACGAACTGGCCGCTCTAGGTTTCTTCGCGGGCTGCGCAGTCGCCGATCTGGTACCGCTGGCGGGGTTGCTCCGCCCGCTCACCGCACCGGCCGGTCGGGTTCTCATGCGCCAGGGCGAGCACGCCGACTCCTTTCTGCTGATCGGTTCGGGACGGGCCCGGATCGCGCACGTCGGCGCCGACGGTGACACCATCGAGGTCGAGGTGACGCCCGGACTCATCATCGGCGAGATCGCCCTCCTGCGTGGGACCCCGCGCACCGCGACCGTGACGGTGACGGAGCCCCTCACCGGCTGGGTTGGCGGCAAGGAAGCACTCGCCGCCCTGCTCGACATCCCGGCGATGATGGCGAAGCTGGTGCGGACGGCACGGCAGCGCCTCGCGACGTTCGTGACGCCGATCCCGGTCACCATGCGCGACGGGTCCGAACTGCACCTACGGCCCGTCCTGCCGGGGGACAAGGAACGCACCATCCACGGTCCCGTCCAGTTCTCCAGCGAGACGCTGTACCGACGCTTCCAGTCGACGAGCGTGCCGACCCCGTCGCTGATGGCCTATCTGTTCGAGGTCGACTACGTCGACCACTTCGTCTGGGTGCTGACTGACGGCACCGCCATCGACGCGCCGATCGTCGCCGACGCGCGTTACGTGCGCGAGACCCCGACCGTCGCCGAAGTCGCGTTCATCGTCGGCGACGACTACCAGGGGCGGGGGATCGGCAGCTTCCTGATGGAGGCGCTCGCGGTTGCCGCGCGAAGCGAGGGCATCCGACGGTTCACCGCCAGGGTGCTGGCGGACAACGTACCGATGCGAGCCATCCTCGACCGCTACGGTGCGCGCTGGCATCGTGACGATCTGGGCGTAGTGACCACCGCCTTCGACGTTCCCCTGATGCGCGAGTTGTCGCTATCCGTCGCGCAATACCGGGACATCCGTGCCGCCGCACTCCAAGTGATTCGCGCGGTCGGCTGATGGGACGGCCGCCCCTGTCGAAGGACACCCGCCTCTGCATCTCGCTGGCGGCCCGACCCAGCAACATCGGGACGCGGTTCCACAACTACCTGTACGAGCTGCTCTCGCTCGACTTCGTCTACAAGGCGTTCACCACCACCGACATCGCGGGCGCGATCGGCGGCGTGCGGGCCCTGGGCATCCGGGGCTGTTCGGTCTCGATGCCGTTCAAGCAGGACGTGATCCCACTGGTGGACGAGGTCGAGGCGTCGGCCAGGGCCATCCACTCCGTGAACACGATCGTCAACGATGACGGTTACCTGAGGGCGTCGAACACGGATTACGTGGCCGTGCAGCGGCTCATCGACGAACACGGCCTCGACGCCGGCGGCCGGGTGTTGATCCGCGGAAGCGGCGGGATGGCCAGCGCGGTCGGCGCGGCGTTCCGCGACCACGGCTTCGCCTCGGGCATCGTGATCGCCCGCAACGAGGAGAGCGGACGCGAGCTTGCCGATCGCCTCGGCTATGACTACGCCGCGGACGTCGGCTCCCACACCGCGTCGGTGATCGTCAACGTCACCCCGATCGGCATGGCCGGCGGGTCCGAGCAGTACGAGCGGGCGTTCGACGAGGCGACCATCGCCCGCGCGGACACGGTGTTCGACGTGGTGGCGCTGCCCTCGGAGACACCGCTGATCCAGGCGGCCCGCGCCGCAGGCGTCCATGTCGTGACGGGTGCCGAGGTCATCGCCCTACAGGCCGCGGAGCAGTTCGAGCGCTACACCGGGGTGCGGCCGACGGCCGAGCAGGTGGCCGAGGCGTCGGCGATCTCGAGGGCGTGACGGTCAGGGAGCGTTGACCACGGTGATCGGTCGGCGCACCCGCTCGATCTGATGGGCGTTGAACCCCGCGTACATCAGCCGCGCGGCGACGAACCACGACAGCGACGAGTGCACCGCCGACGCCGTGGGCGCCGCGTCCTCCGGGAGCGGTAGCGCAAACGGCAGCGTCACCGGTACACCCGCTCGCAACGCGATCTTCTTGTCCAGCTGCAGGATTCGGCCGTCCAGGGCGTCGTCCTCGGCGGGTGTGCGCGTCAGTGGATGGGATTCGCGCTGCCGCTGCCAGTACACCGCGAGGTCACCGGTGGGCAGATCCTGCGTCGGGTTCAGCACGATCTGGCCGTTGATGATGTCGCCGGCCCGGTACACCGGCGCGTCGAGCACGATGTCGATCTCGGTCTCCCCGGACCCGAAGAACCGCTCGAGCGGCTCGACGACGGCGTCGACGTCACCGGTGCCGATCACAACGGTGAAGTCACCGCGTTCGTCGACGTCACGGCCTCCGCGTTCGATGCGCAGCCGGGCGGACCAGCGGGCGATCTGCGGCGAGGAGCCGGGCGCCCACGACGGCACCTTGAAAGTGGCTGTGGCGCCGACGAATTCACTGGTGGCGACGGGCAGGTCGACCCGGGTGACGCACACCCAGTCGTCGGTATCTCGCTCGCCGCCGTAGTTGGTGCCGACCTGGCCCGTGGTCAGGACCGAATCGTTGCCCGCCGCGCCGACCGAGTCGACCTTGCCGGCCCAGTGATAGCGATAGAAATTGTCGTAACCCCACTCCAGGGTCGCCGTCGCGACCTTGTCGATCGGTCCGTCCGTGGTGATGGTGGCCGTGACCGTCTGGCGGGGGCTGACCACGTCGGGGGTGAGCGTGACCGCCGTACCGCCCGACCGCTCGAATAGTCCCACTACTTCTTCTTCGCGTACTTCGCCCGATTGGCGGCGTACTCCTCGGGGTGGTGCTTCTTCTGATGGCCGCGCTCTTCCCGAGTCAGACCGCGTTGCGGGGGTGCGGGTTCGCCGGGATCGGGTTGCGGAGCGGAGGTCATGGCACTTCTCCTCGCGTCAGGGCGTGATCTTGGTCTGTTCGTCGATGACCGCAGTGGCGTCCATCAGAGGCCCGATCTGATCCTCGGTGCCACTTGCGTTGAGCTGCAGCACGAAGACGCCGCTACCGTCCGCGGCCGGAATGACGACGGTCTTCTGAGCGATGAGTCGCTTCGTGCCGTCCTTCACGTACGTGGCGCCGATCTGGTAGGCATCGAAGCCGCCGAGCTTTGCGTCGCCGCCGTCACCCGCGCTCTCGTAGCCGGGCAGGTTCTTCAATTCGCCTGGCGCGTACTCGAAGATCTTCGCCGGATCGACCTCACCCGTCAGCTTGGACATGATCGCGACGATCGACGGCGGGTCGGCGGCCATGGCCGGATCGGAGAAGATGATGGCGCCGTAGGCGCCCTCCGGCGTCTTGTCCCCGGCGTCGGCCCAGCCTTCCGGGGTCGGCAGGTCGACCGTCGGCGCACCCGGATCCCCCGACTTGACCGGGGTTTCGGTGATGCCGTTCTCCTTGATGTAGTCCGCGATGGTGGGGTTGGGGCCCGTGGCCTCCGTCGGAGCGGCGCTGCTGGTGGACGTGCTCTCGCTCGCCGAGCTCGACGTCGACGTCGACGAGGACGATGACGAGGACGAGGACGAGGCCTCCGTCTTCGAATCCGACCCGCAGCCCGCCAGGGCTAGCCCGAGCGTAAGAAGGGCGATAGCGCTGGCACCCGTGCCACTGTGAAGTTTCATGACGTCTCCTGTCGGTCGGCAAACTGAAGGTACACGTCAAACGCCCGGCGTCGTCAGAAACCGATCTGGTGGGGCCTGAATTGGTCCGTGACGTCCCCGGCCAGCGTTTCGTCGTACGGATCGATGGCCGTCGTCGGGGCGCCCTCCTCCAGGGTGAGGCCCTCCATTCGGACCCAGATGGTGCTCGGGCTCGTGGTGAGCTCGAAGAAGTAGATGAGGTGCGTGACGTCGGATACCGAGCGGTATTCGGTGTTGTAGACGCCGAATTCCGCGTAGGGCGCCCCGAAGGGAACCGACGCGTTGCGCATGATCGCCATCACGCTGGCCACCGCCTGACGTTCGGTGGTCGGCGTGGGCAGCAGCGCCGAGTAGTACGCGGCGCGCTGGAACCGGTCGACGGCGTTGACGTTCCCCGGCAGCGGCATCTCCCGGCTGGGGTGGGAGTAGTCAAGGGCAGCAAGCATCTTCAGCTGCTCGTCGTAGGTGGGATCGTTGGTCATGATGGTGTACTCGCGGCCGTGGTGAACGACGAACTCCCCGGCGGCGAGCTCCAGGATCGCCGAGTCACCGGAGGCATCCTCGACGGCGAGGTGAAGCGTCGCATCGAAGCCGTGTGCGCTGACCATCACCAACTGGATCCCGTTCATCAACTCCAACGCCTCGGCGACGTTGGCCGCCTGGTCCAGGAGGTACTGCGCCCACAGGCCGGTGTGCAGACCGGGCAGCTCGGGCCGGCGCGGACCGACGTCGGTCGACGAGAGGTAGAGCCCGTGGACGGCCAGGCCGCGCTCGTTGAGACCGTCGACGGTGCCGATGGCGGGGCCGTACACCGTGGTCGCGAGGCTGGCGTGGGTACTGGTCCACCGCAGCGGGTTCTCGGGAACCACCACCGCGGAATCCATCACCCCGCCATCGCGGTGCTGCCCCCGTGGCAGCGCGACGATGAGGGGTTGCGTCGACTCCGGCCAGTCCATGCTGCGGCCGGTCAGGACCGCGATGTCATTGGTGTTCCATAGAACTCGGGTGCACATCTGGTGTCCTCTCGGCGCGTCCGACGAGGATGTCGGCGCCCGTCAGCGTAGCCGTGGTACCAAGGTTCATGCGGGTCTTCGCGTGCTGCGCGGTGATGGCGCTGTGCGCGGCCTGCGGGCAGTCGGCGACAACCGTGCCGTCCGTGGGGACGGAGCCGGCGTCGACCTCGACGGCAGTGGTGAACCCGGCGCGGGTGGAACGCGTTCGCGGTAACCTGCCCGCGGGCTACGAGTTCACCGCGCTTCCGAGTTCGGCTGCGCCCGTGTCACTTTCGGGTTTCGGACAGGTCTGGGCGGCCGATCCGTCGCATTGTGGAGGGCTCGCCGATCCGGTCGGTGACGGCGTCGTTCATGGCTGGTCCGCTTCGGGCCCCGGCGGTATCGTGCACGCCGTCGTGGCCGACGGAGTTCTCGGCGTGGATCAGACGCTGTGGGAGGCGTGCGACACGTGGCACCTGTCGGCCGGGCACACCGGCGGTGTCGTCACCCTCGTCGAGGCTCCCGCCATCGACGGAGCGGTGACCCTTGGCATGTCCATCGATGCCACCACCACGGTGGAGGGTGGTATCGAAACCCATTCGCACGCCCAGACCTTCGTCGCCTATCTGCGCGACCACGCCGCCTGGGTGACGGTGGTGACCGATCCCGGTTCGGCCGGCCCGTCACTCGGTGCCGACCGGGTGTCGGAGCTCCTCGTCGACACGGTCGCGGCGATCCGCGGGTAGATTGGCCGCGATGCTCAGGACGCTGCTCGCCCTCGCGGTCGCCCTAGTGCTGGCCGCGTGCTCGAGCGGTCCGCCTGCCGACGACGCCAAGGGCGACATCGCCAAGGTGCTGGACGTGAAGTCGAGCTTTGGCCCGGATTTCACCGTCAGCACCGTCGCGCCGACCGGGATCGACCCGCGTCTGCTTGCGCAACAACCCCTTCCGCCGGGTGCGGTCTTCGATCCGCCGGACTGCGCGAAGGCGGCGACGGGTCTGACGGTGCCGCCGGGGTTGAAGGGCAACATGGCCGCGACGACGGCCGAGGGTGACGGCAACCGGTTCATCGCAATCGCCCTCGAGACGTCCGAGGCGCTGCAGGTCGTCGATCCCGGTGAGACGTGCAAGAAGGTCGCCTTCGCCGGCGGTGGAGTGCGAGGGCTGGTCGAGGTCGTCGAGGCTCCCACGATCGACGGCGTCCGCACCCTGGGTACGCATCGCGTGGTGCAGACCCTCGTCGACGGCAAGCCGGCCACCGGCGAGCTCTACAACTATCTGGCCAGCTTCTCGACGTTCCGGGTGATCGTCACGGCCAATCCGCTGGTCGTGCCGGGCAAGCCCGTCGTACCGGTCGATACGCAACGGGCCCGCGACCTGCTGACCGCCGCTGTCGCCGCGGTGCGCGGCAGCTAGCGCACGTCGCGCGGACGGAACTGGATGCTGATCCGGGGCCCCGTCGGCTTGGCCGTCTTGGGCACCGAGTGCTCCCATGTCCGCTGACACGAGCCGCCCATCACCAGCAGGTCGCCGTGGCTCTGCGGCAGGCGCAGGGCCCGGCCGCCGGAGCGGGGCCGTAGCGCCAGGACGCGCGTCGCGCCGAGGCTGAGGATGGCGACCATCGTGTCCTCGGATCGGCTGCGACCGACCGTGTCGCCGTGCCACGCGACGCTGTCGCTGCCGTCGCGGTAGAGGCACAACCCGGCCGAGGTGAACGGCTCACCCAGTTCGCGGGCGTAGATGTCGTTGAGCCGGACGCGCAGCCGGGCGATCGCCGGGTGCGGTGCGGTCTCGGCCACCAGGTCGTGGAAGCTGACCAGCCGCGGCACGTCGAGCACCCGGTCGTACATCTGCCGCTTCTCGGCGCGCCAGGGGACCGCAGTCCGCAGTGCATCGAACAGATCGTCGCCGCCGGCGAGCCAGCCGGCTCGGACGTCGACCCACGCGCCGTCGCCCAGGTCGCGCCGGTCGTCGTGGCCGAACAATGAATCCTGAATCGCGAGATCGATCCCAGCCACGTACGCGAGTTTATCGCACACGCGTTCGAAGTCACAGGTTGGCCGCGCCGGGTCCCCGCTGCCCGAGCACATCCTCGGGGTTGGTCAGGACGCAGGTCTTGAGGCTGAGGCAGCCGCATCCGATGCAGCCGGCCAGGTTGTCGCGCAAGCGCTCGAGGTGGGTGATGCGCTCATCGAGATCGGCCCGCCATCCCGCCGAGAGCTGCGCCCAGTCCTTGCTGGTGGGGACGCGATCGTTCGGCAGCGTGGCGAGCGCCTCGCGAATGCGCACCAGCGGGATGCCGAGGCGTTGGGACATCCGGATGAACGCGACCCGGCGAAGGGTCTCGCGGGCGTAGCGGCGTTGGTTGCCCGAGGTGCGTCGGCTGACGATCAGGCCTTCACGTTCGTAGAAGTGCAGCGCCGACACGGCCACGCCGCTGCGGTGGCTCAGCTCGCCGGGCGTCAGCTCCAGCACGTCCATGGCGTGAACGATAGTTAAGGTGAGCTTTCGCGTTACGGTTCTACCCATGACAGGCACGACGCTGGGCGCCGATTCAGAGGTTGGGCCACTGCGGGTCGTCATCCTGCACCGGCCGGGGCCCGAACTTCAGCGCCTCACCCCGCGAAACAACGACCGGTTGCTGTTCGACGGGATGCCGTGGGTGGCCCGGGCGCAGGAAGAGCACGACGCGTTCGCGTCGCTGTTGCGCTCGCGGGGTGTCGAGGTGCTGCTACTGGCGGACCTGTTGACGGAGGCCCTGGCCAGCGGCGCTGCGCGCATGCAGGGCATCTCCGCAGCGGTCGACAGCCGTCGGCTGGGCGCGCCACTGGCCGACGAGCTGTCGACCTATCTACGGACGCTCGACGTCGAGTCGCTGGCGCGCATTCTGATGGCGGGCATGACGTTCAGCGAGCTGCCGTTCCTTGGCGGTGAGCTGTCGCTGGTGCAGCGCATGCATCACGACGCCGACTTCGTGATCGACCCGCTGCCGAACCTGCTGTTCACCCGCGACTCCTCGTTCTGGATTGGGCCGCGGGTGGCGATCACGTCGCTGGCGCTGCCCGCCCGCATCCGGGAGACGTCGCTGACCGATCTGATCTACGCGCACCATCCGCGGTTCCTCGGGGTGCGGCGGGCCTACGAATCGCGATCGGCTCCCGTCGAGGGTGGTGACGTCCTTCTGCTGGCGCCGGGTGTGGTTGCCGTCGGCGTGGGGGAGCGTACGACGCCTGCGGGTGCGGAAGCGTTGGCGCGCAGCCTGTTCGACGATGGATTGGCCCACACCGTGTTGGCCGTGCCGATCGCGCAAGAGCGGGCGCAGATGCACCTCGACACGGTGTGCACGATGGTCGACGTGGACGCGGTGGTGATGTATCCGAACATCGTGGATTCGCTGTCGGCGTTCACGATTCGGCAGAAGGCCGACGGGGTGACGATCGCGACGGCGGCACCGTTCGTCGATGCTGCAGCCGACGCGATGGGTATCGCCAAGCTGCGCGTGATCGACACGGGGTTGGATCCCATCACCGCCGAACGTGAGCAGTGGGATGACGGGAACAACACCCTGGCGCTGGCGCCCGGTGTGGTCGTGGCCTATGAACGCAACACCGAAACCAATGCGCGCCTGGCCGATTCGGGTATCGAGGTGCTGCCGATCTCGGCGTCGGAACTGGGTACCGGCCGCGGTGGCCCGAGATGCATGTCCTGCCCGGTCGCCCGCGACCCGCTGTAGCCGCCGCCGCAGTTCATTGCGGTTCGCCGAAACCGCATTCCCTGTCACTAAGCCTGCCGCTCAGGGACAGGGAATGCAGTTTCGCGAGTGGCCCATGCCTGACGGACGCGTTGAAGGATGTCTCGCGGGCGGTCTTCCTTGATCACCTTGACGTGAAGCCACTCGCGCTCCGCGATTCGGCGCAGGCGGATCACGTCCCAGGCGTACTGGGGTCGACTGGTTCGGTGTTGCTCGCCGTCGTACTCGATTGCGATCTTGAGGTCTTCCCATCCCATGTCGAGGAACGCGAATGGGTGACCGAAGTCGTCGAGCACGGGAATTTGTGTCGTCGGCCGGGGGAATCCGGCATCGATGAGTAGCAGTCGGAGCCACGTCTCCTTTGGCGATTGGGCGCCGCCGTCCATCAGGTCGATGACCTCACGAAGCCGTCGGAGGTGGCGCGCGCCGGGATAGCGGTCGATGAGCGGTGCGACGTGCTTGGCCGCCAATCCCGTTGCCGCAGAGAGTGCGTCCAGCTGCGCGAGCGCTGTGCCACGCGGGAGGAACCGACCGATGTCATAGGCCGCTCGCTGCGGAGTGGCAATCGGCATGCCGTCGATCTCGACGACGTCATCGCAGGTGAAGCGTTCATCGCGGGTGATGATCCCCGACGGGGGGCGGTAGTTCCGCCACAGCAGTTCGACCGGCGAGTTTGGATCGATCCACCTCGAACCGTGAATCGCGGATGCGGCCCGCCCGGTGATGACGCCCCGGCGTTCGGACCAAAGCCACGCCCCGACGGTGTGGTCGTACAGGTTGGGCGCCGCAACCCGCGGCACGTACACGTCCGGGTATATCGACCGGTATCTGGACCGCAGTTGACTCCAGGTGATCTCACCCCGCGCCAGCGCTTCACTCCCCACGAATGCAGTTGCCATGGCGCGATCATGCTGGGACGAACCGACATCCGGCGAGCCTGCAGTGGCGGTTGTCAACAGGCTGGTTTGTCGACAGGGAACGCGGTTTCGGCGAGAGCTCTAACGCCAGCTGGGCAGCCAGATCTGCATGTGCCACGTCGACTGCGAGATCGGCAGACCCGTCAGGATCGGGTACATCCACGCGAAATTGGTGATCACGACCGCGACGTAGATACACACGGCCAGCAAGCCCAACGTTCGGCGTTCGGCGTTCTGCCGTGGCGCGTACAGCACGTCGCCGAGGATCAGCGCGATCATCATCACCAGGAACGGAGCCATCGGCGCCGCATAGAAGAAGTACATCTGGCGGTCGATGTCGGCGAACCACGGCAGGAAACCCGCGCAGTAACCGGTCAGCGCCACGGCATACCGCCAGTCGCGCTTGACGAATGACCGCCACACCGCCCACCCCACGATGGGCAGCGCGATGAACCACATCGCCGGCGTGCCGACGAGCATCACGGCCTTGACGCAGGACTGCGCACCGCAGCCCGCCACGTTGTCCTGATCGATCGCGTAGAGCACCGGCCGCAGCGACATCGGCCACGTCCACGGCTTGCTCTCCCACGGGTGGTGATTGCCCGCCGCATTGGTCAACCCGGAGTGAAACGTGAACGCGCCGTAGGTGAAGTGCCACAGTGACCGAAGCGCATCGGGCATCAGGCCGCCCTCGGCGAACGCCTGGCCCTCCTGATGCCGGTCGACCGCCGTCTCGGAGGCGAACCATGGGGCATACGCGGCGAGGTAGATGCCCAACGGGATGAGGCCGAAGACGTACGCCGCCGGCCCGATGTCGCGTCGCAGCATGCCCAGCCACGGCCGCGGCACGCGGTACTGACGCCGCGCGGACACGTCGAACGCCAGCGTCATCAACCCGAAGAACAGGATGAAGTAGAGGCCCGACCACTTGGTCGCCACGGCCAGACCGAGCAGCACGCCCGCACCGAACCGCCACCACCGAACGCCCAGCCGCGGCCCCCACGGAGTCTCGGCGATCCGGCCCGCGAACAACGCGTCGTGCATCCGCTCCCGCACCTGATCGCGGTCGACGATCAGCGCGCCGAACGCCGCCACCACGAACACCACGAGGAAGACGTCCAGGAGCGCCGTCCGCGCCGAGACGAAGCTGACCCCGTCGGCGATGATCAACAGGCCCGCGATGCCGCCGATCAGCGTCGACCGGGTGATGCGGCGGACGATCCGCGCCACCAGCACCACGATCACGACACCGCAGACCGCACCGGCGAAACGCCAGCCCAGCCCGTTGTAGCCGAACACCGCCTCGCCGAGGGCCAGCAGCTGCTTTCCGACGGGCGGGTGCACGACCAGCCCGTAACCAGGGTTGTCCTCGACGCCATGGTTGCCCAGCAACTGCCAGGCCTGCGGCGCGTAGTGCTTCTCGTCGAAGATGGGCGTGCCGCCGTCAGTGGGCGAACCGAGGTTCAGGAACCGGGTCAGGGCGGCCAACGCCATGATCACCGAGGTCATCGCCCAGCCCTGCATCCGGTCCAACGGGCCGAAGTCACCGATTGGCGCGAGCGGGCCAGGACTGATGACCGGGACCGACCGGGCGGCCACGTCGGGCTCGATGGGCGGGGCGGTCACACGAGCGATCGTATTCTGTTCGGTGTGACATCAGGTCGACTGCTCCTGGCCGCGACGCCGTTGGGCCAGGCAGGCGATGCCTCCGCGCGGCTCGTCGAGGCGTTGGGGAGCGCCGACATCGTCGCCGCGGAGGACACCCGGCGCATCCGCACGCTGGCCCAAACCCTCGACGTCACCCCGTCGGGCAAGGTGGTCAGCTTCTTCGACCAGAACGAAGCCGCGCGGGTGCCGTGGCTGGTCGAGGAGATTGCGGGCGGCGCGACCGTCCTCGTCGTCAGCGACGCGGGGATGCCGTTGATCAGCGATCCGGGCTACCGACTGGTCGCGGCCTGCGCGGCGGCCGGGCTGACGGTGAGCTGCCTGCCCGGTCCGTCGGCGGTGACGACGGCGCTCGCCGTCTCGGGCCTGCCATCGGACCGGTTCTGCTTCGAGGGCTTCGCACCCCGCAAGCACTCCGCGAGGCTGACGTGGCTGACGACGCTGGCCGCCGAGCGACGCACGTGCGTGTTCTTCGAGTCACCGCGCCGACTCGCCGAATGCCTCGACGACGCTTCTGCGCAGCTGGGCTCCGACCGGCTGGCGGTGGTCTGCCGCGAACTGACCAAGACCCACGAGGAGGTCAAACGGGGAACCCTGGCCGAACTCGCCGAGTGGGCCGCCGACGGCGTACTCGGCGAGATCACCGTCGTGCTGGCTGGCGCCGAGCCCCGCGTCGATCTGGCGACATTGGTGGCCGAGGTCAACGAGCTGGTGGCGGCCGGCGCCGGGGTCAAGGACGCGTGCACCCAGGTGATCGCCGACCATCCCGGGGCGCCGTCACGGCGTGAGCTCTACGACGCGGTCCTTCGCGCTCGGCAGTGAGCCCACGATGGGCGCCGCCTTGTGCAGGCACTCGCGCCACTCCGCGTCCGGATCCGAATCGGCCGTGATGCCCCCGCCAACGCCGAGTACCGCGCGCCCGGAGTCGTCGAACTCGACCGTGCGAATGGCGACGTTGAGCTCGACGCCCGCGATCGGTGAGGCCAAACCGACCGTACCGCAGTAGATTCCGCGTCGTTCCGCCTCCCATGTCGCCAGGAGCGACCGGGCGCGACCCTTCGGTGTACCCGTGACCGACGCCGGGGGGAAGGTGGCATCGAGGATCGTGGACATGGGCACGTCGAGATCGACGCGGGCCGTGACCGTCGACACCAGGTGCCACACGCCCGGCGCCTGGCGCACCACCAGCAGCTCGGGCACCGTCACGGAGCCCGTGACCGCGACGCGGCTGAGATCGTTGCGCACCAGGTCGACGATCATGACGTTCTCAGCGACGTCCTTGACCGACTCCCGCAGTGCCGACGCCGGCTCGTCGAGTGGCAGCGTGCCCTTGATCGGGCTCGACACGACCGTGTGGCCCACACGGCTGAGGAACAGTTCCGGGGACAGCGAGGCCACCGCTCCCCAATCGCCGGCGACGAACGCCGCTCTCGCTGGTGCTGTGCGCGCCACCGCGTCGGCGAAGAAGTCCACGGGTGAGCCGGTGACCGTCCCGACGATCTGAGTGCATACACACGCCTGGTAGACCTCACCCGCGGTGATGGCGTCGAGACAGGCCAACACGCCGGCCCGGTGCGCGTCCCGGTCGGCCTCACCCCACTCGACGTGGCAGGCTGACGTGGGCACCTCGGTGACGAGGGCATCCGCCAGCCACGCCGGCAGCGACCCGCCGGAAAGGCTTTCGTACCACCAGTTTCCGCTCGCGTCCTGACGAAGGACGTCGTCGGTCCAGCCGCCCGCCGCCTCGGGGATCCGCGGACCAGAGCCGTCGCGACCGGCGTCGGGATAGGACAGGTAACCGATCCAACCGCCCCCGATCGCGCCGCGTCCAGAACCGGGGTCGACGCCGAACACGCCCATGACGTCCACGCGGTCGATGGCGACGCTCGGAGCGATGACCGCGCGGGAGCCGAACCAGTCACCGGTCAGCGCGGCCGGCGGCGGCAGACCGAGCCGGGTCGTGGCGGCGGCCACGGACCGCAGCACGTCCGGGGCGCTGCGCGACACGGCGATCCGCTCGACGAGCACCGCCACAGCTTGTCACGCGCCCAGCCGATTGTCGCTCAGCGGGAGATCTCCCGGGTGACCTTCACCCCGCCGAGCTTCTCGGGGTTGCGCATCGCGTAGAAGTGGGTGATCAGGCCATCGACGATCTCGACGGAGATGATGCCCTCCAGGCTGTCGCCCAGGTACAGCACCAACGCGGGTGCGCCGTTGTAGAACGCCGGCTCGACGCGGCCCTGGTTCCCGGCGTTGCGCAGCAGCCCGAGGATGAGGCGGGCGACCCGGTCCGCCCCGGCCACCGGCCTGCGCGCGGCGCTGACCTTGCCGTCGCTGTCGGCGGTCCACACCACGTCGGGTGCCAGCATCGTGAGGAGCGCGTCGATGTCACCCGTCGAGGCGGTCGCGAAGAACTGCGCCGTGAGCTCCAGCGACTTCTGCGGATCGGCCGGCTGGAAGCGCTTGCGTCGCGACTGGACGTGCTCACGGGCGCGGTGCGCCATCTGGCGGACGGCCGCGGCGGACTTGCCCACCGTCGTGGCGATCTCGTCGTGGCTGAAGCCGAACACCTCGCGAAGCACGAACACCGCGCGCTCGTCGGGGCTGAGCGTCTCCAGCACCACCATCATCGCCATCGACACCGATTCGGCGAGCACGACATCGGATGACGCGTCGGCCGTCTCGAGCAGCAGGGGTTCCGGCAGCCACGGCCCCACGTACTCCTCACGCCTGCGGGCCTGCGCCCGTAGGGCATTGAGCGCCTGCCGGGTGACGAGCTGCGCAAGGTAGGCCTTGGTGTCCGCAACGGTGCCGAGGTCCACCTCTGCCCACCGCAGGTAGCTCTCCTGCAGGACGTCGTCGGATTCGGTTGCCGTACCGAGGATCTCGTAGGCGATGGTGAACAGCAGCGGCCGCAGCTGGGTGAATCGCTCGGCGTGCGCGCTGGTGTTCATCGCACGGATGGGGTGGGTTCGGCCGCGGCCAGGTGCTCGGCACGCTTGCCGCCCTTGAGCCAGAAGTAGGAGCCCGGCACGCGCGCCTCCTTCGCCAAGAACGAGATGGTGCCCTTGCACACCGCTTCCTTGATCGCCGCGGCGGGGCGGCCGCCGACGTGGATCGGCAGCACCCGGTCGTCGAGGTGCGCCAGCTGAATGACGCCGGCCTTGCGGCCGAGGCTCACGCACTGTCCGGTGAAGGCCTGGTTCACCGTCGCGGGCGCGGTGCCCGCGATTCGGCTGAGCACCGTGTTGGCCGCTTGCGCACCGAGCGGGATCGCCGCCTGGCAGCTCATCCGCAGCGGCAGGTCCGACGGCGCGGCCGCGTCACCGGCGGCCACGATGTGCGGATCGTCGACGCTCGTCAGCGTCTCGTCGGTGAGCAGTCGCCCGATCCGATCAGTCGTCAGGCCGCTGCGCGCCGCCAGGTCGGGCACACCGAAACCCGCCGTCCAAATGGTCACGACGCTCGGCAGCTCGCGGCCGTCGGCCAGTTGCACCGAATTCGAGCGCACCTCGACCACTTTCGACTGCAGGCCGTCGACGACCGTCACCCCGAGCCGCCGCATCCGCTTGCCCACCGACCGGCGGGTGGACTCGCTGAAGTAGGGGCCCAGCACATCGCCGCACACCAACGTCACGGCCTGACCCTCGGCCAGTTCGGCGGCGACCTCGATACCCGTCGGTCCCGCCCCCACGACGACCACGGGTGCACTGGGATGAACCTTGGCCTTGGCCATGGCCGCGCGCAACGCCTCGGCGTGCTCGAATTCCGAGATGGGATGGGCGAATTCGGCAGCGCCAGGCACCGTCAGGGCGCCGCCCGTGCTACCGACGGCGTAGATCAGGTAGTCGTATCCGACGACGTCTCCCGAGCGGAGCGTCACCGTGCGCGATGCCGGGTCGATGCGTTCCGCTGTGTCGACCACGAGCCGGACGTCGCCGGCGAGCACGTCCGCGTAGTCCACGACGGCGTCATCGCTCCCGGTGACGAGTTGGTGCAACCGGATCCGCTCGACGAAGGCAGTCCGCGGGTTGATCAGCGTGACGGATACGTCGGCGTTGAGCCGCAGGTGGTTGGCGGCGATGACGCCGGCATACCCGCCACCGATGACGACGACGTTGATGGGTTCGGTGTGATTTGTCATGCCCTCGAGACACCTGCCACGGTCGAAGTGTGACATGACGTGACGCAGATCACACCACGACGATCAGACGGCGATGCAGGTCACTCCACGACGTAGCGGGGGAACACACCCTCCGGTTTCGGCAGCGCCGTACCCGCCGCGATGCGGGTGCCGATCGCCGTGAAGTCGCGCTGGTCCGCCGGCTGGCCCAAGAGGTCCAGCAGCTTGGCCGCCGCATCGGGCATCACCGGCTGGATGAGCAGTGCGGCGATGCGGACCGCCTCGAGGGTCGTGTACAGCACGGTGCCGAACCGCTCCTGGTCGCCCGCGGCGTCGGATTTGCGCAGGACCCAGGGCTCCTGGGCGGAGAAGTAGCGGTTGGCCGCACCAAGCATCAGCCAGATCGCCTCGAGCGCCAAGTGCATGGCGGGCACGTCGAACTGGGCGCGGACCGTCTCGAGCAACCCGTCGGCATGGGCCAGGAGGGCGGCGTCCTCGGCAGTGAAGGGCCCCGGTGTCGGGACGGCTCCGGCGAGGTTCTTGTCGACCATGGACAGCGACCGCTGGGCCAGGTTGCCGAGTTCGTTGGCCAGATCGGTGTTGATTCTCCCGATGATGGACGTCTCGCTGTAGCTGCCGTCCTGCCCGAACGGCACCTCGCGCAGCAGGAAGTAGCGCACCTGATCCAGCCCGAACGCGTCGATGAGGGCGAACGGATCGACGACGTTGCCCACCGACTTGCTCATCTTCTCGCCGCTGTTGAGCAGGAAGCCGTGCACGAAGACCCGCTTCGGCAGTTCGATTCCGGCGGACATCAGGAACGCGGGCCAGTACACCGTGTGGAATCGGATGATGTCCTTGCCGATCATGTGCAGATCGGCGGGCCAGTACTTCCGGAAGCTCTCGGACTCGACGTCTGGAAACCCCACTCCGGTAAGGTAATTCGTCAGCGCGTCCACCCACACGTACATGACGTGGTCGGGATGGTCCGGTACGGGTACGCCCCAGTCGAACGTCGTGCGCGAGATGGACAGGTCGCGCAGCCCGCCCGAGACGAAGCTCACGACCTCGTTGCGCCGGACGTCGGGTCCGATGAACTCGGGGTGGGCCGCGTAGTGCGCCAGGAGCTCGTCGGCGTAGGCCGAGAGCCGGAAGAAGTAGGTCTGCTCCTCGGTCCACGTCACGGGCGTACCGGTCTCGACCGAGTACTTGTTGCCGTCGGCGCGCGTCTCGAGCTCGTCGTCGGCGAAGAAGCGCTCGTCGCGCACGGAGTACCAACCCGAGTACGAGTCGAGGTAGATGTCGCCCGCGGCGTCCATCCGCTTCCATATCTCGATCGACGCCTCGATGTGGTCGGCGTCGGTGGTCCTGATGAACCGGTCGAATGACGCACCGAGTCGCTCCTGCATCTTCTGGAACGCATCGGAGTTGCGCCGCGCCAGATCCTCGGTCGGGATCCCCTCGGTGGCTGCGGTCTGGGCCATCTTCAGCCCGTGCTCATCGGTTCCGGTCAGATAGCGCACGTCGAAGCCGTCGAGCCGCTTGAAGCGGGCGATCGCGTCGGTGGCGATGTATTCGTACGCGTGGCCGATGTGCGGTGCGCCATTCGGATACGCGATGGCGGTCGTGATGTAGTACGGCTCTCTCATTTGGCCCTCACCTTATTGTGTGTGGACGTGAGTTCCCGACGCGAGCGACCGCCGCCCCCCGCGCCGGTCGGCACTCTGATCGACGCGCACACGCACCTCGACGCGTGCGGGGCGTTCGACGCCGCAGGCGTCCACGCGATCCTCGATCGGGCCGAGGCAGTAGGCGTCACGGCCGTCGTGACGATTGCCGACGATCTCGCCTCGGCCCGCTGGGTCACCCAGGCGGCGGACTGGGATCCCCGCGTCTACGCCGCCGTGGCCCTGCACCCGACGCGCGCCGACGCGCTGACCGACGACGCCAGGGCGGAGCTCGAACGCCTCGCAGCCCATCCGCGGGTGGTCGCGATCGGGGAGACCGGCATGGATCTCTACTGGCCGGGCAAGCTCGAGGAGTGCGCGGAGCCGGATCGGCAGCGCGAGGCGTTCGCCTGGCACATCGACCTCGCCAAGCGGACCGGCAAGCCGCTGATGATTCACAACCGCGACGCCGACGCCGCGGTGCTCGACGTGTTAGCCGCGGAGGGCGCACCGGAGACCGTCATCTTCCACTGCTTCTCGTCAGGACCCGAGATGGCCCGCGTCTGCGTCGACGCGGGATGGCTGCTGAGCCTGTCGGGGACCGTCAGCTTTCGGAACGCGCGAGAACTGCGCGAGGCCGTCGCGGTCATCCCGCCTAGGCAGCTGCTCGTGGAGACCGACGCGCCGTTCCTGACACCGCATCCGTTCCGCGGCGCACCGAATGAGTCGTACTGTTTGCCCTACACCGTGCGCGCATTGGCCGAGGTGACGGGCAGACCGGCTGCCGACGTGGCCCGCGAGACCACTGAGAACGCGGTTCGGACCTACGGAATCCGCACCTGATGGTGAGTTGCCGCCTCCAGAGGACTTCGTTACCGTTTTGTAACTAACGCGGTCGGCCCGCGGCGGTCGTCCGTCGTCGACCCTTCAGTCGGGAAAGTTTTCGTGAACTGTTTGCATCAGCTCCATGGGGCGCGCTCGCCTCAACTGCGGCTCCTCGTCGCGACCCTGCTCGTCGCGCTGACGTTTGCCGGCGGCTACGCCATCGTTGCCCACAAGACCGTGACGCTCACCGTGGACGGAGCGTCGGTCACGGTGTCGACCATGAAGTCGCGCGTGATCGACGTCGTCGAAGAGAACGGTTTCGAGGTCGGCGAACGCGACGATCTGTACCCCGCGGCAAACGATTCCATCGAGCAGTCGGAGACCATCGTGCTGCGGCGCAGCCGTCCGTTGCAGATCTCCCTCGACGGACGCGACAGCCGCGAGGTGTGGACGACGGCGTCGACCGTGCAGGAGGCGCTGGCGCAGCTGTCGATGACCGATACCGCTCCGGCCGCGGCCTCGCGGGGCAGCCGCGTGCCGCTCGAGGGCATGTCACTGCCGGTGGTGGGCGCGCGAACCGCGCAGATCAACGATGGTGGGGTCGTCCGGACCGTCCGCCTGGCCGCGGCCAACGTCGCCGGTTTCCTCGAGGCCGCGGGTGTACCGCTGCAGCAGAGTGATGGCGTCATACCCGCCGCGAGCTCGCCGGTCACCGACGGAATGCAGATCCAGGTGACCCGGGTGCGCGTCGCGAAGGTGACGCAGAGAGTGCCGCTGGAACCCCATGACCTGGAGGTTCCCGACGTGACGATGAACATGAGCCGTCGGGTCGTGGACGACCCGGGGACAGAGGGTGTTCAGGACGTCACGTACGCGGTGGCCACGGTGAACGGTGTGGAGACGGGGA
Source organism: Mycolicibacterium sp. TUM20985 (assembly GCF_030295745.1). NCBI lineage: Bacteria > Bacillati > Actinomycetota > Actinomycetes > Mycobacteriales > Mycobacteriaceae > Mycobacterium > Mycobacterium antarcticum. The sequence continues at coordinate 1,144,809 of NZ_AP027291.1, forward strand.
GGTTGCCAGTAGCCAATGTCGTCATCGTTCCGGCCCGTGACGGCGTGACGCGGATCGGCGCCAAGCCCGGAACCGAGGTGCCTCCGGTTGCCCAGGGCGCCACCTGGGACGCCTTGTCCAGATGTGAAGCCGGAGGTAACTGGGCTATAAACACCGGCAACGGTTTTTACGGTGGAGTCCAATTTGATCAAAACACATGGGAGCGCAGTGGTGGTCTGCGCTATGCTCAGCGGGCTGATCTTGCTACGAGAGAAGAACAGATAGCGATTGCTGAGGTCACACGGTCACGTCAAGGCTGGGGGGCTTGGCCTGTGTGTAGTGGAAGGTTGGGTGTGCGCTGACGATTCGGCTTCTCGGGCGGACCGAGATAAGACATCTGGCTAAGGAACTCGAGTTCCGGCCACGCAAGGCGTTTGGACAGAACTTCGTCCACGACGCCAACACGGTGCGTCGCATCGTGTCGGCGTCCGGGATCAATCGGAACGACGTAGTGCTCGAGGTGGGCCCCGGTCTCGGATCGTTGACCCTCGCACTCCTCGACCGTGGCGCGAAGGTGACCGCGGTCGAGATCGACCCGGTACTCGCGCGTCAGCTCCCGAAGACGATCGCCGAGCACTCCCACAGTGAGATCAACCGGCTCATGGTCCTCAACAGCGACGTGCTCGATTTGATGCCGTCCGATCTGGACGAGCAGCCCACCGCCATGGTGGCGAATCTGCCGTACAACGTCGCCGTGCCGGCGCTCCTGCACCTCCTCGCTCAGTTCCCGACGATCCGGACCGTCATGGTCATGGTCCAAGCGGAGGTCGCCGAGCGTCTGGCGGCCGAGCCCGGTGGCAAGGACTACGGCGTGCCGAGTGCCAAGGTGCGGTTCTACGGCAACGTGCGCCGACACGGGATGGTCTCGCCGACGGTCTTCTGGCCGATCCCGCGGGTCTACTCCGGTCTGGTCCGCATCGATCGCTACGAGACCTCGCCGTGGCCCACCGACGACGAATTCCGCAAGAAGGTCTTCAGTCTCATCGACATCGCCTTCGCGCAGCGTCGCAAGACGTCGCGCAACGCGTTCGCTGAGTGGGCGGGCTCGGGTAACGAGTCCGCCGAGCGGCTGCTGTCGGCCAGCATCGACCCGGCTCGTCGCGGTGAGACGCTCGGCATCGCCGACTTCGTGCGACTGCTGCAGCGGTCGGGACAGGTCGAGGACGCAAAACCACAGCCGAACGTCCGCGTGTACTGAGCGACTGCCGCTCAGCGCACGCGGACGTCCGCGTCGTAGGTCCTACCCGTCGGCGTCCTTCTTCTCCTGGGCCTGCCGCTTGGTCGCTTCCATGGCGTCCTTGCCGATGAGTTCGTCCATGAGGGGTGTCTCCGCGTAGACGGGGTAGTTGCCCGTGATGCCGACGCGCTCGGACGCCACCTGGAGCACCCGGCCGCGGACGGCGTACCAGCCACCGACCAGCGTCGGCACGATGACGAGTAGCGCGACCAGGTTCCAGATGTTCTCCCAGCACATCAGCACCGTCACCGCGAACAGGAAGACCAGCGTCGCGTAGCTCGTGTACGGCGTGCCGAACAGCCGGAACGACGGGCGTTGCAGAATCCCCTTCTGCGACCACCGGTACAGCTGGATCTGGCAGATCACGATCGTCGCCCACGACGCGATGATGCCAAGGGCGGAGAGGTCCAGGGCGATGTTGAACGCCTCCGCGGGCACCACCAGGTTGAGGAAGACTCCCACGACGGTGAAGCACGCCGTCAACGCGATGCCCGCCCACGGAACGCCCCTCTTGGACATCTTCGAGGTGAACTTCGGCGCACTGCCGTTCATCGACATCGAGCGCAGGATGCGGCCGGTGGAGTACAGCCCGGCGTTGAGACTCGACAGCGCCGCGGTCAGCACGACGAAGTTCATGATGCTGCCCGCTCCGGGGACTCCAATGCTGGAGAAGAACGTGACGAACGGACTGGTGCCCGACTTGTATGCCGTATAGGGCAGCAGCAATGCCAGCAGGATCAGCGACCCGACGTAGAACACGGCGATCCGGAAGATCACCGAGTTGATCGCCTTCGGCATCACCTTCGCGGGCTCGGCGGTCTCCCCGGCTGCCGTGCCCACCAATTCGACTGCGGCATAAGCGAAGATCACCCCTGACGTGATGACCACCAGTGCGAGTAACCCCTGCGGAAGGATGCCGCCGTTGTCGGTGATGACCGATGGTCCGGTCGGTGCGCCTTCGACCGTGAACCGGCCGGCCAGGAAGACGATGCCGACGACGAGGAACGCCACCAGCGCGATGACCTTGATCAGCGCGGCCCAGAATTCCATCTCGCCGAACCACTTGACCGAGATCATGTTGATGCTGAGCACGATCACCAACGCGATGAGCGCGATCGCCCACTGCGGTATCGCACCGAAGGCGCCCCAGTAGTGCATGTAGAGCGCGATCGCGGTGACGTCCACGATCGAGGTGCATGCCCAGTTGAAGAAGTACATCCAGCCGGCGACGTAAGCTGCCTTCTCGCCGAGGAACTCGCGTGCGTAGGACACGAACGACCCGGACGACGGGCGATGCAGGACCAGCTCGCCGAGCGCCCGCAGGATGAAGAACACGAACACTCCGCACACCGCGTACACGATGAACAGCCCGGGTCCCGCGCTGGCGAGTCGTCCGCCGGCGCCCATGAACAGGCCGGTGCCGATCGCGCCGCCGATTGCGATCATCTGCAGCTGGCGGGGTTTGAGCCCCTTGTCGTACCCCTCCTCTTCGTGGGCGAGCGCTGAATTGTCGTATGTAGTCGGAGATTCCGTCGTCATTGTTCGAAGCTAACTGCCCGCGACCCGAGGTGCCCCGTGAGCGGTTAACGTTGAGTTACGGAAATGTGTTGCCGGGGTTAGCGTTTGCTCAGCCGAGAACTCGCGTGATCAGCGAGACGAACTCCGAGCAGGACTGATATCGAAGCTCGGGCGTCTTCGCCATCGCCTTCGTCAAGATCGAATCGAAGGCCCGCGGCATCCAGTCGAACCGCCGGGAGTACTTGGGCACAACACTATTGACGTGTGCGTCGATTAGGGCCATCGGCGTGGGTGCCGTGAACGGCGGCGCACCCGTGAGCAGTTCGACCGTCGTGCACGCCAGCGCGTACTCGTCGGTGGCCGCCGAGGGACGGTGTCCGCGCAGCACCTCCGGCGCCACGTACGGCAGGGACGCGTCGACGTGCGTCGGTCGTCGAGTGGCGTTGTCCGCGAACGCCCTAGCGATGCCGAAGTCGCTGAGCAATGCGCCGCCGACGGAAAACGGTTCGCAGACAAGGATGTTCGTCGGCTTGACGTCACAGTGCACGATCCCGAGGGTGTGCGCGTGATCCAGCGCGTCGGCGATTTGCGCCAGCGCGGTGAGGCGGTCCGCCCTCGCGGTCAGCGTCGACACGGTGCCACCCCCGGCCAGTTGCATGGTCAGCCAGCCGGGGCCGCACTCGTACATGGTCACCACGTGCGGGTGGGCGGTCCGCTTGGCGAACTCGAACTCCCGCAGCAACCGGGCCAGGTTGATGGGGTCGTGATGACGCTCGTCGAGCACCTTCAGGGCCACCGGCCGGTCCGGTGCCGAAGTGTGGTGTACGCGGTAGACCGTCGCGCAACCGCCATGTCCGACGACCCCGTCGACGACGTAGTCCTCGAACGCGTCCATCGGGGCCAGCATCCTCACAGACTAGGGTTCGCCGACGCCCGATGCCCGGCGTCCACGACGCCGCCGTCATCTCGACACGCCGCTAGGGCAAACACGGGCGTGACCAGCCTGCGGCATCCGCGCATCGGTTGCCGGGCAGCGGAGTCGACGAGGAGTATCTGACTACTTTCATGTCCGTCGCCGCGGTGCGACGTTAGGGTCTTTGGGTGCCTCAGTCCGACACCGCCGCCGAATGGGTATCGACGGGGTCGGTGACCGTCCGCGTGCCGGGCAAGGTGAATCTGTATCTCGCCGTCGGCGATCTGCGCGATGACGGTTACCACGAACTGACCACGGTGTTCCATGCGGTATCGCTGTTCGACGAGGTCACGGTGCGCAATGCCGACGTGTTGTCGGTGACGTCGTCGGGGGAGGGTTCCAGCGAGGACGGTTCGTCGCTACCCCTGGACCATCGCAATCTGGCCTGGCGCGCCGCCGAACTCCTGGCAGACCACGTCGGGCGGGCGCCGGACGTGGCCATCTCCCTGGACAAGTCCATCCCCGTGGCGGGCGGTATGGCGGGTGGCAGCGCGGACGCCGCGGCCGTGCTGGTGGCCATGAACACGCTGTGGGAGCTCGGCGTGCCGCGTCCAGACCTGCACGCCCTGGGGGCGCAGCTCGGCAGCGACGTGCCGTTCGCGCTGCACGGCGGTACCGCGCTGGGCACCGGACGTGGTGAGCAACTCGCCACGGTGTTGACGCGCAACACCTTTCACTGGGTGCTTGCGTTCGCCGACGGCGGGCTCCCGACGCCGCGGGTGTTCGGCGAGATCGACCGGCTCCGCGCGGACACTGCCAGGGAGCAGCCGCCGCGACTCGCGGATCCCGAGCCGCTGCTGACCGCGCTGGCGTCCGGTGACCCGCACCAGCTGGCGCCGCTCCTGGGCAACGACTTGCAGCCGGCGGCGTTGAGCCTCGACGCCGGCTTGCGGCGCACGCTGCGTGCCGGCGTAGACGCCGGAGCGCTGGCGGGCATCGTCTCCGGTTCCGGGCCGACGTGCGCGTTCCTGTGTGCGTCGGCGTCGGCCGCGATCGACGTGGGATCGCAGTTGGCGGGCGCCGGGGTGTGCCGCACGGTGCGCGCGGCCAGTGGCCCGGTGCATGGCGCCAGGGTCGTCCCGGCGCCGTCGAGCACGGTGTGACCCACGCCTCAATCGGCACGAGGGTTTGGTAGTTACTTAAGGGTCTCTTAAGATGATCGGCGGTGAAGACTAGCGGTTTCCTCGACGGCCCGACGACTTCCCCCGGCGCATACTCCGGGGGGCGATCCGCCAGCGGCGGTACCGATCAGGCTCTGCTCCGCTGGGCAAACGCCGCCGCGTGTCCTCGCGTCAGCTCTGCAACACCCGTTTCGAGACTAAAACGCACCCCAATCGTGTGCGCGTCCCTCGTGGTTCGCGCGCCCGAACAGGTGGAACATTGGAAAAAGTGCAGTAAAGCGCGCGTTGGCATCGACTTCAATACAGCCGCCGACGCAGGGCTCCTCATACCCAGGAGGTTGTCGTGAGCAGGTTTACCGAGAAGATGTACCGCAACGCGGCAACGGTCACCACCGGCATGGTCACGGGTGAGCCGCACGAGCCGGTGCGTCACACCTGGGGTGAAGTGCACGAGCGCGCGCGGCGCATCGCGGGCGGGCTCGCCGCGGCCGGTGTCGGACCCGGCGATGCCGTCGGCGTGCTGGCAGGCTTCCCCGTGGAGATCGCCCCGACCGCTCAGGCGCTGTGGATGCGCGGGGCCAGCCTGACGATGCTGCACCAGCCCACGCCGCGCACCGACCTGGTGGTGTGGGCCGAGGACACGATGAACGTCATCGGGATGATCGAGGCAACGGCCGTCGTCGTTTCCGAGCCGTTCCTGGTCGCGATCCCGGTGTTGGAGGAGAAGGGCATCAAGGTCCTCACGATCTCCGACCTCCTCGCCGCCGAGCCGATCGACCCCGTCGAGACCGACGAGGACGATCTCGCGCTGATGCAGCTGACGAGTGGCTCCACTGGATCTCCCAAGGCCGTCCAGATCACGCACCGCAACATCTACTCGAACGCCGAGGCGATGTTCATCGGCGCCGAGTACGACGTCACTAAGGACGTCATGGTCAGCTGGCTGCCCTGCTTCCACGACATGGGCATGGTCGGCTTCCTGACCATTCCGATGTACTTCGGGGCCGAGTTGGTCAAGGTCACGCCGATGGACTTCCTGCGGGACACCCTGCTGTGGGCCAAGCTGATCGACAAGTACAAGGGCACCATGACCGCGGCGCCGAACTTTGCCTACGCGCTATTCGCCAAGCGGCTGCGCAACCAGGCCGAGCCGGGCCAGTTCGACCTGTCGACCCTGCGCTTCGCCCTGTCCGGGGCCGAACCGGTCGAACCCGCAGACGTCGAGGACCTGCTCGATGCGGGCAAGCCCTTCGGCCTGAGCCCCAACGCGATCCTGCCCGCCTACGGCATGGCCGAGACCACCCTGGCGGTGTCGTTCTCCGAGTGTGGGGCCGGGCTGGTCGTCGACGAGGTCGACGCCGACCTGCTGGCCGCCCTGCGCCGCGCGGTCCCGTCCACGAAGGGCAATACCCGGCGGCTGGCGTCGCTCGGCCCGCTGCTGCGTGACCTCGAGGCCCGCGTCGTCGACGAGCACGGTGAGGTGATGCCGGCCCGCGGCGTCGGCGTCATCGAGCTGCGCGGCGAGTCCCTGACGCCCGGCTACATCACGATGGGTGGCTTCCTGCCCGCCCAGGACCAGCACGGCTGGTACGACACCGGTGACCTCGGCTACCAGATGGAGAACGGCCACGTCGTGGTGTGCGGCCGCGTGAAGGACGTCATCATCATGGCCGGCCGCAACATCTACCCGACCGACATCGAGCGGGCCGCCGGGCGCGTCAAGGGTGTCCGGCCCGGTTGCGCGGTCGCCGTCCGGCTGGACGCGGGCCACTCGCGCGAGACGTTCGCCGTCGCGGTGGAGTCCAACGCCTGGGAGGATCCGATCGAGGTGCGGCGCATCGAGCATCAGGTCGCCCACGAGGTGGTCACCGAGGTCGACGTGCGGCCCCGCAACGTGGTCGTGCTCGGTCCGGGCACCATTCCCAAGACGCCCTCAGGCAAGCTGCGCCGCACGAACGCGGTCGCGCTCGTCACCTAACCCCCTGCCGCGAGACCCTCTCCCGCGAGACCCCTGCCGCGAGACCCTCTCCCGCGAGCGTGCGTGTCTGCTCCCCGACACGCCGCTGGCGGTGCCCGTTCTGCGCACGCTCGTCACGGCTCCGAGGACGCGTGCGGGGGAAAATGAATGGCCCCCTGTCGGGGTATCTCGTTACGGTTGACTGATGAACGCTCCGGCCATCGAGGCCATCGACCTGGTGAAGAGGTTCGGGGGCGACGCCCAGGACCGCCCGGCCGTCGATGGTGTCAGCTTCACTGTGCCGCAGGGGACGGTGCTGGGGTTGCTCGGACCCAACGGTGCGGGCAAGACCACCACCGTCCGGATGATGACGACGCTCACGGAGCCGACGAGTGGGACGGCACGGGTAGCTGGCTACGACGTTCAAACCGAGCCCGCGATGGTGCGCAGCAACATGGGTCTCACGGGGCAGGCGGCGACGGTCGACGAGCTTCTCACCGGTCGCGAGAACATCCGCATGATCGGCGCGCTGTACGGTATCGGCAAGCGCGACGTCGCCCGGCTCGGAGATCAGCTGCTGGAACAGTTCTCGATCACCGAGGCGGCTGATCGGCCGGTCAAGTCCTACTCCGGTGGCATGCGCAGACGCATCGACCTGGCGGTCAGCCTGATCGCCAGGCCACCGGTCCTCTTCCTCGACGAGCCGACCACCGGACTGGACCCGCGCAGTCGCATCGATCTGTGGGATGTCCTGCGCGACTTGGTCTCTCGCGGTACCACACTGCTGCTGACCACCCAGTACCTCGAAGAGGCCGACCAGCTCGCCGACGACATCGTCGTCATGGACAGGGGGCGCATCATCGCCAAGGGCACACCGCTGCAACTCAAGCAGCAGGCGGGTAACGCCAGCCTGGTGGTGACGGTCTCGCACGCCGCAGACCTGACGACGGCGCGCGAGTTGATGGCGCGCGCCGGCGGCGAGGTTCACGTGGATGCCGGCGCCCGCCAGCTCACCGCGGCGGCGGAGGGGATAGCCGACATGACGCGGGTGGCCGGCTGGTTGCAGGAGCACCGGATCGAGGTCGACGACATCGGGTTGTCCAGACCCAGTCTCGACGACGTGTTCCTGTCCCTCACCGGTCACCGCGCCGAAGACGACGAGACCAAGGAGAGCCGACCATGACGACCGTCGCACCGAAGCCCGCCGTCGATGCCTCGCGGCCCGCGATCCACCAGACCTCCGTCTTTCAGCAGTCCTGGATCATGGTCAAGCGCAACATGATCCACACCAGGCGCATGCCCGAGATGCTGAGTGACGTCACCGTGCAGCCGATCATGTTCGTGCTGCTGTTCGCGTTCGTCTTCGGCGCCTCGATCGCCAACACCGGCGGCGCGTCCTACCGTGAGTTCCTGCTACCCGGAATTCAGGCGCAGACCATCGTCTTCACGGCGTTCGTCGTCGCGTCGGGTATCACCGCCGACGTCGAGAAGGGCATCATCGACCGGTTCCGCTCGCTGCCGATCCGACGGTCGTCGGTGCTGATCGGCCGCAGCGTGGCGAGCCTGATCCACTCCTCGATCGGCATCGTGGTCATGGCGATCACCGGACTGTGCATCGGTTGGCGGATCAGGGGCGGGGTCGCGGACGCCGTGCTCGCGTTCGCGTTGATCCTGGTGTTCGGCTTCGGGATGATCTGGTTCGGCATTCTCGTCGGGTCGCTGATGCGGTCGGTGGAGGCGGTGAACGGCGTGATGTTCACCGTGCTGTTCCCGATCACTTTCTTGGCCAATACCTTTGCGCCCACCGAGCCGATGCCCAAGTGGCTCAGGGTGATGGCCGAATGGAACCCCGTCTCGTCGCTGGCGCAGGCCATGCGGGAACTGTGGGGAAACGGGCCCGCGGCGCCACCGGAAGCTCAGTTGCCGTTGCATCACCCCGTGCTGGCCACCATCCTGTGGTCACTGCTCATGACGGCCGTGATCGCGCCGTTCGCGTTACGCGCCTATGCGCGTCGCACGTCGGACTAGGCGGGCGGCTGGGTTCTATGTACTATACCTAGCATGACGGACCGCGACGCCGGACGAATCGCCGACCACCCCACCGTGCGAAAGGTGCGCGCCCGCCCGTCGGAACGGCCTCCCGCGGTGGTCGACGCCGACTGGTTGCGCGACGTCTGCCTAGCCGCAGGCGCCGATGACGTCGCCTTCGCCAGCGTCGAGCACCCCGACCTCGCCTCCGAACGCGAGCACGTCGACTCCGCGCTCCCGGGCACCAGAAGTTACATCTCACTGGTCGTGCGAGTGAACCGCGACAACGTACGATCGGTCGCGCGCAGCGTGGCCAACCAGGAGTTTCACCGCACCGGCGAGATCATCAACGAGGCCGCGCACCGAATCACCCGCGCCCTGCAGGACGCCGGGCACCGAGCGCTGAACCCGTCGGCCACGTTCCCGATGGAGATGGACCGGTTCCCCGGCCGGATCTGGGTGGTCGCGCACAAGCCGGTCGCGGTGGCGTCGGGTCTCGGGGTGATGGGCATCCACCGCAACGTGATTCATCCGAAGTTCGGCAACTTCATTCTGCTCGCCACCATTCTGGTCGACGCGCCGATCTCCAGTTACGGCGAGCCGCTGGACTATTCGCCGTGCCTCGCGTGCAAACTGTGTGTCGCCGCGTGTCCGGTTGGTGCCATCGGCAAGGACGGTAGCTTCGACTTCGTCGCCTGCTCGGTGCACAACTACCGAGAGTTCATGGGCGGCTTCGCCGACTACGTATCGACCATTGCCGACAGTGCCGACGCGACCGACTTCCGTTCGCGTGTCACCGAATCCGAGAACGCGTCGATGTGGCAGAGCCTGTCGTTCAAGGCCAACTACAAGGCCGCCTACTGTCTGGCCGTGTGCCCGGCGGGCGAGGACGTCATCGAGCCGTACCTCGACGACCGCAAGGGCTTCATGGACCTGGTGCTCAAACCGCTTCAGGCCAAACGGGAAACGTTGTACGTGCTGCCGAACTCGGCCGCGAAGGCGCACGCCGAGAAGCGGTATCCGCACAAGCCGACGAAGGTCGTCGGCAGCGGGATCACCGGCCTCGGCTAGCCCGACCCGGGGCCGCGAGCGTGCGCCTTCTCCGGTTTTTCCTCGGCGTGTCGGGGACAGACACGCACGCTCGCGGGAGTGGGGGATTAGGGGAGTGCGGGAGTGCGGGAGTGCGGGAGTGGGGGCGCTGGCTACCAGGCGTGGACGGTGTTCTGCGCGGTCTCCAGGCCCACCTGAATCAACAGCTCGGTGGCGTCGGCGGCCTGCTCGCAGATCAAGCCGACCTCGGGACGCTCGGCCGCGCTGAAGTTCTCCAGCACGTACGTGGCGGGGTCCTTGCGGCCGGGCGGCCGCCCGATGCCGACACGGACGCGCTGAAAGTCCTTGGTACCCAACGCCGCAGCCACCGATCGCAGCCCATTGTGCCCACCTTCGCCGCCGCCCAGCTTGAGCCGGATCCGACCGAAGTCGATGTCCAGTTCGTCGTGGATGGCGATCACGTCAGCCGGCGGCACCGAATAGAAGTTGGCCAACGGACCGACCTGGCGTCCGGATTCGTTCATGTAGACCCGAGGCTTGGCCAGCACGACTGACCGGCCGCCGATGCGACCGGTCGTCACCTCGGCGCCGGACTTCTTGTGCACCTTGAATCCCGAGCCGAGGCGATCGGCCAGGATGTCGGCGACGAGGAAGCCCAGGTTGTGCCGCGTCGTCTCGTACCGCGGTCCGGGGTTGCCGAGGCCGACCACCAGCAGTGGTTCGGCCACCGTCGTCCCGCGCGCCTACTCGGACTCGGCCGCGTCGGCTTCGGCGGCTGCCTCCGCCGCGTCTTCGGCCTGGCCCTCGAGGGACTCGCCGCCACCCTCGGATTCCAGATCCGCGGCGGTCGGCGCCGGAATGACGTTGACGACCAGCAGCTCGGGATCGGAGATCAGCGTGACGCCCTCGGGCAGCGGCACCTGCGAGGCGAGGAACTGCGTGTTCGCGGGGACGCCCTCGACCGACAGCGTGAGGTTCTCGGGGATCGACATCGCGTCGGACTCGATCTCGATGGTGTTCGACTCCTGGTTGACCAGGGTGTCGGGGCCGGCGTCACCCTCGACGTGGACGGTGATCTCGACGGTCACGCGCTCGCCGCGACGGACGATGATGAGGTCGACGTGCTGGATGTTGCGGCGGATCGGGTGGATCTCGATCGCCTTCGGCAGCGCCAGGGCTTCCGTGCCGCCGATGTCGAGGGTGAGGACGGCGTTGGTGCCGAAGTTCCGCAGCACGGCGGCGAACTCGCGGGCGGGCAGCGTCAGGTGCTGCGGATCGGCGCCGTGGCCGTAGAGGACGGCGGGAACCTTGCCGTCGCGACGGGCCTGACGCGACGCGCCCTTGCCGGTCGTGGTCCGGACCTCAGCGGTCAGATTGTTCGATGCGTGGGCCGTGGTCTTGGCCATGTGATGTCGCTCCTGTGCGTGTGATGACAGTGGCACGGTGAGGGCGACCAGAAGCAGCTGGGCTGCGAATCGTTTCCCGTCGATAACGGTGGTCCGATGGGTCCACCCTCGCCGTGATCGTCGCCAAGGCTAGCGCACACGCACGTCAGAGTGGAAATCCGACGTCGACGAGCTGCTCGGACAGCGCCCAGAGGGCGGCGGCCGTCTTCGCGTTGCGGGCCAGCGGACTGCGCGCGGACAGCCCGGTGGCCCCCGCCATCGCGTACTTCGGACCGACGAAGCTGTCGCCGGGTAGCGGCTGCGACGCGGCGAACAGCGTCTGACGCGCCCCGAAGCCGGCGTCGGTGGCCATCTTGTTGCCGAGCGTCATCAGCGTGCTGCTGATCTTGCCCTCGGTGTTGCCCTGCAGGTTGGTCGCCGAGTAGCCGGGGTGAGCGCTGACCGCCAGCACCGCCGAGTCCGCGGCGTCGAGCCGGCGCTGCAGCTCCGAGGTGAACAGCAGATTGGCGAGCTTCGACTGGCCGTAGGCGAGCCACGCGGAGTAGGGCCGCGACTTCCAGTTCAGATCCTTCAGGCTGATCTTGCCGAGCAGGTGCATCATCGACGACACCGTGACCACCCGCTCGGTGATCCTGGGCAGCAGCAGGTTGGTCAGGGCGAAGTGGCCCAGGTGGTTGGTGCCGATCTGGCTCTCGAAGCCGTCGACGGTCTGCGCGTACGGCACCGCCATGATGCCCGCGTTGTTGATCAGCACGTCCACCGCCTCGACGGTGTCGGCGAAGGCCCGTACCGAGGACAGGTCCTGAAGGTCGAGCTTGCGGACCTCGACGTCACCGGGCATGCCCGCCGCCGCGGCGTTGCCCTTGTCGAGATTGCGGACGGCGACGATGACCTTGGCACCGACGCGCGCCAGCTCGCGTGCGGTCACCTCGCCCAGCCCGCTGTTGGCACCCGTGACGATGACCGTCCGGCCGTCGAATCGGGGCAGGTCGTTGGAGGTCCAGTCGCTCATGCCGCCCAGGATAGATAGCGTGCTACTTCCTGGCGACGGTGAAGCCCTTGATGATCGCCTCGACGTCGGGCCCATCGGCTTGGGCCTGGTCGGCGAAGGAGGTCACGGTCAGTTGGATCAGGTACTTCTGCCCGGGCAGATTGGTTCGCGCCGGCGTGCCGGTGGCGATCACGATGCGGTTGTAGCTCTGCATCCGCTGCCCGTTGAGGTCGTAGTTGCCCTCGATCATCGACGAGGGGAAGCCGCGGAAGTCGTTGGTGGAGGCGTTGAGCTGCTTGAAGTTCTGCGACAGCTCGGCATCGCCGTTGGCGTGCTTGAGGGCCTCTCTGACGTCGAAGTTCCCGTCTAGCTGGAAGACCAGCAGCATCGCGGTGGGGTAGGTGTCACCCTTGGCGATGGTCCGCGTGCCCGGCGAGAGGTTCACGTTGAAGTAGGGCTTCCAGCCCGGCGGTTCGGGCACCGACACCGTCAGGTCGGTCAGCTTGTCGGGGGCGACCGGCGCGCCGGTGATGCCGATCTTCTCGAAGTACGCCGAGATGGAGATCGGCTTCTCGGTGTTCGGCGCGGCGGTGGTGGAGGTCGAGGTCGTCGTCGTCCAGATGGACTTGTAATCCGGTTCCGACGCGCCACACCCGGTGACGGTGACTGCGGTGACGAGCACGGCTCCCGCGAGGCCAGCGAGCCTCACGACACAGCCACCTTGAACCCGGAGACGACGTCGTTCAACGGCGACGGCTGACCGATCGGCTGCTCGGCGGGCGTGCTGGCTGTGAGCTGGACCAGGTAGCGCTCGCGGGTCGACGGCACGTCGGCCAGAACGATCCGGCTGTAGTGCTCGGCACCGCCAGAGCTGCCCTGCGTTGCGGCGGACGGGAATCCGTCGTAGTCGTCGAAGGATTCGGTGACGTTCGTGGCGGTCGGTGCCAGCGCGTCGGAGTTGGCGTGGCGGATCGCGTCCCTGGCGTCGAAGTCGCCGACGAGGCGGATGGACATCAGCGTCACCGTCGGCGCCGAACCCTCGACGCCGACGGGCTGGATGAACTCCACGCCGGTCGAGAACAGCGGATCACTGGTCTGCGCCCAGCCGTCCGGCACGGGCACGGTGACCGCGAGTCCGGGGGCCTTGTCGAGGTGCACGGGCTCGCCGGTGACGTTGATGGTGGCCAGATAGTCCCTGAACGCCAACGGCTTTCCCGCGGCTGGGGTAGCAGACGGGGGCGGGGGCGCGGGCGTCATCGTGGGCACTGCGCTCGTCGTCGTCGACGCCGGGGCGGCCGACGACGCGGGCGCGCCGTCGTCGCCCTCGCTTCCGGAGCCACACCCAGCCAGGACCAGCGCCGTCGCCAGCACGACGAGTGAGCGGGCCAACGTCACGGGGTCTCGCGAATGTGGGACATCAGGCGTCGCCGTCGAAGAGTCCCGTCACCGAACCGTTTTCGAACACCGCACGGATGGTGCTGGCCAGCAGCGGTGCGATCGACAGCACGGTCAACTGGGGGAACATCTTCTCGTCGCCGATCGGCAACGTGTTGGTGACGACCACCTCGCGGGCGCCGCTCTCGGCGAGCCGGTCGCGGGCAGGGTCGGACAGCACGCCGTGGGTGGCGGCGATGATGACGTCGGCCGCCCCGTCCTCCTTGAGCAACTTGACCGCGCCGGCGATGGTGCCGCCGGTGTCGATCATGTCGTCGGTCAGGATGCAGGTCTTGCCCCTGACGTCACCCACCACCCGGTTGGACTTGACCTGGTTCGGAACCAGGGGATCGCGGGTCTTGTGAATGAACGCCAGCGGTACGCCGCCGAGGGAGTCGGCCCACTTCTCGGCGACGCGAACGCGGCCCGAGTCGGGGGAGACCACGACCATGTCATGGTCGGAGTAGTTGTCGCGGATGTACCCGCACAGCAGGGACTGACCGCGCATGTGGTCAACGGGTCCGTCGAAGAAGCCCTGGATCTGGTCGGTATGCAGGTCGACCGACACGATGCGGTCGGCGCCGGCGGTCTTGTAGAGGTCGGCCACCAGGCGGGCCGAGATCGGCTCCCGGCCGCGGTGCTTCTTGTCCTGGCGGGCGTAGGGGTAGAACGGCAGGATCGCCGTGATGCGCTTGGCGCTGCCCCGCTTGAGCGCGTCGATCATCAACAGCTGTTCCATCAGCCACTTGTTCAGCGGCGCGGGATGGGACTGCAGCACGAAGGCATCGCAGCCTCGCACCGACTCGTCGAAGCGCACGAAGATCTCGCCGTTCGCGAAGTCCCTGGCCGTCTGCGCGGTGACGCTGACGTCCAGTTCCTTGGCGACCTGCTCGGCGAGCTCGGGATGTGCGCGACCCGAGAACAGCATCAGGTTCTTGCGATTGTCGGTCCAGTCCGTGGCCACTTCGGAGCTGCCTTTGCCGTCGGGGATCGATACGGGTTGATCGTACGTAGCGATTCTGGGACCGCGTGGCCGGGTTGCCAGAATGCCAACGTCAGGTGTCCGGTTGGTCCTCGCGGGCGCCGGCGTTCCTGGCTGCCTCGGCCGCGGCGCTGTTGGGTCGTTTGCGCACGACCCAGCCCTCGATGTTGCGCTGCGGGCCCGCCGAGACGGCCAGCGCGCCGGGCGGCACGTCCTCCCGTACGACGGTGCCCGCGCCGGTGTACGCGCCGTCGCCGACGACCACCGGAGCGACGAACATGGTGTCCGAACCGGTGCGCACGTGAGAGCCAATCGTGGTGCGCCGCTTGGTTTCTCCGTCGTAGTTGACGAACACGCTGGAGGCGCCGATGTTGCTGTCCGCGCCGATGTCGGCGTCCCCGACGTACGTCAGGTGCGGCACCTTGGTCCCTGCGCCGATGGTCGCGTTCTTGGTCTCGACGAACGTACCGATCTTTCCTTCGGTCCCCAGTTCGGTGCCCGGCCGCAGGTACGCGAACGGCCCGACGACGGCTGCGTCGCCGATCACCGACGACGAACCCTGGGTGCGGATCACGGTGGCGCCGTCGCCGACGGTCACGCCGGTGAGCGTCGTGTCGGGCCCGATCTGGCAGCGCGCGCCGATGCTGGTGGTGCCGAGCAGCTGGGTGCCCTGGGCGATGACCGTGTCGCGCCCGACGGTCACGTCGACGTCGATCCACGTCGTGGCGGGGTCGACGATGGTCACCCCGCTGCGTTGCAGGTCGGCCACCAGGCGGCGGTTGAGCTCGCGGTGCAGATCGGCCAGCTGGATGCGGTCGTTGACCCCCGCGACCAGCGCGCTGTCGTCCACGTGCAGGGCGCGGACTTGCCGATTGCCGCGGCGGATGATCTCGATGGCGTCGGTGAGGTAGAGCTCGCCCTGCGCGTTGTCGGAGCGTAGCTCGGTCAGGGCTGAGCGGAGCGCCGTGGCATCGAAGGCGTACACGGCGGCGTTGACCTCGCGGATCGCCAGCTGGGAGGCCGTGGCGTCGGCCTGCTCGACGATGCTGGTCACCTCGCCGTCCTGAGTGCGCAGGATGCGGCCGTAGCCGGTGGGGTCGGGCACCGTCGTGGTCAGCAGGGTCGCGGCGACGGCTTCGCTTCCATGGGCGTCGACGAGCTCGTTGAGGGTGGCGCCATCCAGTAGTGGGACGTCACCGGCGGTGACCACGACGGTGCCCTCGAAGTCGGCGGGCAGCGCGGCCAGCCCGCAGGTGACGGCATGCCCGGTACCGAGCTGTTCGTCCTGGATGGCGATGTCGATCGGGCGGTCGAGTTCCTCGGCGAGGCTGGCGACGGCGGGGATGACGCGGTCGCGGTCCTTGCCGACCACTACCACCAGGTGCCGCGGGTGGACCTTCGCGGTGGCGTGCAGCGCGTGCGCGATCATGCTGCGGCCGGCCAGCGTGTGCAGGACCTTCGGCACGTCGGACCGCATCCGGGTGCCCGCCCCCGCCGCCAGGACGATGACCGCGGTCTCGCCTCGTGTCGTCATCGATCCCTCACGTTGGGCGATTTCGGCGTGATCGGTCGCGCTCGTCGCGACTCATCACGCCGAAATCGCTAGGTGGGTGCTCCGTCGCCAGGACTCGAACCTGAACTATCTGTACCAAAAACAGAGGTGCTGCCGATTACACTACGACGGACTGCGGGAGTGACTTTACGCGAGCGACTTTAGTCGAAGGCCTACCCTGGCAGCCGTGGCAGCGCCCGAGAAGGAAGCACGTGCACCGCGCGCGCGCATGACGGGTACCGAACGCCGCCAGCAGCTGATCGAGATCGCCAAGTCGCTGTTCGCCGAGCGCGGTTACGACGCCACGTCGATCGAGGAGATCGCCCAGCGGGCCAACGTGTCCAAACCCGTCGTGTACGAGCACTTCGGTGGCAAGGAGGGGTTGTACGCCGTCGTGGTCGACCGCGAGATGTCGGCACTCCTGGACGGCATCACCTCCTCGCTGACCAACAACCGCTCCCGGGTGCGGGTGGAGCGGGTGGCGCTCGCGCTGCTGACCTACGTCGAGGAGCGCACCGACGGTTTCCGCATCCTCATCCGCGACTCCCCGGCGAGCATCGCGTCGGGCACGTATTCGAGCCTGCTCAACGACGCCGTCAGCCAGGTGGCGTCGATCCTGGCCGGTGACTTCTCCCGCCGCGGCCTGGACCCTCAGCTGGCGCCGCTGTACGCCCAAGCCCTCGTCGGCTCGGTGTCGATGACGGCGCAGTGGTGGCTGGACACCAGGGAACCGAAGAAGGAAGTCGTCGCCGCGCACCTGGTCAACCTGATGTGGAACGGGCTGACCCACCTCGAAGCCGATCCGGAGTTGCACGACCAGCAGTAGCCCCTCGCGCGAATGGCCAGATATCGCACGCTTTTTGGACGTTGACGTGCGGTAGGTGGCCACTCGGCGGGCGATGACTAGGATGAGTAATCGATGACCACTTCGGGGCACCCCCATGTCCAGACCCCGATGTCGGGACTGGTCCGACTCGCGCTGTCCGACCCCGGTCTGGCCGATCTCACCCGCCGCGCCGCCGAGGCCACCCCCGAATGGGCGCTGGTCGGCCCGGCCAATGCCCGCCTCTTCGTCGCCGCCGCGCTCGCCGAGGCGGGCCCACTGCTCGTCGTCACCGCGACCGGCCGGGAGGCCGACGACCTGACCGCCGAACTGCAGGCCGTTCTGGGCGACGCGGTCGCGCTGTTCCCGTCCTGGGAGACGCTGCCGCACGAACGGCTCTCGCCGGGAGTCGAGACGGTCGGCGCCAGAATGATGGTGCTGCGCCGGCTGGCCAAGCCCGACGACACCCGCCTCGGCGCACCATTGCGGGTCGTGGTCACCACGGCACGCTCACTGCTGCAGCCGATGGCGCCGGACCTGGCCGACGTCGAGCCGGTCACGCTGACGGTCGGAGCCGAGGCCGAGTTCGATGGGGTGCTGGAGCGGCTGGTCGAGTTGGCCTACACCCGGGTCGACATGGTCGGCAAGCGCGGCGAGTTCGCGGTCCGCGGCGGCATCCTCGACGTCTTCGCGCCGACGGCCGAACATCCCGTCCGCGTGGAGTTCTGGGGCGACGAGATATCCGAGATGCGGATGTTCGCCGTCGCCGATCAGCGATCGCTGACCGACATCGACCTCGACACGCTGATCGCCGTGCCGTGCCGAGAGCTGATGCTGACCGAGGACGTCCGTAAGCGAGCGGCCGCGCTGGCGGCCGATCAGCCCCATGACGACAACCGCGTCACCGGCACGGTCAGTGACATGCTGGCCAAGCTGGGCGAGGGCATCCCCGTCGACGGGATGGAGGCGCTGCTACCCGTCCTGCGACCGACTGACCTGTCACTGCTCACCGACCACCTGCCCGCCGGCGCGCCGGTGCTGGTCTGCGACCCGGAGAAGGTCCGGACCCGGGCGGGCGACCTGATCAAGACGGGGCAGGAGTTCCTGGAGGCGTCGTGGTCGGTCGCCGCGATGGGAGCTCAGGCGCCGATCGACATCGAACAACTCGGCGGGTCCGGCTTCCGTGAGCTCGCCGACGTCCGCGCCGGCGCCGCCGTCGGCGGACATCCGTGGTGGACGCTGAGCCAGCTGGGCAACCCGGACGCGACGGAACTAGACATTCGCGCCGCGCCGTCGGCGAGGGGGCAGCAGAACAACCTCGACGAGATGTTCGCGATGCTGCGCGCGCACGTCACGACGGGCGGGCTGGCCGCGGTCGTGACGCCGGGCACGGGTACCGCCCACCGCATCGTCGAGCAGTTGGGCGAGGCCGACACCGCCGCGTCGATCCTGGCGCCTGGCGACGTGCCGAAGCCCGGTGTGGTCGGCGTGCTCAGGGGACCGTTGCGCGATGGTGTGGTGCTGCCGGGCGCCAACCTCGTCGTGATCACCGAGACCGACCTGACGGGCAACCGCGCCGCCGCCACCGAGGGCAAGCGACTGGCGGCCAAGCGCCGCAACGTCGTCGACCCGCTTGCGCTGACCGCGGGCGATCTCGTCGTCCACGACCAACACGGCATCGGCCGCTTCGTCGAGATGCAGGAGCGCACCATCGGTGGCGCCCGACGTGAGTACCTCGTCCTCGAATACGCCTCGGCCAAGCGCGGTGGCGGGTCGGACAAGCTGTTCGTGCCGATGGACTCGTTGGATCAGCTGTCCCGCTACGTCGGCGGGCAGGAGCCGTCGCTGAGCAAGCTCGGCGGCAGCGACTGGACCAACACGAAGACTAAGGCGCGCAAGGCCGTTCGCGAAATTGCGGGCGAATTGGTGACGCTCTACGCCAAGCGTCAGGCGGCGCCGGGGTTCGCGTTCGGACCGGACACGCCGTGGCAGGCGGAGATGGAGGACGCGTTCGGGTTCACCGAGACCATGGATCAGCTGACCGCGATCACCGAGGTCAAGTCCGACATGGAGAAGCCGGTGCCGATGGATCGGGTGATCTGCGGTGACGTCGGCTACGGCAAGACCGAGATCGCGGTGCGCGCGGCCTTCAAGGCGGTGCAGGCGGGCAAGCAGGTCGCAATCCTGGTGCCGACGACGTTGCTCGCCGACCAGCATCTGCAGACGTTCTCGGCGCGGATGGCGGGCTTCCCGGTCACCGTGAAGGGGTTGTCCCGCTTCACCGACAACGCCGAGTCGCGCAAGGTTCTCAGCGGCATGAAGGACGGCTCGGTCGACATCGTGATCGGCACCCACCGCCTGCTGCAGACCGGTGTGACGTGGAAGGACCTCGGCCTGGTCGTGGTCGACGAGGAGCAGCGCTTCGGCGTCGAGCACAAGGAGCACATCAAGTCGATGCGCACCCACGTCGACGTGCTGACGATGAGCGCGACGCCGATCCCGCGGACCTTGGAGATGAGCCTGGCAGGCATCCGCGAGATGTCGACCATCCTCACCCCACCCGAGGAGCGCTTCCCCGTGCTGACCTACGTCGGACCGCATGACGACAAGCAAGTCGCCGCGGCGCTGCGGCGCGAGCTGCTCCGCGACGGGCAAGCGTTCTACATCCACAACCGGGTGCGAACCATCGATTCGGCCGCGGCCAGGGTCAGGGAACTGGTGCCCGAAGCCAGGGTGGTCGTGGCGCACGGCCAGATGGCCGAGGAGCAGTTGGAGCGCACCGTCGAGGGGTTCTGGAACCGCGAGTTCGACATCCTGGTGTGCACGACGATCGTCGAGACGGGGCTGGACATCTCGAACGCGAACACGCTGATCGTCGAGCGTGCGGACACGTTCGGGCTCTCGCAGCTACACCAGCTGCGTGGTCGCGTCGGCCGCAGCCGCGAGCGGGGTTACGCGTACTTCCTCTACCAGCCCGAGGTGCCGCTGACGGAGACGGCATACGACCGGCTCGCCACGATCGCGCAGAACAACGAGCTCGGCGCGGGCATGGCGGTGGCCATGAAGGACCTCGAGATCCGTGGCGCGGGCAACGTGCTGGGCGCCGAGCAGTCCGGCCACGTCGCCGGCGTCGGGTTCGACCTCTACGTCCGCCTGGTGGGCGAGGCGGTCGAGGCGTACCGAGCCGTGATCGATGGGAATCCCGTTGCGGCCGTTGAGGAACCGAAGGACGTGCGCATCGACCTGCCCGTCGATGCCCACCTGCCACCGGACTACATCGGCAGCGACCGACTGCGCCTGGAGGGGTATCGCCGACTGGCGGCCGCCTCCGACGACGCCGCCGTCGCGGGTGTCGTCGAAGAACTCGTCGACCGCTACGGGCCACTCCCGCAGCCCGCCCAGCTCCTGGTGGCGATGGCCAGGCTGCGCCTGCTGTGCCGGCAGTATGGCGTCACCGAGGTGAGCGCGCCCTCGGCGTCCTCGATCCGCGTCACCCCGCTGACGCTGCTGGATTCGCAGCAACTGCGGCTCAAGCGGATGCATCCCTCGGCGACGTACCGCGCCACCACGTCGACGATCATGGTCCCGATTCCCCGCGAGGGCAGCGGGGTCGCGGCACCACGGGTGCGCGACGCCGAATTGCTGCGCGTGGTGGCGGGTTTGCTGCTGGCGCTGGATGGAAGGCCGCAGGCCGAGGTTGATATAACCGACCTCGGAGGTATTGCCCCATGACCGTCGTCTTGGTGGATCCGCGCCGCCCGTCGTTGGTGCCCGTGGAGGCCATCATGCTGCTTACCGGCGACGTGCAGTACACCGAGGAGATGCCCGTCAGGGTGCCGTGGTCGCTGCCTACGGCCCGGCCCGCCTACACCGGTGAGGACGCTCCTGTGCTGCTGTCCTCGGATCCCACGCACCCGATCGTCAGAGCACGTCTGGCTGCGGGCGCGCCGCTGATCTCCTCGCCCGCAACGCAACCCGGCGAACGGCTGCTCGACGCGGTGGCCATGATGGACAAGCTCCGCACCGACGGGCCGTGGGAGAGCGAGCAGACCCACGATTCACTGCGCCGTTATCTGCTGGAGGAGACCTACGAGCTCTTCGACGCCATGCGCAGTGGGGACGCGAACGAACTGCGCAACGAGCTCGGAGATGTGTTGCTGCAGGTGCTCTTTCATGCTCGTATCGCCGAGGATGCGCCGCAGCACGCGTTCTCCATCGACGACGTCGCTGACGCGCTGGTGCGCAAACTGGTCAATCGGGCCCCGGCAGTGCTTGCCGGAGAACAGGTTTCCCTCGACGAGCAGTTGGCGCAATGGGAGGAGCGCAAATCGCTGGAGAAGACCCGCGAGTCCGCGATGGACGACGTGCCGACCGGGCAGCCCGCGCTGGCTCTGGCGCAGAAGGCGATCGCCCGAGCCGAGCGGGCGGGCGTGCCCGCCGAGTTGATTCCGTCGGCAATGCTCACGGTGAGCTTGACGCCCGACGTCGACGCCGAGAATGCCCTGCGCACAGTGGTGTTGGAGTTCATGGACGACGTCAGGACGGCGGAGAGGGTGATCGCCGCTCGCCGCAACGGGGAACTCGACGCCGTGCCCTCGGGAGTGATCGGCGCCGACGAATGGCAGTCAGCCTGGCCGACCGAGCCCTCGGACGAACAGACGCCCGAGGAGTCGGTGGGTCAAGCGGACCCGATCGGCTGATCGACCGGACCCAGATCGAAGATCGTGAAGAGGGAGGACTGGGCAGTTCCCGGGTCCCTCTTGTAGACGTAGACCTTGTCCCCGCTCTGAACCACGGTCACCGTCGCGAAATCGGTTGCGGGACCGAGCGCGTACTTGGGTAAGTCGGCGGTTGTGGTGGGCTTGAAGACCAGATCGTCGCCGACCCGTTCGATCAGCCCGGCCACGCCGACGATCGTCAGCTGGTCCCCCGGGTTGGTCAGACCGCTGGTGTCGGCCGTACCAATCGCCGCGTCGATGGGGAAACTCGTCGCGAGGGTGCCTGCGATGATCAGCGCGGTCTGAAGGGTGACGGTCACCTTCGCCGAGGTCACGCCACCGTGGCCGTCGTCCAGGGTGAGGGCGACGATGTCGGTGATCTGCGCGGCGGTTCCCCCCGCTCTGAGCGCGGCGAGGGTCGGCGTATAGCCGAATGTCCCGTCGGCCTTGCGCGTGACGGTGCCCAGGGCCTGGTCGGCATTCACTGCAGTCACCGTCACGCTGTCGCCGTCCGCGTCGCCGACGTTCGGCGTGATGAGCAGGATGGACGTCGACACCGTGGTCGTCGAGGTCCCGGTCGCGTCGGAGGTGTAGCTGATCACTATGCGTTCCGACGCGTGTGCCGGGTCGAGCGTGACGGCGGGATCGACGGTGGGAAGCTTGTTGTCGGGTTTGATGCTCACCACGACTGTTGTCCGGACCTGGGCGCCGTAGCTGTCCGTGGTCGTGACGACGAAGGTGTCGGTGATCGGAGCCGTGCCGACGGCGGCCGCGTCGTGGCGGGCCCAGGCGGCGGGTGTGTACTCGTAGACACCGGTGGCCGTATCGATCGTGGCGGTTCCCTTGGGTCTGAGGATGACCACGTTGGGGTCTCGGTAGATGGAGTACGTCACGGTGTCACCGTCGGGGTCCGAGGCACCGATGCTTCCGGTGACCACTCCGTCGGCGCCTGGGGCGGGTGCGGTGATCGTCGGCGGGGCGGTGGGGGCGGTGTTGACGGGGGCAACGGTGACGATGACCATCTGGGTGGCGGGCGCGGCGTGACCGAAGAGGTCGGCGAGTCCGTGGATGTGCCAGGGGTTGGCGATGGCATCGGTGACGGAGACCGTGAAGCTGTCGGTGCCGCCCTCGTGCGCGAAAGCCGAACTGGGCGTATAGGTGTAGGTGCCGTCGGAGCCCAGGACGACCACGCCATTCGTTCCCTTGCCGACGAGAGCGTAGGTGAGTTGGTCACCGTCGGCGTCGGCGCCCCCGAGGGTGCCCTCGACGACGCCGGTCCTGGCATCCTGCGATATCTGCGCCGGGGAAAGGGTGGGCGCGGCGTTGAACAGCGTGTAGTGCAGTCGGCGCACCGCGACCCAGGCCCCGGCGAGGAGGTCGTTGAGCGGCGACGACGGTAGCGGCACGCCGGGGTCCAGTGCCCCGAAGCCGGTCCAGCGCAACACGTCGGCAACGATTGCGCGGATGCTCACGGGAGCGGTGACCGCCGCTGGATACGACTTCGTCGTCACGGACACGAGGGCGAGTGGGGCAGCAACGCGCGCGACCGTTTGTATTGCGGCACCTGATGTTTCGGGTGCGGCGGCCCCGTCTTTCGGGGTGTCTTCCGGCTGGGTGGTCGCCGCTGGTGCGACCGACCTGTGAGTCGGCGTCTTGGGTGCCGGCGCGGACGGTGCGTCGCTGCCAGAGTTGGGTGCGTGGCTCGGCGCGGCGGGTATCACCGGGTCCGGTGAATCGACCTGGGGCTCGGCGTCCGGCTCGGGTTCGACGACGTCGGTCGATGCGGTGGGGATGGTCTCGTCGGCGGCGGCGGCGGCGTCGTCCGTCTCGTCGTCGTCTCCCGATGGCTGGGTTCTCACCACCCCCTGCGCGCTGAGGGTCGAGCGCGGCACCTCGCCAATGTCCCGGTGTGGCGTGGCGGTCGAGGTTGACGACGGCTCCGCGGTGTCGGCGGTGTTGTCGACCGGGTCGGTCGCGGCGTCGTCGGAGGAACTGGCCGCTGGTGCGCTGTCGTCGGCGGTGGCGACGGCCGCGACGGGGGTGACGATCATCGCCGCGCCCAGGCCCGCGGCCACCGCGCCCGCCTGAAGCCAGCGCCGCACCGCCGGTTGGTCGCCCCGATCGGCGGGATGGCGTGGGTGGGCGGCGTCGTCTAGATCACGCGGCATGTCGGTGTCCCTCCGGGGATGGTCGGCCCGGTGCGGCGAGAGGTCGTCGGCACGGGTTTCGTACCCATCGTCGGGCGATTCGACGGTGGTCGACCCCGTAGGCGGCTACCTAAACCCTTGGGTACGGCGAGCGTCCGACTACTCACTTCGGCCAGATTTCGCGGGCCGTCAGCTGGGCGGCCAACCTCCGAAGCCCCAAGGAGGTAGGTTTCGACTGTGAGCGAGCGCTGGCCCTTGACGGGCCGGGGTGAGCAGCTCGGCCTGATGGCTGATGCGTTGGGCGGGAACGGGTCTCGCGGTGTGCTGATCGTCGGACCTGCCGGCGTCGGCAAGACGCGCCTGGCCCACGAGGCGATAACCGCCGCCACCGCACTGGGGCAGACGTCGTACCGCGTCGCGTGTACGGCCGCGGGTCGATCGGTACCGCTGGGGGCGTTCACCTTCGTCGGCGACATCATCGACGACGTGCGGGTCGCGACGGCGGATCGTGTCATCGATGCGCTGACCTCGGGGGTCGACGGCCAGATCGTGTTGGGCATCGACGACGCGCACCTGTTGGACGATGCCTCCGCCGACGTCGTCGAGCGGCTGCTGCGCAGCGGAGCGGTGAGGGCAGTGCTGACGGTCCGGGCGGGCGGACCGGGCAGCGCGGCGGCGGTGGCGCGTTGGAGTGACGCCCTGCTGCGGACGCTGGAGCTGCAGCCGTTGCTCAGGACGGACTTCGACCGGTTGGTTCGGCGTGCGCTGGTCGGCGCGGTGAACGGTGAGTGTGCGCAACGGCTATGGGCGAGGACTCGGGGCAATGTCCTCTTCCTGCACCACCTGCTTCACCAAGAGCAAGCCGACGGCCGGCTGCGCGTGGTGGGCGGCCAGTGGCAGTGGGCGGAGACGGCGACGATGTCCCAGTCGCTGCGGGATCTGGTGCTGCTGCAGATCGGAGCGATGTCCGACGACGTCCGCGACGTCGTCGGTGCAGTCGCCGTCGCGGACACCATTTCCCGGTCCATCCTGACGGGGGTAGCAGAGCCGGCCGCGGTCGAGGAGGCGTCCGGGCGCGGGCTCATCACAGCCGCACCGTCGAGTCCCGATGCGTTCGTGATCGGCCACCCGTTGTACGCCGAGGCGATCGTGGCGCGTGACGACGCCGGCCTGGCCCGCTTGCGCGGCCGGGTCGCCGTGGCAATCGAACGGGCCGGTTCATCGGTGCCCGTCGATCCGATTCGGCTGGGACTGCTGTGGCTGGCTTCCGACTTGCCCGCCGACCCAGGGGTTCTCGGGCTGGCCGCCGATGCCGCCGCCGACCGGCTCGATTCGGTGCTGGCGGAAAGGTTCGCCAGGGCCGCGGTCGGCGCCGGCGGCGGGACGACCGCGAGTCTCCGCCACGCGCGCGCACTGCACTTCCTCGGCCGCGGCGCGGAGGCCGCGCGCATCCTGGACGGGATACCCCTCGACGACGAGCTCGCCGAGGGCCCCAGCGATCCGTTGATCATTCGGATCGCGAACCTGACGTGGGGGATGGGTGCTCTTGACGAGGCCACCCGCCTGGTCGACGACGCACTCGAAACCGCCTCGGGACCCCGGCGTCATGGCCTGCTGGTCAATCGCGCACTACAGCTGATGCTGGGCGGGAGGCCGGCTGCGGCGATGTCGGTGCTCGGCACCGTGGAGCGCGGACGTCTCGCCCGCCTCGATCAGATCACCGCTCTGATCGTCGAGACGATGGCGCTGGCGGATCTGGGTCAGGACCTCGCGGCGGGCGTCAGCGCCAGAGAGTGCGAAGGTCTGGTCGCCGCATCGACGCAGCAGGTGCTCCATCTGGTGATCCTGGCGGTGGCGCGGGCGTCGGCCTTGGCGATGGCGGGATATCCGGGTGAGGCACTGGCCGTGGCAGAGCGCTGCCGCAATCGTTGCGCCGAACTGCCCGGCGTCGCCCGCACGACGTCGGAGGCCGCCTACGGTCTGGTCGCGTTGCGGCGCGGCGACCTGGCCACGGCGCTGAAGTGCCTGGACCCCGATGTCCTCGACTTCGATGAGTACTCGATCAGTTCTGGTGTCGCATACCGGTATTCGATCTACTATGCCGAGGCCTTGGCCGTGGCCGGGGATTCGGTGTCGGCAGCCGCCGCTTTGCGGCGGGCTCAGGAGTCGCGCCGATCGAGTGAGGCGCACCTCGACACCTCGCTGCTGCTCGCCGAATCCTGGGTGGCCGCGAGCCACGGATCCGGCACCGCCGCCCGCGACGTCGCCCGTCGCGCCGCAGACCTCGCACGCGATCGTCAGCAGTTCGCGCAGGAGGCGTACTGCCTGCACACGGCGGCGCAGTTCGGCGACGGTTCGGTGGTCACCCGACTCATGGAGTTGGCAACCGTCGTGGAAGGGCCACGCTGCCGGCTCGCCATCCGGCATGCACGCGCGCTGGCCGACGGTAATGCAATCGAACTCGATTCGGTATCAGCCGGTTTCGAAGTCATGGGCGATCCGCTGGTGGCGGCGCGAACGGCCTCCCAGGCCGCCGGTCTTCATCGTCGGGCCGGGCGGCGTGGAAGCGCACTGACGGCGGGTGAGCGCGCGATCCGGCTGGCCCGCGGCTGCGGCGCGGCGGCGGGTCCCATCGTTGCCGAGGCCCGGGTCACGATTCCGTTCACCCGCAGGGAGCGAGAGGTGGCTCTGCTGGTGGCGCGTGGCCTGTCCAACCGGGAGATCGCCGAGGCCCTCTCGCTGTCGGTGCGGACGGTCGAAGGCCACGTCCGGCACTCGTGCGCCAAGGCCGACGTCGCCAGCCGCACCGAACTTGCGCTGTTGATCACGCGCGTCGATGTGGAGGGGGTCGAGCCGGGCGCGGCGACGGTTTGAACCGGATGATCAGTTCGGCGAGCTGCTTACGGTCGGGCACCCCGGCCCGAAAACTTGCGCGGTACACGTGGCCCTCCACTGTCCGCACCGACAGGGACAATGCGTCGGCGATCGCGCGATTCGATAGCCCGTCGAGGATTAGCCCGGCGATCTCGCGCTGGCGTCGGGTGAACGGCGCCACCGGACCGGAAATCCCTTGGTGGGTCGATTGGAGGCCGCATGCCTGGGCCAGGCGGTTGGCGCGGGCACTCGCTTCCAGCGCATGACTGCGGCCGCCCGTGTGGCGGTGCGCTGCCGCCGCCTGGTCCGCCGAGTCGGCGGCGGCGAGAAGGTCGCCCAGGTTCTCGTAGTCCCGCGAGACCACGTCGAGGCCGTCACCATCTTGGGCCGCCAAGGCGCGGGCGTAGCGGACTGTGATCGCCGCTCGAGGACTGTCGGCCATGGCGTGCAAGGCGGCCAGTCGCGGCAGACTCTGCGTCGCCCCCAACTGCAGAGCTACTTGCTCGCAATGGATTTCGCTGGCGAATTCACCGCGGCGGCACGCTCGCTCGGCAGCCTGCAGTGCCGTCCGCTGGGCTGTCGAGCGTTGGCCGCGCTGGGCGGCGATCCACGCGCTGGCAAGCAGGTGGGCAGGGCTCGGGTCGACGTCCGGGGTCAGCGCCGAGTCGGCGTCGTCCAGCAGACCCGATCGGGCGGCCGCCGTCGCGTACAGCGCGCGATACCGATCGCGATGGGCTGCGCCAAGGATCTCATCGACTGGGCCCGCCGCGGCGGGCCCAGCAGTTGAAGTGCCTGGCCGAGGTCGCCCCGGGCCAGGGCGACCATGCCGGTGATGGCGGCAGCCGAGGCGCGAGCCAGCGGTGAGAGGGTTTGGCACAGTTGGGTCGTTCGCTGCGCCACCACCGCGGCCTCGCCGAGGTGCCCGGTCAGAATCAACGCGGGCACCTGCGTCTCGGCGGCGACCAAGACGTCCAGCGCGTCGAGGCTGGCGACCACGAGGCTCGACGTCGCGTCGATATCCCGTCGGGCCTTGGCCACTTCGCCGCGCTCGGTATGCGCGAGGCACCGGCCGCCTAGGTGGGCGATCCGCCCGAGACCGTCGAGTTGCCGGTCGTCGATGCCGTCGGTCACCGCCAGCGCATCGCGGGGGTCGCCCCCGCACGCGAGTCGAAGCCCCCGAATGGCGCGCGCCTGGTCATCGCCGTCCGGCCCGATCCCCAGCACCGCGCCCAAGGTCGAAGCTTCTCGCAAGCCCTTGACGTCCAAGAGATCCCGGTCGACCCGCGATTGCGCGCACCTCGATTCCGCGTACCTGCTCAGCAGTAGCAGGCAGTAGGCGTGGGTGAGTGCCATGCCATGCCCGGCGTCGATCTGGGCACCCGCCCCGGCGCACCTCTCGGCGACGTCGAGGTCGAGGCGCCGTAGCGCAGTCTCGGCGGCGGCTCGCAGGATGTCTAGTTGCGGTTCGAGATCGGAGTCCAGCAGTGCCACGCCGAGTCGGGCTGGATCGACGGGCCCGGTGCTGCCCGGTGCGGCCATCGCCGTCACGAGACGGCCCATCAGGCGGCGCCTCTGCAGTGGGCCGAGATCGGTGAGCACCGTCTTCGCGTAGAGCGGATGACGGATTCTGAACGCCTCGGGATCCGCGTCGCACGCCACGATCAGTCCACGCCGCTCGGCGTCGCTTGCGGCTTGGCGATCGGTCAGCATGGCTAGGTGCAGGCGATTGACCGACTGTGCCACGGCGACGAGTTCCAATACGTCCCCTACGGATTCGGACACCGGACCGATGCGTACCCGGAACACGTCGCGAAGCGCCGCGGTGACGGTCGGTTCCGCGCGCAACCGCCAGTGGCCACCGTCGAACCGCAGATTCCCCGCGGCTGCTTCGTGGTCCACCAACGCCGTCAACAGCGAGGCGTCCCCCTGGGTCAGGTCCCAGAGCTGGTGGACGCAGGCATCGGAGACGGGCCCGGTGAGCGCGGCGGTGAGCACGTCGGCGAAGGCCCGCACTGTCCACCGCGGCAGATCGATGCGCCGCAGCAGACCGTCCTTCCATAGTCGCAGCACGGCGTCGGGCAACTCGTCGCCGGTGCGGACCGTGATGACGGCGTTGACGACGCGACGCGAAACGAGTTGGTGCACGACGAACGCCGATACGTCGTCGAGCAGATGGGCGTCGTCGATGTCGAGGAGCACCGGAGTGCGCTTGGCCAGGGCCGCGACGGCAGCCATCGCCTCTGACGCGGTGTGCGCGACGCCGCGGGACGTGTCCGGCCACGGGGCGAACGCACTCAACGGCACGGTGCGTCCGGCCAGGGTGGCCACAATCGGGTGGACCGACCATCTCGATCTGGCGGCGGCTGCCGCGGCATCTGCGGCCAGTCGTGACCTGCCCACGCCCGGCGGCCCAGCGATCAGCACGCCCTGCGCCGTAGCGGAATTCAGCGCCTCTTCAATGACCTTCAGCTCGCGGTCCCGGCCCGTCGTCGGCCATCCCATGGTCGCGGCCATGTCAGCGTCGCGCCGCGACACCGTTTATTGACACATCCGTCATGTTAACGGAGAGCTGCGACCCTCAGCTGAACAGCGTCGAGCCCCAGTAGGCGTTGGCGTCACCGTTCGGTAGTCCCGGCGGGCAGGCGAACAGTGCGGTGCCGGTATGGGTGATGTACTCGTTGAGCGCATCGTGGCGGGACAGTTCCATCTGCATCGGGACGAACGACGTCCTCGCGTCGCGGACGAACGCAATGAAGAACAGCCCGGCGTCCAGGTGGCCGAAGCCGTCCGTCCCGTCGGTGAAGTTGTAGCCGCGGCG
Organism: Mycolicibacterium sp. TUM20985; assembly: GCF_030295745.1. Lineage (NCBI taxonomy): Bacteria > Bacillati > Actinomycetota > Actinomycetes > Mycobacteriales > Mycobacteriaceae > Mycobacterium > Mycobacterium antarcticum. Next base: position 1,174,477 of record NZ_AP027291.1, read on the forward strand.
CAGGATCTCGATCCCGCCGAGGTTCTCCTTCGACGCGAGCCGGACGTGGGCGGCCATGTCGATGAGCGGGGTGCCCTTCGAGCTCTTGGTGGTGAAGTCGAGCGCGTCGAATTCGTCGGCGTACCCGATCGGCGCACCGGTGCCCTTCAGCCGTCCGATGACCCGCTCCTGCTCGAGAAGAGTGGTGTGGTCCCAGTTCTCGATGCGCATCCGGATGCGTCGGGTCACCAGGTAGGTGCCGCCGGTCATCCACGCCGGCCCGTCACCGTCGGCCACCCAGACGTGCCGGTCCAGGGCGCCGGTATCCTCCGCCTTCAGGTTGGACGTTCCGTCCTTGAAGCCGAACAGGTTTCGAGGCGTCGCCTGGTCACGCGTCGTCGACGACGTGCGACCGAAGCCCAGCTGGGAGTAGCGCACCGCGGCGGTGCCGAACGCGACCCTGGCGAGGTTGCGAATGGCGTGCACGGCGACCTGGGGGTCGTTGGCGCAGGCCTGTACACAGATGTCGCCGTGGCTCCTCGCCGGGTCCATCGTCTCGTTGGGGAACTTGGGCAGATCGATCAACGCCTCCGGGCGCCGATCGGCGATGCCAAACCGGTCCTTGCCGTCCTTGACGAAGAACGACGGGCCGAAGCCGACCGTCAACGTCAGCTGGGAGGCCGGAAGGCCAAGCGCCTCACCGGTATCCGCGGGGGGCGCATACGGGTTGAGGCCGACGGCGCCGTCGGCGACGGCCTCCTCGGCGAGCGTCAGCCGCTCGGCCATCGACGTCCACTGCTTGAGCATCGCCACGACTTCCTCACGGTCGTCGGTGGTGACGTCGAAGGAACAGAAGTGCATACGGTCCTGCGCCGCGGTGACGATCCCCGCCTGGTGCGCGCCGCGGAACGGCACGGATTCCTGCAGTTCGGTCGTAGGGGAGCTGGCCGAGGCCCGGCCGGCGAGCGCACCCGCGCCCGCCGCGCCGACCACGGCCGCCGTCACCCCCGCCGCGCCGAAGAGCTTGCGGCGCGACAACCCGCCGCGGGCCGAATTCAGCTCGGCGAGTATCACGTCCGGCCCAGCACCGGAATCACTGACCTGCGATGACACCCTGCACCTGGCTGACTTCCTTGCTCAATGCGTCGATCGAGCGCGAAAGCTCTTGGCGCTGCGGCTCGGTCACGGTGTCGTAGAGGACGAACCCGTCACCCTGGCGGTACTTCTGCAGGAGGGCTTCGGATTCCGCGAAGCGCTGGTCGACCTTCTTGCCCAGGTCGGCGTTGCGTTCGTCGAGAATCGGCCGCACCGAGGAGACCGCGGTCTGCGAGCCCTGCAGGTTGGCGTCGAAGTCCCAGAGGTCGGTGTGGCTGAAGATGTCCTCTTCACCGCTGATCTTGCTGGACGCGATCTCGTCGAGCAGACCCTGTGCGCCACCGGCGATCTGGGTCGAGTCGATCGTGAAGTCGGGGGCCTTGACGCCGTCATTGAGTTCCTTGACGTCGGCCACCAGCTGGTCGGCGAGGGCATCGGCGTCGGGCTGCAGACCGGTGACCCACAGCTGCTTCTCCAGGGCGTGGAAGCCCGTCCACTTCTGCCCGGGTTCGAGGTCGGCCTCGCGGAGGTCGATGCGCGGGTCGAGGTCGTCGGGGAAGGACTCGGCGACCGGTTCGATGCGCTCGTAGTAGGTACGGGCGATCGGGAACTGGCGCTTGGCCGCCTCGACGTCCTTGGCCTTGACGGCCGCGACGAACGCGCCGACGGCGGGGATCAACGCTTCGGTTTGGCTGGTCACGTACCGCTTGTAGTTGTCGGCGGCTTCGGCGAACTTGCCCTCGGTGTCGACCTGCACAGCGTCGCCGGTGACGGTGAAGTCACCGCGGAGGCCGTCGCCGATCATGCCTGGCTTGCAAGCGGTTTGGTAGGTACCCGGCTCGGTCAGCTGGACGATGAGCTTGCGCTCGAGCCCGGGGGAGATGTTCTCGACCTCGCCCATCACCCGGTCGCCCGCGCCGTAGACGTAGAACTCGGTGACCTTGGTGCCGTTGTTGGTGATCACGAAGGTGCTCGGACCGGTGACGCCCTCGGTGCCGGACAACTCGCACGACGTATCGGACGCGTCGACCGTGATCTGGGCCGGGGAGTTCCCGCCGCTGCCCGCGGGGGTCTCGGCTTCCTTGGCCTGGCAGCCGACGAGCGAGATGCCGGTCAGCAGGGCGGCCGCAGCGGCGGCACCGGCTCTCGCAGTGCGCGGGGAGACGTGGACGGACGGATTCACCTGGTCGACCTTTCGGGGGTGGCGGTGGACCGCGGTTCTTCGGGAGTGCGGTCGGCGCTGGCGGGGGGAGTGCCCGGCGGTGGAGTAGCCGCCGGCTTCGCGGGCGCCCGCAGGGGGCGCAGGAAGACGATGAGGACGATCACCAGATAGAGCGCCCAGGAGATGAACTGCAACCAGGTCGGCGTCGGGGTGACGTTGAAGACGCCCTGGACGACCTGGCCGTACCAGGACGACCAGTCAAACCACGAGCTGATGTCGAAGGGGCGGCTGGCCAGGCCGGGCAGCCAGCCGACGGTCTGCAGGGCGCCGACGCCGTAGGACAGGATGCCCGCGGCGACGACGATCAGGAACGCGCCGGTGTAGCGGAAGAACTTGGCCAGGTTGATTCGCAGGGCGCCGCGGTACATGCCGAACGCGATCGCCACGGCGACGAGCACGCCGACGACGAGGCCCGTCAGCGGCCACAGGGTCTTGGCGTCGGCGAAGCCCACCATGAACAGCGCGGTCTCGACGCCTTCACGCCCCACGGCGAGGAAGGACAGCGAGAACACGGCCAGCGCGCCTGCTTCGAGCGCCCGCGCCATGTCGCCGCGGAGTTGGCCCGACATGCTCGCCGACGCCTTCTTCATCCAGATGACCATCGTCGTGACGATGGCGACGGCGATCACCGACGCGACACCGGCGATGGCTTCGGCGCCGAGCCCGGAGATCGTGTTCTCGCCGAATTGGATGACCAGGAACACGGCGACCGTCATGCCGATCGCGGCGCCGACGCCAAGCCAGACCCATCTGAGGGCGTCGCGGCGATCGGACTTGACGAGGAATGCGACCAGGATCGTGACGACGATGGCGGCCTCGAGACCCTCCCGGACGCCGATGAGCGCGCTGCCGAAGAGCTGGGACGACACGCTGGGACCCGCGGCCATCAGTGACGTGGACACCTCACCTACCGCGGTCATCGGGTCGTCCTCGCTACTAGAGGGGCTATTGAGCTTTGGCTAGCCAAAGCTAGGTGTGGCTCACCTTAGCAAGACCGGTCCGCGATCGGTACGCCTCGTCGAAAGGGTCCCGGGGGGTGGTCGGAACGCGTGGGACGATGGCAGGGATCTAAGAGTGTCGAGGGAGTCCGGTGTCGCCAGTGCGTTGGCTGCGGGCCGTCGCGATCGTCATCGCAACGGCCCTGCTCATGGCATCGTCCTGCTCGTGGCAGACCGGCATTCCGATCCCCGAGGGCGTGCCACCGCCGCCGGGTGACCCGGTTCCCCAGATCGACACGCACGCCAAGGGCCGGCCGGCGGACCAACTGCGGGAGTGGGCGGCGCAGCGCGCACCCGCTCTCGGCATCCCGGCGACGGCGCTGGAGGCCTACGCGTACGCGGCGCGGGTCGCCGAGGTGGAGAACCCGAAATGCCACCTGGCCTGGACCACGCTGGCGGGGATCGGCATGGTCGAGAGCCACCACGGCACCTACCGCGGCGCGACGATCGCCCCCGACGGTGACATCACGCCGCCCATCCGCGGGGTCCGGCTCGACGGTTCGATGGGCAACATGGCAATCCCGGACACCGACGGCGGCGTACTGGACGGCGATCGCCTGATGGACCGGGCGATGGGGCCGATGCAGTTCATCCCCGAGACCTGGAAGCTGTACGGCGTCGATGCGAACAACGACGGCATCGTCAGCCCCGACAACATCGACGACGCGGCGCTGTCCGCGGCGGGATATCTCTGCTGGCGCGGGAAGGACCTCGCCAAGCCGCGGGGCTGGATGGACGCGCTGCGCGCCTACAACTTGTCCGACCAGTACGCCAGGACGGTCCGGGACTGGGCGACCGCCTACGCCGAAGGTCATTCCCTGTGACCGGCGCGGCTCTCTCGGCGGCGGGAAACCGCACGCTCTAGGCTGTCAGCGTCCGCATCAGCACCACGCGAGGAGACGTCAGTGCCCGTCATCGAGCAGATCGCAGCCCGAGAGATTCTCGACTCCCGCGGCAACCCGACCATAGAGGTCGAGGTGGTGCTCGATGACGGCACCTTCGCCCGCGCGGCGGTGCCGTCGGGCGCCTCGACCGGTGAACACGAGGCCGTCGAACTCCGCGACGGCGGCGACCGCTACGGCGGCAAGGGCGTCGAAAAGGCGGTCAAGGCCGTCCTCGACGAGCTCGCCCCGGCCGTGATCCATCTCAACGCCGACGATCAGCGGCTCGTCGACCAGGCGCTGCTCGACTGCGACGGCACCCCGGACAAGTCCCGCCTCGGCGCCAACGCGATTCTCGGGGTCTCCCTCGCCGTGGCGAAGGCGGCCGCCGACGCCGCAGGCCTTCCCCTGTTCCGCTACCTCGGCGGACCCAACGCCCACATCCTGCCGGTGCCGATGATGAACATCGTCAACGGCGGCGCCCACGCCGATACCGGCGTCGACGTCCAGGAGTTCATGGTGGCGCCGATCGGTGCGCCGTCATTCAAGGAGGCGCTGCGCTGGGGTGCCGAGGTCTACCACTCGCTGAAGTCGGTCCTCAAGAAGCAGGGTCTGGCCACGGGTCTCGGTGACGAGGGCGGCTTCGCCCCGGACATCGCGGGCACCAGGGCGGCGCTCGACCTGATCAGCATTGCCATCGAGGCGACCGGCTTGAAGTTGGGCTCCGACGTGGCGCTGGCCCTCGACGTGGCGGCGACCGAATTCCACACCGAGGGCAAGGGTTACGCGTTCGAGAAGGAGACCCGCACGGCCGCCCAGATGACGGAGTTCTACGCCGGACTCATCGACGCCTACCCGCTGGTGTCCATCGAGGATCCGCTGTCCGAGGACGACTGGGACGGGTGGGTGTCGCTCACGTCGGCGATCGGTGACCGGGTCCAGATCGTCGGCGACGACCTGTTCGTCACCAACCCCGAGCGGCTCGAGGAGGGCATCGAGAAGGGTGCGGCCAACGCGCTGCTGGTGAAGGTCAACCAAATCGGCACGCTCACCGAGACTTTGGACGCCGTCTCGCTGGCGCACAACAGCGGGTACCGCACGATGATGAGCCACCGCTCGGGCGAGACCGAGGACACCACGATCGCCGATCTGGCCGTCGCCGTGGGCAGCGGGCAGATCAAGACCGGCGCGCCCGCCCGCAGTGAGCGCGTCGCCAAGTACAACCAGCTGCTGCGCATCGAGGAGGAGCTCGGCGACGCCGCACGGTACGCCGGCGACCTCGCGTTCCCGCGGTTCGTCGTCGAGACCCGATAGCCGCGCGGCGGTCATTCGGTCATGCCCGACGCCAAGCGGCCCGACCCCCGGCGACGCACGCCCGCGTCGCGGCCGGGGAAGGGTGGCGGTCGGCCGCGGGGGGCGTCCCCGATCCGGCGGGAGCCGCGCGCGATCGAGCCGCGGCCCGCACCGGAGTCCGCGGCCGAGGTCACCGACGACGAATCGGGTGACGACGCGGCCACCGGCGTCATCGAACCGATCAAGAGGGCGATCGCCGACGCCGCCGAACAGCAGTCCGATCAACGGTTGGGCTCGGCGGCTCGACGCGCCGCGATCCTGGCGGCCGTGGTGTGCGTGCTGACGCTGACCATCGCGGGCCCGGTGCGGACGTACTTCGCGCAGCGGACCGAGATGAAGCAACTCTCCGATGCCGAGGCCCAATTGCGTTCGCAGATATCAGATTTGGAGCAGCAGAAGATCAAGCTCGGCGACCCGGTGTACATCGCGGCACAGGCCCGCGAGCGGCTGGGCTTCGTCATGCCCGGTGACATTCCCTATCAGGTGCAGCTGCCGCCGGGTGAGGTTCCGCAGGCGGCGCCCGGCGTGGATCCCGTGGCGCCGACGTCCGGCCAGCCGTGGTACACCTCGCTGTGGCACACGATCGCCGATGCGCCGCACGGGGTTTCGCAGATCCCACTGGCACCCCCGCCGCCACCACTGCCCGCTCCCGTCCCGCCGCCGCCCGGTGGTTGACCGCGCCGATCTCGACGCCGTCGCGCGCCAACTGGGCCGTGACCCGCGAGGTGTCCTCGAGATCGCCTACCGCTGCCCCAACGGTGAACCGGGTGTGGTGAAGACCGCGCCGACACTGCCCGACGGAACACCGTTTCCGACGCTGTACTACCTGACCCATCCCGCGCTGACCGCGGCGGCCAGCCGACTGGAGTCCGCGGGGTTGATGCGGGACATGACCGAGCGGCTGGCTGATGACCAGGACCTGGCCGACGCCTACCGGCGGGCGCACGCGTCATATCTGGCCGAACGCGACGCCGTCGAGCCGTTGGGCACCACGTTCTCCGGTGGTGGCATGCCCGACCGCGTCAAGTGCCTGCACGTCGTGATCGCGCACTCGCTGGCCAAGGGTCCCGGCGTGAACCCCTTCGGCGACGAGGCACTGGCCATGCTGGCCGTCGAACCGGCAATGGCCGGAATCCTGGACCGAGAGGTATGGACGTCATGACGAGGGTCGCTGCAATCGACTGTGGTACCAACTCGATTCGGCTGCTGATCGCCGACGTGACGGGCGACGGGCTGACCGACGTGCACCGCGAGATGCGGATCGTGCGGCTCGGCGAGGGCGTCGACGCGACGGGCAGCTTCGCCCCGGCCGCCCTCCTGCGGACGCGGGCGGCGCTGGCCGACTACGCCTTCCTGTTGCAGACCCACGGGGTAACGACGGTGCGGATGGTCGCGACGTCGGCGACCCGCGATGCGGCCAACCGCGACGAGTTCTTCGCGATGACGGCCGACGTGCTGGGCGAGGTGGTGCCGGGTGCCGTCGCCGAGGTCATCACCGGTACCGAGGAGGCCGAGCTGTCATTCCGCGGCGCTGTCGGCGAACTCGACTCCACCGCAGCACCTTTCGTCGTCGTCGACCTCGGTGGCGGATCGACGGAGGTGGTACTGGGCAGCGCGGCCGGCGTGGAGGCGAGTTACTCCGCGAACATCGGCTGCGTGCGGCTGACCGAACGGTGCCTGGCTTCCGACCCGCCCACCGAGGCCGAGGTGGCCGATGCGCGCGCGGTCGTCCGTGACGGTCTCGCGGAGGCCTTCGCGGCCGTCCCCGTGGAGCGGGCGCAGACCTGGGTCGGCGTGGCGGGCACGATGACCACCCTGTCGGCGCTGGCGCTGAATCTGGCGACCTACGACTCCGAGGCCATTCACCTGTCCCGCGTCGGGTTCGACGATCTGCTGACGGTCTGCGGCGGGCTGCTCGCGATGACACGCCGCCAGCGTGCGGCGCTGGGACCGATGCACGAGGGCCGGGTGGACGTGATCGGTGGCGGCGCCATCGTGGTCGAGGAGCTGGCGCGCGCCCTTGGCGAGCGGGCCGGGATCGACGAGCTGGTGGTCAGCGAGCACGACATCCTCGACGGCATCGCCTTTTCGATTGCCTAGCTCTTTCGATTGCCTAGCCAGGTTTCGAGGCCCCCCGGCGCCGGGTATTGACGGTCTGCCCGAGCGGGCAGGGTTCGACAAGGGGAGACACCATGGCCAATGAGCACACTCGCGGAGTCGACGACCCGGCTGCCGAGATCTTGGCGACCGGCGGCCTGATCACGCTGCTGGGCTCAGTGGTGGCCGCCGTGATCGCCGTGGTGTACCTCGGGGACGGGAATATCGCGATGGCGGCGCTTCTCGGCTCGGTCGCGTTGGTCAGCTTCGTGGGCAGCCTGGTGTGCTTTGCCGCGGACAGCAATCGGTCCGACGACGCCCCGCTGCCGTTCCCGAGTTGGTTGCGTACCAAATCGGAGACGGCAGCCGAGCTGCCGGCATTGCAGTAATAGGGCGGGTGTCAGCGCCGCACGTTGCAGTTGGGCGGGTTTCCACAATGGTGGCCGCCATCGCACGCGTTGCAATGACAGTTGCAGCCGCCGGCCTTCTGGTCTGGAATTCGCATGGCAATCCACCTCTGCTCAATCGGTCGAACATTCATCTATGACGATTAGACGATATGTCCGATCACTCCCTCATGGGTTCGGACTTGAGGATCGATGTGAGGGCGTCGAGAACGCCAACGTCCTCGATCGTCGACGGAACGGGTTCGTCGCGGCCGTCGGCGATGCCGCGCATGGTCTTGCGCAGGATCTTGCCCGACCGGGTCTTCGGTAGGGCGGGCACGATGTCGACGCGTTTGAGGCTGGCGACCGCACCGATGTTGTCCCGGACCGCGGCGACCAACTCCTCGACCAGACCGTCGGCGGACGCGCCCGACTTCAGCACGACGAACCCTCTAGGCACCTGGCCCTTGATCGGGTCGGAAACACCGATCACCGCGCACTCGGCGACCGCGGGATGCGTCGCGAGGGCCGCCTCGATGGCGCCGGTCGACAACCGGTGCCCGGCGATGTTGATGGTGTCGTCGGTGCGGCCCATGACGAACAGGTAGCCGTCCCAGTCGAGATAGCCGCCGTCCCCCGAGAGGTAGTAGCCCTCGAACGCCGACAGATACGACGCGACGTAGCGATCGTCGTCACCCCACAGCGTCGGCAGGGTGCCCGGCGGCAGCGGGAGCTTGATGCAGATCGACCCCTCTTCGCCTGCGGCGCACTGCGTTCCGTCGGGTCGGAGGACGCGGACGTCATAACCGGGCATCGGCACGGTCGCCGAGCCGGGTTTGATCGGCATCGTCTCGACGCCCATCGGCGCAGCCGCGATCGACCAGCCGGTCTCGGTCTGCCACCAGTGGTCGACGACGGGGATGCCGAGCTTCTCCGAAGCCCAGTGGTACGTCGCGGGGTCCAGTCGCTCGCCCGCCTGGAACAGGTAGCGAAGCGAGGACACGTCGTAGCGGGTGAGGAGGGTGGCGTCGGGGTCGTCCTTCTTGATGGCGCGGATGGCCGTCGGCGCCGAGAAGAGCGCCTTTACACCGTATTCGGCGACGACCCGCCAGAACGCTCCCGCGTCGGGGGTTGCCACCGGCTTGCCTTCGTAGAGCACGGTGGTGGCGCCGAGCAGCAGCGGGCCGTAGACGATGTAGGAGTGGCCGACCACCCAGCCGACGTCGGACGCGGCCCAGTACACGTCGCCGGGTTCGGTGTCGTAGATGTGGCGCATCGTCCACAGCAGGGCGACGGCGTGGCCGCCGTTGTCGCGGACGATGCCCTTGGGCTTGCCGGTCGTCCCGGAGGTGTAGAGCACGTAGAGCGGATCGGTCGCGGCCACGGGCACCGGATCGACGGGCTGTGCGTCGGTCATCGCGTCGGCCCACGAGACGTCGCGGCCGGGCGTCAGCTCGCACGGCGCCTGATCGCGCTGGAGGACGACGCAGGCGGGAGTGGTGTGCTCGGCGAGGTCGAGCGCGTGGTCCACCATCGACTTGTAGTCGACGATGCGTGTGGGTTCGATACCGCACGACGCCGACACGACGACGGCCGGGCGCGCGTCGTCGATGCGGACCGCGAGCTCGTGCGCCGCGAAACCGCCGAACACCACCGAGTGCACGGCGCCGAGTCGGGCGCAGGCCAGCATCGCGATGACGGCCTCGGGCACCATCGGCATGTAGATGACGACGCGGTCGCCCTTCCCGACGCCGAGCCCGCGCAGCACCCCCGCGAAGCGCGCGGTCTCGTCGAGGAGCTCGCGGTAGGTGTAGGTGCGTTTGGTGCCGGCCAGCGGCGAGTCGTAGATGAGGGCGGCCTGCTCGCCGCGGCCGTGCTCGACGTGGCGGTCGAGGGCGTTCGCGCAGGTGTTGAGCTCGCCGTCCGGGAACCACCGGTAGAACGGCGGATGGTCGTCGTCGAGGACGCGCTGCGGGGCCTTGGTCCACGTCACCTCGCGGGCGGCGTCGCCCCAAAAGGTGCGTGCGTCTTCGATACTGGCGTCGAACATTTCGCGGTACCTGGCCATACCTGCGACGGTACTGCCTTCGGGGGTCCCTTAACCTGGAGTCGTGAGTAGTCTCGTGCCGGCGATCGATGGCGTGCGCAGGTCCTTCGTCGAGGCCCGCGGGGTGCGCTTCCACGTCACCGAGGCGGGTCCTCCGGACGGCAGGCCGGTGCTGGCCCTGCACGGCTGGCCACAGCACCACTGGGTGTACCGCGACTTGCTCGCCGACCCCCCTCCCGGGTTGCGGATCATCGCGCCCGACCTGCCGGGCTACGGGTGGTCCGGGCCTGCGCCGCACGCATGGGCCAAGGACGACGTCGCCGCTGACGTGCTGGCCTTGATGGACGCGATGGGTCTCGATCGGGTGCTGCTCGTCGGACACGACTGGGGTGGCTTCGTGGGGTACCGGATGGTGCTGGCCGAGCCGGAGCGGTTCGACGGCTACCTGGTGATGAACATGGCGCACCCCTGGCAGACGCCGCGGACCATCCTGCCGCACTTCTGGCGGTTCCTGGCCTACCAACCGTTCGTGGCCTCGATCGGCATGCTGCTGCAGCGGCGGACGCCGTACCTGGAGCGCGTCATCTACCGGGTCGGCCCCAAGGCGCATCGCGTCAAGCCCGCCGACGCGCGCATCTACGCCGAACGCTTCCGCGATCCCGTGGTGGCCCGCGCCGCGACCGACACCTACCGCACGTTCCTGCTGCGTGAATTGCCAGCGGGAGCAAGGGAACCCGAGCAGCGCCGGGCGACGGTGCCGATCCGCGCGCTGTTCGGGATGGCGGACTTCGCCGTGCACCCGTCACTCGCCGACCCCGCGACCGCCAACGCCGACGACTACACGTTCGAGCCGGTCGATTGCGGGCACTTCGTCATCGACGAACGCCCCGAGCTGGTGCGGGCGAAGCTGATCGCCTTCGCCGAGGAGACCGCCCCGCCCACGCCCTAGCGCGATTTCGGCGCGCGAACAGTCGCTGAGCGAACGTTTGCGCGCCGAAATCGGCGGGGGGGTCTGTCAGAATCACGCGATGACCGACGACTGGCGTGCCATCAACCTGGCGAATTGGGAGTCGCGGGTGCCGATGCACACCGGTCCCGACGGCTACGACCTCGCGAGCTTCGACGACCCGGCGTACCTGTCCCCGGTGGTGCGCTACGACCTGCCGAGGCTCGGGCGGCTCGACGGGCGGGACGTCGTCCACCTGCAGTGTCACATCGGTACCGACACCGTGTCGCTGGCGCGGCTGGGAGCAAAGTCGGTAACGGGTCTGGACTTCTCTGCCTCCGCCGTGGCGGCGGGACGCACACTGGCTGCCCGCGCGGGCGCCGACGTCGCGTTCGTCGAGGCCGATCTGCACGACGCCGTCGACGCGCTCGGACCCGGCTGCGCCGACGTCGTATACACCGGGATCGGAGCGCTGTGTTGGCTGCCCGACGTTCGCCGCTGGGCGGGGATCGTCGCCACGCTGCTGAGGCCCGGTGGCCGCTTGTTCATCCGGGAGGGCCACCCCGTGCTGTGGGCGATGAGCGACCCTCGCCCGGACGGGCTGCTGGTCATCGAATACCCCTACTTCGAAACGGCGGGAACGGTTTTCGTCGAGCACGACAGCTATGCGGGATCGGGCACCGTCGAGTCGCCGGAATCGGTCGTGTTCAATCATGGTCTCGGCGAGATCTTCTCTGCGCTGCTCGACGCCGGGCTGGTGATCACCGCGTTCGAGGAGCATCGGGAACTCGCCTGGAACTACTTCGGCGAGGCAATGTCACCGAGCCCCGACTTCGAGGGTGAGTTCATCCTCACCAGCGGTGGCGAGCGAATGCCGATGACCTATACGCTGCAGGCATTCAAGATCGACTCGCAGAAGTAAATGCCGGGGCGGATCCAGTCCCCTCCTCTGGACCCGCCCTTGCCCAGCAAATATAGACACAACCGTTCATTGATCGCAATCGGGTGCGGTGAAGGTGGTCCTACAGTTCGTGAACTCCGCAAGCATTCACGTCGAGCAGGTCGAGGTATGACCGACACCAGACGACTCAGTCCAGGGCGGCATCAGCTCAGTCGTGACGAGGTCCGGACCAACCAGCGCGAGCGCATCTTCGCCGCACTCGAGACCGTGATGTCGGTGAAGGGTTACCCGGACACCAGCGTGGCCGACGTCATCAAGGGCGCCGGCGTCTCTCGGCAGACCTTCTACCAAATGTTCCGTTCCAAACAGGACTGCTTCGTCGCGGGCTTCGCAGAGCGGCAGGGGGCGGTGATCGAGCTGATCATGGCTACACCCGAGTCCGATGACCCGATGACCCGCTTCGAAAGCCTGCTGAGCAATTACCTCGCCGCGATGGCCGCGAACCCGGCGCTGTCCCGCCTGTATCTGATCGGCGTGTACGCGGCTGGGCGGGAGGCGATTGCCGTGCGCCTCGGACTCCAGCAGCAGTTCGTCGACGGTGTCGCGATGGTGTTCGGCGCCAGGACGGACCTGCACCGCTTCAGTTGTCAGGCCTTGGTCGCGGCGATCTCCACGCTGGTGACCAATGCCCTGCTCGACGACGATCCTCAGACGGTGCTCGATCTGACCAAGCCGCTCGTCGAGGTCGCCAGGAAGATCATGACCCAGCAGTAGCCCTACTCCTGGAAGCGATACCCCATGCCGGCCTCGGTCAGCAGGTGCTTGGGATGGCTGGGGTCCGCCTCGAGTTTGCGGCGCAGCTGCGCGAGGTAGACCCGAAGGTAGTGGGTCTCCTTGGCGTAGGCCGGTCCCCACACCTCCTTGAGCAACTCCTCGCGGCCTACCAGCTTGCCGCGGTTGCGCACCAGCATTTCGAGCATGCCCCACTCGGTGGGGGTCAGATGCACCTCGGCGCCCTCTCTGATCACCTTCTTGGCCGCCAGATCGACTGTGAAGGAGGCAGTTTCGATCACCGGCTGGTCAGTCTCGGAGGCGGCGGCGCCACGGCGCACCGCGGCGCGCAACCGGGCGAGGAACTCGTCCATGCCGAACGGCTTGGTCACGTAGTCGTCGGCGCCGGCGTCGAGTGCCTCGACCTTGTCCGAGGAGTCGGTGCGCGCCGACAGCACGATGACCGGCGCGGTCAGCCAACCCCTGAGGCCCTGCAGGACCTCGATGCCGGACATGTCGGGCAGGCCGAGGTCGAGGACGACGACGTCGGGCTTGTGTTCGGCGGCGAGGCGCAGCGCATTCGCGCCCGTATCGGCGGTGTCCACGTCGTAGCCGCGAACGGTCAGGTTGATGCGAAGCGCGCGCAGGATCTGCGGCTCGTCGTCGATCACCAGCACCCGGGTCTTGATCATCGCTCGTCATCCCGTGGCGCGGCGAGATCGATGACGACCGTCAGCCCGCCGCCGGGGGTGTCCGTGGCGGCGATGGTGCCGCCCATCGCCTCGACGAAACCTCGCGCGACCGAGAGACCGAGGCCGACGCCAGTGTTGTTGTCGCGGTCGCCCATTCGCTGGAACGGTGCGAACATCTGTTCCTCGGCGCCCCTCGCGATACCCCTGCCCTCGTCCACGACGGCGATCACCACTCGGTCGCCGACCCGCGCCGCATTGACCCGGACCGGGCCGTCGGCGGCGTAGCGCAAGGCGTTGTCGACGACGTTCACCAGCACGCGTTCGAGGAGTCCGATGTCCGCCATGGCCACGGCGTCACCGACCTCCACCTTTACCCGGTCCACTCCGGATGTGCCGAATCCGGTTGCCCCCCGGCTGATTCCGACCAATGCCCGCTGTACGGCCTCTTCGAGGTAGACCCGTACCAGGTCGGGTCGTACGACACCGGCGGCCAACCTCGACGAGTCCAGGAGATTGCCGACGAGTGCGGTCAACTGGTCGACGGATTCCTCGACCGCGGCGAGCAACTCGGCGGTGTCCTCCGCAGAGAAGTCGATGTCGTCGCTGCGCAGGCTGGACACCGATGCCTTCGCGGCCGCAAGAGGGGTGCGGAGGTCATGGCTGACCGCCGAGAGCAGCGATCGGCGCAGTTCGTCGGCCTTCGCGATGGCCTCCGCCTGACCGGCCTCCTCGATCAGCTGACGCTGGCGAACCAGCCCGGCGGCCTGATTCGCGACGGCGCCCAGCACGCGACGGTCGCGGGCATTGAGCGCCTTGCCGGTCATCACCATCCAGAACTCGTCGTCGCCGACTTCGACTGCGGTGTCGGCAGAGTCGACGTCGGCGCACGGATCGTCGCCCACGCACGCGACGACCGTGCTGCCGTCGGGACCCTCGCGCAGCATGCTCACCGACCGCTGTCCGTAGGTCTCCCTGACCCGTTCCAGCAGGGCGGTGAGATCGGCGCCCCGCAGCACGGACCCGGCGAACAGCGCCAGCAGTTCGGCCTCCTGCGAGGCGCGACGGGCCTCGCGTGTGCGGTTGGCCGCGCCGTCGACCAGAGCGGCGACCGCCACCGCGACCGCGAGCAGCACCACCACGGTGACGGCGCTGTCCGGCTCGGCCATCGTGAAGGTGTGCTTGGGTTCCACCAGGAAGTAATTCAGCAGCAGCCCGGACAGCAGTGCGGACAGTGCCGCCGGGGCGACGCCGCCGAAGAGGGCGACGACCAGCACGCCGACGAAGAACAGCGCGCTCTCGCCGCCGATGCCGAGGAACCGCTGCAGGAAGACCACCGTCACCGCACAGATGGCCGACGGGACGATCGCGGCCGCCAACCACGAGGTGAGGTGACGCTGGCGGGGCGTCAGCGACGTCAACGCCGACCCGGCGTTGGCGTGGCCGTGGGTGACCATGTGGACGTCGATCTTGCCGGAGTTCTGCACGGTGGCCGCGCCGATGCCCTCGTCGAGGATGCGCGCCCAGCGTGAGCGTCGCGACGTGCCGAGCACCAGTTGCGTCGCGTTGACCTCGCGAGCGAATTCGAGCAGGGCGGCGGGGACGTCGTCGCCGACGACGGTGTGCACGGTGGCGCCGAGGCTGGTGGCCAGTTCCCGCACTCGATCCATCCCGCCCGCGCCGCGGTCGCTGGCCACCCCTGCCAGGCCGTCGCCGCGGACGACGTGCACGACCATCAGTTCGGCGCTCGACTTGAAGGCGATGCGGGACGCGCGGCGGACCAGTGTCTCCGACTCGGGGCCACCGGTGACGGCCACGACCACGCGCTCGCGGGTCTCCCAGGTGGCGGTGATCCTGTTCTCGGCGCGGTACTTCGCCAGCGCGGCGTCGACCTGGTCGGCGAGCCACAGCAGCGCGAGTTCGCGTAGCGCCGTGAGGTTGCCGCGCCGGAAGTAGTTGCTCAGGGCGGCGTCGATGCGTTCGGGTGCGTAGACATTGCCATGGGAGAGCCTGCGCCGCAACGCCTCCGGGGTGATGTCGACGAGTTCGACCTGTGACGCGCCGCGAACCACCGAGTCGGGCACGGTCTCCTGCTGCTCGATCCCGGTGATCTGGGCGACGACGTCGTTGAGGCTCTCCAGGTGTTGCACGTTGACCGTCGAAAGCACCGAGATGCCCGCCGCGAGCAGCTCCTCCACGTCCTGCCAACGCTTGGCGTTCTTGCTGCCGGGGGTGTTGGTGTGGGCGAGCTCGTCGACGAGCACCACCTCGGGGTGGCGCGCCAACACCGCGGGCACGTCGAGTTCGGCGAACCGCCCGCCGCGGTAGTCGACGTATCGCGGCGGGACGGCCTCGATGCCCTCTCCCAGCTCGGCGGTCTTCGCGCGGCCGTGGGTCTCGACGACCGCGGCGACCAGGTCGGTGCCACGCTCTGCGCGGCGATGCGCCTCGCCCAGCATCGCGAAGGTCTTGCCGACGCCTGGCGCCGCACCCAGATAGATGCGCAGTTCCCCGCGTTTGGGACCCTGTTGGCCGACGCTCACGTCCTCATCATCCACCTGCGCGCTCAGCTCCCTGCGGGATACTTCTGATCGAGCGCGAGATTGAGCTCGAGCACGTTGACCGCCGGCTCGCCCATGAACCCCAGGGCGCGCCCAGAGATGTTGTCGGCGAGCAGGTTACGCACCTCGTCCGGGACGATGCCGCGCGCCTTCGCGACGCGTGCGACCTGGATGTCGGCGTAGGCGGGGGAGATGTGCGGATCCAGCCCGCTACCGCTGGCGGTCACGGCGTCCGCAGGCACTGCCGGTTGGGCCGGCGCCGCCCCGCGGACGGGCACGATCTGGCCCATCGAGTAGTCCTCACCGTACGTCGCGCACGTCACCCGAACGCCCTCGTAGACGTCGAGGAACGGCGTCGTGGTGGTGGTGCACGACTGGTTGAGGCTCACGACCTGAGTGGGTCGCACGACGGTGCCGCGTGCGTCGCGCGGCCCGATCACTGACAGCACGGCGCCGACGCCGTCACCGGTACAGAACGGCCGCGATCCGTCGACCCCTTCGAGCGCGCCGACCGCCGCGCTGCGCGAGCACACCAGCGTCAGCAGGCTGGGCTTGTCGGGGGTGTCTACGACGTCCTCCGGCCCGAGGTTGCTCGCGCTGGTGGCCAGCGGGTCGTAACCGTCGCCTGCGGCCGACGGCCGGCTCTGGAAGTACTGCGGCAGCGGGCTTCCGCTGGCGTCGGTGAAGGATTGACCGATCAGCGTGCTGCCCACCGGCTTGCCGCCGACGGTGATGATCGAACCCTGCGCCCGGTGGTCGAACCCCGGTAGAAGGGCCACCGCCCATACGACGAGCGGGTAGGCCAGGCCGGCGATCGCGGTGAGCACCAGCAGTGCGCGCAGCGCGGCCCAGTGTTGGCGAATGACGTTGGAGAGATTCATGTTAGGACATCCCAGGAAGGAGTTGGACGACGAGATCGATGAGCTTGATGCCAATGAACGGGGCGACGATGCCGCCAATGCCGTAGACGTAGAGGTTGCGGCTCAACAGCTTCGACGCACTGCTCGGGGTGTAGCGCACACCGCGCAGCGAGAGCGGGATGAGCGCGATGATGATGATCGCGTTGAAGATGACCGCCGACAGGATCGCCGAGGTCGGACTGTGCAGGCGCATCACGTTCAGCAGGTCCAGGCCGGGGAACAGTGCGACGAACATCGCCGGGATGATCGCGAAGTACTTGGCGATGTCGTTGGCGATCGAGAACGTCGTGAGAGCCCCGCGGGTGATGAGGAGCTGCTTGCCAATCTCCACGATCTCGATGAGCTTGGTCGGGTCGGAGTCGAGGTCGACCATGTTGCCGGCCTCCTTGGCGGCCGACGTGCCCGTGTTCATCGCGACGCCGACGTCGGCCTGAGCCAGAGCGGGGGCGTCGTTGGTGCCGTCGCCGGTCATCGCGACGAGCTTGCCGCCCGCCTGCTCACTCTTGATCAGGGCCAGCTTGTCCTCTGGGGTGGCTTCGGCGAGGAAGTCATCGACGCCGGCTGCCTCGGCGATGGCCTTGGCCGTCAACGGGTTGTCGCCGGTGATCATCACGGTGCGGATGCCCATCCGACGCATCTCGTCGAAGCGTTCGCGCATCCCCTCCTTGACGACGTCCTTGAGGTGGATGACGCCGAGCGCCCGCGCAGCGCCGTCCCGTACCTCGCCGACGACCAGGGGCGTACCGCCGCTCGCGGACACCTCGTCGACGATGCCGGCGAGCTCGGCAGGCACGGTGCCACCGCTGGTTCGCACCCAGTCTGCGACGGAAGCGGCTGCGCCCTTGCGTAATTGATGACCGTCCTCGAGGTCCACACCGGACATGCGGGTGGTGGCGGTGAACTCGATCCAGGTGGCGTTGGTCAACTCGCCCGGCGTGCGAGCGCGCAGGCCGAACCGCTCCTTGGCGAACACCACGATCGAGCGTCCCTCCGGGGTCTCGTCGGCCAGGCTGGAGAGCTGCGCGGCGTCGGCGAGCCGTTCGGGGCTGACGCCTGGCAGCGGAAGGAATGCACCCGCTTGGCGATTGCCGAGCGTGATGGTGCCCGTCTTGTCCAGCAGCAGCGTGTTGACGTCACCCGCGGCCTCCACCGCGCGCCCCGACATGGCGAGCACGTTGCGCTGTACCAGCCGGTCCATCCCGGCGATGCCGATCGCGGACAACAGCGCGCCGATCGTCGTCGGGATGAGACAGACCAGCAGGGCGACCATGACGATCCCGGTGACGCCGTTGCCGTCGAGCGCCTGAGAATCGGGCACGCCGGGGTTGTTGGCCTTGGAGAAGATGGCGAGCGGTTGCAGGGTGGCGACCGCGAACACGAAGATGATCGTCAGCGCGGCCAGCAGGATGTTGAGCGCGATCTCGTTGGGTGTCTTCTGCCGGTTGGCACCCTCGACGAGGGCAATCATCCGGTCGATGAAGCTCTCACCGGGCTTCTGGGTGATCTTGACGACGATGCGGTCCGACAGCACCGTCGTCCCGCCGGTCACCGCGGACCGGTCGCCACCGGACTCGCGGATGACCGGAGCGGATTCACCGGTGATGGCCGACTCGTCCACCGACGCAATGCCTTCGACGACGTCACCGTCACCGGGGATCGCCTGACCGGCTTCGACCACCACGATGTCGCCCTGCTGCAGGAGCGGCGCGGCGACCTCCTCCTCGGTGCCGGTGTCGCCGGGTGACCAGCCGGTGAGGCGGCGGGCCATGGCGTCGGACTTGGCGCGTCGCAGGCTTTCGGCTTGGGCCTTGCCCCGGCCTTCGGCCACTGCCTCGGCCAGGTTGGCGAAGACGACGGTGGCCCACAGCCAGAAGACGATCAGCCAGGCGAACCACGTCGAATCCCGCACGGCGAGAACGGTGCTCCACACCGCGCCGATCTCGACGATGAACATGACCGGGTTGCGCCACAGTGTGCGCGGATCGATCTTGCGCAGGGCATCGGGGAGTGCGTTCAGGAGCATCGTGGGATCGAGCAGTCCGCCCTTGACGGTGGACCGGGGGTTCGGTTCGTGGCGGTGGGGTGCCGTGGCGATGGTGGTGGACATGTCAGTGAATTCCTTCAGCGAGGGGACCGAGTGCGAGCACGGGGAGGAAGGTCAGGGCGACGAGGATCACGGTGACGCCGACGACCATGCCGACGAACTGCGGCCGGTGGGTGGGCAAGGTGCCGATCGACTCCGGCGTGGTGCCCTGTTTGGCGAGGGAACCGGCCAGTGCCAGGACCAGGATCAGCGGCAGGAACCGGCCGAAGACCATCCCCAGACCGAGTGCGGTGTTGTACCAGTCGGTGTTGACGCTGAGGCCGGCGAATGCCGAACCGTTGTTGTTGGCCGCAGAGGTGAAGGCGTACAACACCTCTGAAAGACCATGCGGACCGCTGTTGAGCATGCCGGCCCGTTGGCCCGGTAGTGCCATCGCGGTTGCCGTCCCGACGAGCACGAGCAGCGGGGTGACGAGGAAGTAGCTTGCGGCCAGCTTGATCTCGCGCGGCGTGATCTTCTTGCCGAGGTACTCCGGCGTCCGGCCGACCATGAGCCCGGCGATGAACACGGTGATGACGGCCAGGATCAGCATGCTGTAGAGCCCCGAACCCGTTCCGCCGGGGGCGATTTCGCCGAGCTGCATGTTGAACAGCGCCATCATGCCGCCGAGGCTGGTGTAGGAGTCGTGGAACGAGTTGACCGCACCGGTGGAGGTGAGCGTGGTGGCGTCGGCGAAGATCGCGGAGTCGAACACGCCGAATCGTTGTTCCACGCCCTCGGTGGCCGCGCCGATCGCGGTGGGGTTGGTGCCGTGGGCCTGCAGCTGGAAGAAGCTCATCAGGGTGACGCTGATCAGGGCGATCGTGCCCATGACGGCGACGATGGCGTACCCCTGCTTCTTGCTGTCCACCATGCGGCCGAACGTGCGCGGCAACGAGAAGCTGATGACCAGCAGCAGGAAGATCTCGATCCAGTTCGTCCACGTGGTCGGGTTCTCGAACGGGTGCGAGGAGTTGGCGTTGAAGAACCCGCCACCGTTGGTGCCCAGTTCTTTGATGGCCTCCTGGCTGGCGACGGGACCGCCGGTGATCGCCTGCTGGGCGCCGCTCAGGGTGGTGACGATCTGATCGTGCAGGTGGAAGTTCTGGATCACCCCGCCGCCGATCAGGATGAGGGCCGCAACGAAGGCGATCGGCAGCAGGATGCGAATGACGCCGCGTACTAGGTCGACCCAGAAGTTGCCGAGGTCGGTGGTGCGGCGGCGGGCTAACCCGCGGACCAGTGCGATCGCGACGGCCATGCCGACGGCGGCGGAGACGAAGTTCTGCACCGTGAGGCCGGCCATCTGCACCAGGTGGCCCTGGGTGCTCTCACCGGAGTACGCCTGCCAGTTGGTGTTGGTGACGAAGCTGATCGCGGTGTTCCAGGCCAACGCCGGGGTCATGGGCGTGGCGGGGTCGTTCAGGTGCAGCGGCAGTTTGCTCTGGACCAGTTGGAAGGCGAACAGGAACAGGATGCTGATGCCGGAGAACGCGAGCACGCTGCGGGCGTAGGCGCCCCACGTCTGTTCGGACTTGGGATCGGCGCCGATCAGGCGGTAGATCACCCGCTCGACGCGAGAATTGTTGTGCGAGTTGTACACCCGGTACATGTAGTCCCCGAAGGGCACGTGCACGGCGGCGAGCGCCAGGATGAGCAGAGCGAGGAAGGTGATCCCCGCGGTGGTCGTACTCACTAGAACCTCTCCGGGAAGAGGAGCGCGGCCACCAGGAACAGCGCGAGGCCGATCGCCAGGAGCAGACCGACGGTGTTCTCGAAGCTCACAGTCGCTCGACCAACTTCTGCACCAGGCCGAGCAGGGCGAAGATCGCCACCGTCAGCACGACGTACACCACCACGGACATCTCGTCTCCATCTCAGTTTGGGCCCGTCACGAGCCGACACCGAAGTCAACGCCCGGCCGGGGCCGAATCCGATTGCCTTGACGGTTTCTTGATGCTCCCGAGGGGTTCGTTTACGCAGTCCTTGCGGTGCCAGAACGTGCGATCGGATCCGGCTAGGACGGCCACCGGCTACTGTCACTGACGTCAATTGATTCGGCGACGTCTGCGGGTATGGCGTGCCACAGTCACGAGGGTTGGGGTTTGCACATGGAGGCTTCTATTCGGCCGTGGTTCACCACGGGAATCGCATTGGTCGGTGCCAGCGCCATAGCGCTCACACCGGTCAGCCCGATGCCCGCGGCTCCGCGGGCGCTGGACGTGTCGAGTGCGTCGGCCGCCGTGGCGCGGGAGTTCCAGCTCACGGCCCTCGACATCCCCTACATCCTGACCTTGCCGATCATTCGTCAGAACATCCTCAACACCATCGAGAACTGGGCCGTGTACTTGGCGGGCTTCGGCAAGGCCGGCGTTGGCGCCCTGCAATCCCTGCTGGCCATTCCGGGCGTGACCGTCGAAGCGATCCAGGAGGTGTTGGCGCTCAACTTCGTGGGCGCCTTCGACACCGTCGCGACCGCGATCAGAGATTCGGTGATCGCCGTCGGACAGCCCCTGCTGGACTCCATCATCTGGCGCAACCAGAAGGCACTGCTGGTCCAGGCGGCACTGAGTGCCGCGGTGCCGCAGGCGTACATCTCCGTGGCCAACGGTTTCCTGACCGCCGGGAACCTGGTGACGACGTCGCTGATCGTCGGCACGCAAGACTTCGTTGCGGCTCTGCTGACGCTCAACATCAGCAACATACTGAACGCGGCCATCCAGGGAACGCAGAACTTCATCGTCGCGCTGGGTCAGGGCGCGGGAGCGATCGTCGGCGGGATCGAAGCCGCGCAAATGGGTATCGCCGGCGCGCTGGCGACCACGCCACCGCCCTTCCCGGCCTTCGCGACCGCAGCGACGAATGTCTCGACGCTCAGCGCGTTTTCGGCGGAGAACACCATCACCCTGCGGTCCTCGAACGCTGCGGCGTTCTCGGAGGCGCCGGCTGAGGAGGAGTCGACGGGCCCCACGGGTGAGGTGCCTGAGGTCGTGCCGACGCCCGACCCCGTCGAGAGCACTGCGTCGTCCCCTACGGACGAGACGAAGGTCGTCGTGCCCGACGTGGAGAAGGGCACGACCGTGAAGTCCGAGGTGGTCAAGGACACGACACCCGAGGTGACTACGCCCGCGGACACGACCCCCACCAAGCCGGTGAAGGACGTGGAGAAGGAGCCCGCGGCGCCCAGTGCCGAGAAGGTAGGCGCGGCCGACAAGGACTCCGGCGCGAACAAGGACGCCGGGAGTGATTCCAAGCCGGCGTCCTCAAATGGTGACGAGTAGGCCGTGCGCGACAGCGACATTCAGGGCTGACGGGTCTCGAAACCTGCGGTCCGGGGCTGGTCGTGGGCATCGGATCTGTCCGGCGGGCCGTGGTTGGGTAGCGTCGTCACCGGCGTGACGCCCCCATAGCCCAATTGGCAGAGGCAGCGGACTTAAAATCCGTACAGTGTCGGTTCGAGTCCGACTGGGGGCACTGGGACTTGCCTACGCGCGAGATTGATCAATGGACGGCGGCTCACCCGATGGCGGAGTCGCCGTCGCGCCTACGCAGGGTCGCGGCCTACGACGGACCCCGCGACCGCGTCCCCCAATCGTCAAGAGTCAGTCATTACTCGGTCAGTGAGGACGGGTCGACCGGGAAGTCGAAGTAGGTGTCCGGGTAGCTCTCTGGCTTGAACGTGAAGTGCCACCACTCGTTTTCGTAGTTCTCCAGCCCCTGCTTCTCCAGGCCGTCCTTGAGTAGCAGGCGATTCTTCAGCTGTTCGTCTTGAACCCGAGGATCCAGCGTGTGGGCCAGGGTGTCGAAACAGTCATAGCCGGTGCCCATGTCGATGCTGTTGTCGGGGAATCGCTCTGCCGGCGGCCCAACGCAATCGGTCAGCGGTTCGCCCGGGACGAAGGGGCGCGTCTGCTCCACGGGCAGCGGCACGAGCGTCAGGTCCATGGTGCTGCCCCGGCTGTGACCCGACTGCTCGGCGATGTAACCGTCGAGGAACAGGTTCGCCTTGTCCACCCGTGGGTAGAACTCGGCCTTCATCCGTTGATCCCCGAGATCCTCGGCCCATGAGACGAAGTCGTTGACGGCACGCTGGGGCCGGTAGCAGTCATAGACCTTCAGCGTGTAGCCCTGCTCGAGGAACTCGACTTGGGCGCGGTGCAGTGCGTTGGCGGTGTCGCGAGTGAGAATGCACATCGGTGCCTGGTACCCGTCGACGGGGTCGCCGGTGAAATTGTGCGGGGTGGCGTATCGGATGTCATAGGCAATCGTGGGGTCGACGTCGCTGAGCGAGACGAAATCTGCTGGCGCAGTGGGGTCGGGCTCGGCGGACGCGGTCGGTGCCACGGATGCCGAAGCCAACAGTGCCCCACCCGCCAATGCGGCCAGTACGCGCAAGAGCCTCGTGCTCGGGCTATGGCTTCTCGATCCTGTTCCTGCTCGCGAGGTCACCGGCTAGCGCAAGGCGCTCTGAATGACGTCCCGCGCGCGGTCGAGCATCGAAGCGAAGGGTCCGGCCAGGAAGTTCGCCTTCGCCGATTCCACCCCGGGGTGAGGACGCGTCGGTGCGATCGCCTCAGCGGCCCGCACCGCGTCGACCATCCGCTTGAGGTCCTTCGCGCTGACCTCTCGCCGCAGCGCGGCGAATTCCTCGGTCTCCTCGCGGTCGGCGTGCTCGACCACGGCTTGCTGAAAGTTCTTCAGCTCGGCCAAGAATTCGGGTGAGCCGATGTCCATCTGCTCCAATTTCTGCAGCTGCACCTTCGCGTCGTGCTCCTCCTTGAGCCGAGCGTCGACGATGTCATCGCCGCCGTCGATCTCGCCGCGCGCACGGGGATGGACGACCATCTCCTCGGCAGTCTCGTGCACGGCGAGGAGTTGGCGCAGATCCTGGAACGCCGTCTGGCGGGCATCGTCGCTCGACGCAGACAGCACGTCGTCGAACATGTCCTTGATCAAGTTGTGCTGACCTTCGAGAAACTTCACGACGTCGTCGGTCGATTGCACGAACGTTTCAACCATGGGAGACCTCCATCGGGTCCGTTGATCGACGCTTGCGGGCCGAGCGTCATTGATCACATACCCGGTATCGCCGCTGGTAACCGCAGCGACCCGGAGTTCGGCCCATTGAACTGCGACGCGAAGAGCGATCACCCGGGTACCCGGCGCCCGAAGTGGCGTCGGCAAGACGCGTGACTGGCTACATTCGTCGCCATGGTCAGACTGACGTTGCTGGCAGGTGGTGTCGCCGCGGGACTCCTCCTGGCTCCGACGGCGAGCGCCCAGCCGACGTCGTGCGACCCGAACTATTCAGGGGCGTGCGTTCCCATCGCCAGTGACGTCGACTGCGCCGGCGGCAGCGGCAACGGTCCGGCGTACGTGTCGGGCCCCGTGACCGTGGTCGGCGACGACATCTACGACCTCGACCGCGACGGCAACGGGACCGGGTGCGAGTAGATCGGCGCGTGCTCTAGCTCGTGAGCGTGAACCCCAAGCGGACCACCTCGATCACGAGGACCGAGAGCAGCAGCCTGAAGACCCACTTCGCGGCGTGGGGTCCGAGGGCGAGGCGCGCTCCCAGCAGTGCGCCTGCGATGCTGCCGACGCCGAGCCACGCCGCTACCGCCCAATCGATTTCACCTCGACTCCAGAAGACGAGCACCGAGACGAGTGCCGCCGCTCCGAGCGCCATCACCTTGATGCCGTTGGCCTCACGGATGGCGTAGTGGCCGACGAGAATCAATGCCGCCAGCGCGAAGGTCGCCGAGTCGACGGCGATGAGTCCCGCCCACACCCCGACCGCTCCGATTAGCAGCATCACCAGCGGCCCCCTGTTGGGTGGCTGATCACTATGGTCCGCGGCCAGCCATCGGCCCGGATTGGCGCACAGCAGGATGAAGGCGAACACCACGGCGAACGTGACCAGGGCGGTGGTGTTTCCGTCGCCGACCATCGAAGCGACCAGGGACCCCAGGATGGCGCCGAGAACCGCAGGGATCGCGAAGCGGATGCCGTCCCGCCACGGCAGGTGGCCGGCGCGATGGAATCGCCATGCCGCCGTCGCACAACCGATGACGATCGGGACCCGGTTGGAGGCGTTGGCCACCACGGGTTCCACGCCGAGTGCAATGAGGATCGGCAGGGTGACCGCCGACCCGCTGGAGGCCACCGTGTTGAGAAACGCGCCGACGAGGCCGGCCAGGATCAGGACGGCGACCGACGTCACGACGACGCCCGCCGGGAGATGCGCATGCATCAGTATTGACGAACCCGTCAATATGCGACGGTAATCCGGTGCCGGTTTTCGGGCCTACCGGCAGCAACTGGGATCGAGCACGGAGCACAGCGCGCCGAAGGCGTCGGGGGCCGGGCGATGGAAGACGCGCATGCCGCGTCGATCCGACACGATGAATCCGGCGCGCCGGAGCTGGGCCATGTGATGGCTGACCGTTGACTCGGTGAGTCCAAGCGCCGCGGCGAGTTCGCCGCTGTTCTCCTCCGTCGCGGCGGAGCTGAAGAGCATCGACATGATCTTCACCCGCACCGGGTCGGCGAGTGCCTTGAGGCGCAACGCCACCTCGAGCGCGTCGTCGTCGCTCATGGGTCCGGCGGCCATGGGCGCGCAGCACACCGGTGCGGTCATGTCGATCGTCGGCAGGGTCTTGGGCACGATCCGATCCTGCCATAGATTGACATATATCGAAAACGTGGCATCGTAGCCGGTACGCCTGGTTCGACATAAGTCACAGAGGTAAGGAGATCGCATCATGTCCCGCGTCCAACTCGCGCTCAACGTCGACGACCTCGACGAAGCAATCACGTTCTACTCCAAGCTCTTCAACACCTCGCCCGCCAAGGTCAAGGAGGGCTACGCGAACTTCGTCGTCGCCGAGCCGCCACTGAAGCTGGTCCTGTTGGAGAACCCCGGCAAGGGCGGCACCATCAATCATCTGGGCGTCGAGGTCCCATCCAGCGACGTGGTGCACGACGAGATCGCCCGCCTCACCGGGGAAGGCCTCTTCACTGACGAGGAGATCGGCACCACCTGTTGCTTCGCCACCCAGGACAAGGTCTGGGTCACCGGACCCGGCGGCGAGAAGTGGGAGGTCTACACCGTTCTCGCGGACTCCGACACCTTCGGAGCCGAGCCGGCGGCCACGACCAACGCCTGCTGCTGAGCCGCACGTGAGCACCCCGGTCGCAGCCAACGATCACCCCCCGGTCATCGAGAAGCTCTCCCTGCTGGACCGTTACCTGCCGGTCTGGATCGGCATCGCGATGGCCGCCGGCCTCCTCCTGGGCCGGCTGATCCCAGGACTCGACGCCGCGCTGAATTCCGTTCAGGTCGACGGCATTTCGCTACCCATCGCGCTCGGCCTGCTGATCATGATGTACCCGGTGCTGGCCAAGGTGCGCTACGACCGCCTCGACACCGTCACGGGCGACCGCAAGCTCCTCGTCAGCTCGCTCGCCCTGAACTGGGTGCTGGGTCCCGCGCTCATGTTCGCTCTCGCGTGGCTGCTCCTCCCGGACCTGCCCGAGTATCGCACCGGCTTGATCATCGTGGGCCTCGCCAGATGCATCGCGATGGTGATCATCTGGAACGACCTCGCGTGCGGCGACCGCGAGGCCGCGGCAGTCCTCGTCGCGCTCAACTCGATCTTTCAAGTCGTCATGTTCGCCCTGCTCGGCTGGTTCTACCTGTCGGTGCTGCCGGGGTGGCTCGGGTTGCCGCAGACCACGATCAGCACGTCGCCGTGGCAGATCGCCAAGTCCGTGCTGATCTTCCTTGGCATCCCCCTGCTGGCCGGTTATTTCTCGCGCCGTTTGGGCGAAAAGGCCAAGGGCAGAACGTGGTACGAGTCGACGTTCCTGCCGAGGATCGGACCGTGGGCTCTCTACGGACTGCTCTTCACCATCGTCATCCTGTTCGCCTTGCAGGGTGAACAGATCACCAGCCGCCCGCTCGACGTGGTGCGGATCGCCCTGCCGCTGCTGGCCTACTTCGCCATCATGTGGGGCGGCGGCTACCTGCTGGGGGCGGGGCTCGGCCTGGGCTATCAGCGCACCACCACGCTGGCGTTCACCGCGGCGGGCAACAACTTCGAACTCGCCATCGCCGTGGCCATCGCCACCTACGGTGCCACCTCGGGACAGGCGCTTGCCGGCGTCGTCGGCCCGCTGATCGAAGTTCCCGTGCTCGTCGCGCTGGTGTACGTCTCCCTGGCCCTACGACGACGCTTCACCGCCACTGAGGTGAGGACGTCGTGAGCGACGAGAAGCCCACCGTGCTGTTCCTGTGCACGCACAACGCGGGCCGGTCCCAGATGGCGCTGGGGTTCTTCAATCACCTCGCGGGCGACCGGGCCGTGGCGTGGTCCGGTGGTTCGGAGCCGGGCAACGCGATCAACCCGTCGGCGGTGAAGGCAATGGCCGAGGTTGGCATCGACATCACCGGCGAGTACCCGAAGCCCTGGACCGACGAGGTCGTCCGGGCTGCCGACGTCGTGGTCACCATGGGGTGCGGCGACACGTGCCCCTACTATCCCGGAAAGCGTTACGAGGACTGGGATCTGCCCGACCCCGCGGGCCAGGGCGTCGACGCGGTCCGACCGATCCGCGACGACGTGGAGGGACGGGTCCGCCACCTTCTCGACCAGCTCGGCATCGCCCCCGGTTGAACCCCGATATGCTCGCTGGGTCGTCGAGCCGGGGGGAGCATGGCCGTGGACCTCGAGCGTGCGCTGCGGCTGGCGGGAATGCGCCCCGTTCCACGCCTGCACGCCCGCCACGGTGTCGACCTGAGCGGCAAGCGGATCCTGCTCACGGGTGCGTCGTCGGGCATCGGCGCACACGCCGCTGGCAAGCTCGCCGCGCAGGGTGCGACGGTCATTGCCGTGGCCCGGCGCGGGCACCTGCTGGCCGAGGTGGTCGATGAGATCACCAGGCTTGGGGGACAAGCGATTTCGATGCACGCAGACCTCGCCGACATGGACGCCGTCGACGAACTGGTCGAAGCGGTCGGCCACGTCGACATCCTGATCAACAACGCGGGCCGGTCCATCCGCCGGCCGCTGCTCGAATCGCTCGAACGGTGGCACGACGTCGAGCGCACCATGATCATCAACTACTACGCGCCGCTGCGGCTGATCCGCGGGCTGGCTCCCGGAATGATCGAACGTGGCGATGGGCACGTCATCAACGTCTCCAGCTGGCGCGTCATGCCGGAGTCCTCGCCGCTGTTCAGCGTCTACAACGCCTCGAAGGCTGCGCTCAGTGCCGTCAGTCGGGTCATCGACAACGAAATGGCCGACTACGGTGTGCATTCCACGACGATCTACTACCCGTTGGTGGACACCCCGATGATCGCTCCGACCCGCGCCTATCAAGGACTGGCTGCGCTCAGTGCCGACGAGGCCGCGGAGTGGATGGTCACCGCCGCACGGCACCGCCCGATCCGGATCACGCCCCGCAGGACGTTGGCGTTGCGCGCACTCGACATCGTCTCACCCCGGCTCCTCAACTCCGTGACGAAGCGGTCGACACCCAAGTCTGCGGTCTAGATGGCTGACGGGACGGCGGGCCACCGGCCCGAAAACCTGGTTCTGGGAGCCATTCTCACGACGACGGCCTTCTTCTGCGTCGCGCTGGTGGGCGCGTTGGCGAAGGCGTCGGGACGCTACACCTCGACGGGCGTGCTGCTGCTCTTCCAGAATGCGATCTGTCTTCTGTTCGTCATCCCGGTGGCGTTGCGCGGCGGCTGGACGTCGCTGCGGACCGGCAGGATCGGCCTGCATCTCGTGCGAGCGGCGACCGGCACCGCATGCTGGTATGCGCTCTTCTTCGCGATCGCCCGGATCCCATTGGCCAATGCGACACTGCTGACCTACAGCGCCCCGCTCTGGATGCCTCTGGTCGCCTGGGCGGTCACGCGCCAGCGCGTGGCGAGCGCCACCTGGGTCGGCGCCGGTGTGGGCTTCGCCGGAGTGGTCCTCGTCTTGCAGCCGCAGGGTCACGGCTTCTCGCTGGGCGAGGTGTCGGCGCTCGCCGGGGCGCTCTTCCTGGCGGTCGCGATGATGTCGGTCCGATGGCTCGGGGCGACGGAGCCGATCACGAGAATCCTGTTCTACTACTTCCTGCTGTCCACCGTGATGTCGATTCCCCTTGCGGTGCTCGACTGGCAACCGTTCCCGCCGCGAGCCTGGCCATGGTTGATCGGTCTCGGCTTCGCGCAGTTGCTCTCACAGATCTTGATCGTGGTGGCCTACCGGTACGCATCGGCGGAGAAGCTCGGCCCGTTCATCTACTCCGTCATCGTCTTCACGGCGGTCATCGATTGGATCGTTTGGGACCATCCGCCGACTCTGTTCACGTATCTGGGTATGGCGTTGGTCATCGGAGGCGGGCTGGTGGCGGTCAGGGCGAAGCCGCGTACGGCAGTGCAGCTAAGACCTGCGGTTACCTAGAAACTGTCGAATGCGTCAATAGCAAACGGCCCCGATGCTTCAGACAGTCATCTACGGGCGATAGCGAATATTTCTCCTGATTTCGGCGAAAACAGCCAGCAAATCATCTGACTGTGCTTACGCTAACGCCGACCGGAGGTGCAAATGAAGACGACCATTGCCATCACCCTCGCGATCGGCATCGCGATCGGTGCCGCTCCGACCGCAGCGGCCGAGGAGAGCGACTACCTCGATCAGCTCCAGCCCAGCCTCGCCTTCCTCAGCACCGAGCAGCTGCTGACCGAGGGATACCGGGTTTGCCAGTTCATCGGCGCGGGGAGACCCTCGGCCGATGCGATCCCGATGGTCGTGAAGGACCTTCAGGTCACGGTGGCTACGGCGTACGCCCTGGTGCCCGCTGCGCTGTCGACCCTCGACTGCTGACGGGGGTCTCACCGGCGTCACCGGGTTCCTATGGTGGAGGGATCACCATGAGGAACGAGGAGCACCGATGACCACGGAACTGCCCGACACCGCACTCGAACTGCGTTCGCTCGTGACGCCGCAGGGCACGCTGGAACTGTCGCTGCAGGACGTCCCAGTGCCCACCCCCGCCGACGACGAGGTGTTGGTCCGCGTGGAGGCGTCACCAATCAACCCGTCGGATTTGGGCCTGCTCATCGCCACCGCGGACATGGCCGGCGCGACCGTCACGGGAACGGCAGACCGCCCCGTCGTCACGGCCCCGTTGGCGGCCGGCACCCTCGACGGCCTCTCGGCGCGGGTCGGGCAGTCGCTCCCCGTCGGCAACGAGGGGGCGGGGACCGTCGTGGCCACCGGTGCATCGCCCGCCGCACAGGCTCTCCTCGGTAGGACCGTCGGAATGGCGGGTGGCGGAATGTACACGCAGTACCGCGCGGTCGATGCGGCCGCGTGTCTGGTGTTGCCGGACGGAGCCACGCCACGCGACGGGGCGTCATCGTTCGTCAACCCCTTGACCGCGCTCGGAATGGTGGAAACCATGCGGCGCGAAGGACACTCGGCATTGGTGCATACCGCCGCGGCCTCCAACCTCGGTCAGATGCTGGTCAGGGTCTGCGCCGAAGACGGCATCCCACTGGTCAACGTCGTCCGCAAGCCGGAGCAGGAGGAACTGCTGCGGTCGATCGGCGCAGAGTACGTCTGCAATTCGACGTCGCCGTCGTTCGACGATGATCTCATCGCGGCCTTGACGGCGACGTCGGCCACGCTGGCGTTCGACGCCACGGGGGGCGGCACCCTGGCGAGTCAGATCCTCAACGGCATGGAGGTGGCCGCCAAGGCCACCGCTTCGGAGTACTCGCGCTACGGGTCGTCGGTGCACAAGCAGGTGTACATCTACGGCGGACTCGACACCGGGCCCACCACCCTCATTCGAAACTTCGGGATGGCGTGGGGAATTGGTGGCTGGCTGCTCACCCCGTTCCTGCAGACTGCCGGCGCCGACACCATCGGACGGCTCCGAGCGCGTGTCGCGTCCGGGCTCACCACGACGTTCGCGAGCACCTACACCCGTGAGGTGTCACTCGGGGGAATGCTCGATCCCGGCGCGTTCAACGCCTACGTGAAGCGGGCGACGGGAGAGAAGTTCCTCGTCACCCCGTAGGTCAGCGGTCGAGATCCCACTGACCGAAGTCGACCGCGAGGATGTCGTCGGCATCGACGTGGACGCCGCCCAGCACGACCGCGGCTTCCGAGGCGGTGAAGATCGCGGTCTGATAGAGGACGGCTGCGGGCTCGCGCTCGCCATGCGACCACGCCCTGGTCTGCCAGGCCCATCGTCGTCCCGCGGTGCTCGACGCGCCGACGACCCCATCGCCGATGGCCCACGCACACGCCCGGGAGTGTCCGTAGATGCCGGTGCGGCCGGCGCCCACCACCGAGTTGATGCCTCGAAACCATTGACTCGCCAGGGAGTTCCACGTGTCGCGGTCGATGTCCTCGTCGACGCTGAAGAAGATGGGAGCCGAGTCCGGACCGCCCGCGGCTGCGTGCAGGCGCAGTGCGGTCTGGCCGTCGGCGACGCCACCGTCGTACCCACGGGTGTAATCCGAGGGTGTCGGCCAGCCGGGCTTGCCGTACTGGAAGTTGCTGACGACGTGAAGGCCGTTGGCGCGCAACGCGTCCGCATAGCCGCGGGTGACGGGCTTGAAGTCGAAGTTCGCGCCTGGCCGCGATGCGGACACGAAGACGACCGCCCCGACATAGCCCGCGGCGCTGATCTGCTCCGGCGCCACCAGGTGCTCCGCGAAGTCGATCAGCTGCGGCGTGGCCGCCGATGCCGGCGGCACGTCGTGCATCGCGGCCACCGCGCCCAGCCCCGCCCCGGCGAGCAGGTACCTGAGGGCATCGCGTCGGGACGCGCTCATTGCACCGCCGCCTGCCACGCCGCCGCGGCGATCAACTCGGCCACCAGCACCTCGGTGAGCAGCCGGACGTCGTCGTCGGTGTCACCCGGATAGCGAAGGACGTGCCGGGCGCCGGGGACGTCGCCGCCGACGCCCACGACGACGCTCCCGCGGGCGGTGGTCCACTCGGCGAGTTGCGGTTCCCAGGCAGAGCCGGCGAAGACCAACAGTCGGTAGTCGGTGGTCTTGGTCAGGTAGACGTCGACGTGACTCCAGTCCCCGGTCTCACACCCGACCGCAGGCAGACGCGGGCCTTCGCGGAGCATGAGCGCACCCTGCTGGGCCGAGCAGAACCGGTGCGCGGGGGCGGCCAGGTGTGTGCCAGACGGCCCGAGTAGCAGATCGGAAACGGCTGGCCGCCAACCGGGTTCGGTGGCGAGCAGGTGCGCCGACGCGTCGGCCGCCGCGGCCACCGTGGCTGCCAGTGCGGTGGTGTCGGTACCCAGCAGATGACATTCGAGGGCCAGCAGCAGGGCCAGGGTGTGCTGGTAGCTGCGGCAGGCCACACCGCCGACCTCCGGCTCGGCCGCCAGGTCGACGACGGCGTCGCAGCGTTCGGTGATCGCCGATGCCGGGGTGTTGGTCAGAGCGACCGTGTCGACGGCGTCTGGGAGCCGGCTCAGGGCATCGACGGTCTCCACCGACCCGCCGCTGGCCGACGTCGCGACCACGAACGTCCCACTGCCCCAGGCGGGGAGGAGTGTCGACGACGCCAACTCCGAGGAGACCACCAGTCCCCGGGCGCGCATCCGGGCCGCGGCGACGCCACCCGCGTACGCCGAGGAGCCCATGCCGAGCAGCACCACCCGCTGCACGTCGGTGGGGACCACTCCCGCCCAGGGGTTGCCCGCCGCGAGCGTCACGGCGAGACGGTGCAGCACCTCGGGTTTGCGCCGGAGGTCGGTGCCGAAACCGGCTGGTTTCACTGTATCGTCCCTTCGTTCAGGAGTGCGGGCAGTGCCGCGTCCGGCACGTACATCCACCGGGGGAGGTGCGTTGCGGCATAGATGACTTCACGCAGCACCTGCTGCGTGCGGAACGCCCGCAAGGACCCGGGGTCGTAGAGCCGCGACTGGCCGAGCGCGGCCAGCCGGAGCGTGTACGCGCCGAGGAATGCCGTACGGCCCGCCACCTCGATACGGTGCAGCGCGGCGGGCTCGAGTGGCGTGTACCTGGCCGCCACCAACCCGGCGTGCACCAACGACTGGGCCATCCCCGCGACGTCGAGCGCCGCGGGAATCGGAAGCATCCGCTGCGGTGCGGTGAGCACCGGGTTGCCGTCGAAGTCGGTCACGACGAAACGGTCGCGGCTGCGCAGGATCTGGCCGACGTGCAGATCGCCGTGCCCCTCGATCACCGGGGTGCCCGCGAGCCGGCCTAGCGCGTCGAGGATCGTCCTCAGCTCGTCGCGATGGGAGCGGGTGCAGTGACTGCTGGCGAAACCATCCAGGGCGCAAACGATTTCGAGCGTTTGCAGGGCGTCGTCGCGCCATCGCTCGGCGTCGGCCCTGGTCGCGACGGTGGCGGTGCTCGCCAGCGCCGAATGCAATTCGGCGACCACGGCACCGACCCGGTCGGCCGCGTCGACGAACGGAGCGGGCGCGCCGTCGCGGGCGGCGTCGGTGATCAACTCGACCGCCCAGGTCCAGCCGTCGACCGCGCCGGGCAGGTACTCGTCGACGTTGGCCACCAGGGTGGCGGCGCCGCCAGGAGGCGTCCACGTGACCAGGCCCCACGGTGCGGGCATACCGCGGAAGTCGGCGTGACGCAGCACGCCGATCCGCCGTGGTGCCGGATGTGGGCCGTCCTGCAGGTGCGTGGCCCACTTCACCACGGCGGCCTCGCCGACGATCACCGACTCGTTGGTCTGGTCGACGCCGACCGTCCGCTCACCCCCGACGACTCGCGATACCCAGGAGTGAATGCCGAACGCTCCCTTGGTCGCCGACCCTCCGGCCAGGGTAGCGAGCAGTGCGGCGGCCACCCCGTCGCCCGGCCGTGCCCGCCGCCAAGGACCGTCGCCGTCGCGCGTCTGCGGAACGGCGGCGAGTCGGTCGCCGTCGGTGACGATGGCGAGGCGGGTGCCGTCGGTGAGGTCGAGCGCATCGACCGGTTCAGTCAACCGAACCTCGGTGCCGCGCGCCCACCCGCTCGATGACGTCCGCGCCCACCCGCAACCCGTCGCGGGCGCGGATCGCAGTACCGATGTCGTCCAGTCGGGCCCGCAGGTCGGTGTCGGCGAGCAGACGCTCGACGGCATCGGTCAACTCGGCGTCGGCGAAGGCGTAGGTGTCCAGCCGCACACCGAACCCGAGTTCGTCGATGCGCTGGGCGTTTTCGTACTGGTCCCAGAACAGCGGCAGGACGATCAAGGGCTTGCCGAAGTGCAGCGCCTCGGTGGTGGTGTTGTTCCCGCCGTGCGAGATGACCAGGTCCACCTGCGGGATCACCTTCGTCTGGGGCAGCATCTGGGCGCCGATCATGTTGTTCGGCAACGTGATCTGATCGGCCTGCGGTCCCTTGCTGACGATGAAGCGGTGCCGGGTGGTGCCCAGTACCGCGATCAGTCGGCGCATCAGATCGACGTCGGCACCGCCGAGTGAGCCCAGCGACAGGTAGATCAAGGCGCTATCGTCCGGGCGTTCGGCGACCGCGGCGGGCAGCGGGTAGTCCTCGTCGGTCTCACGCACGCTGGAGTCCATCCGGGTCCAGGTGTCGTCGAGCGGCCGGGCCTGAAGATAGTCGGCCTCGGCGGGGTAGACGTACAGGTTGGCCGCGTTGGCGCGGGGCATGAACTCCAGGTCGGGTAGTGGCTCGGCGCCCTGGGCCCGCACCCAGGCGTCGAACTCGGCCCACAGGTCGCGGTGAGTGCGCTCGAACTCGGCGCGGTAGTCAACCCACTGGGTCGGATCGGCGCTCGGCAATCCGGAGAACGGCGGCGGCACACCGGGACCCGACACCTCCAGCGGACTACACGACACGATGCGCACGAACGGGGCGCCCGAGGTCACCAGCGCCGGGAAGAGTACAACGTTGTCCTCGACGAGGACGTCGGGGCGGTGCTTGGCGATGATCTCGCGCAGCCGCGGTTCGCAGTACTTTGCCCCGTCGATGAGGGCCTGATAGGTGGGCTTGATGAACGACTCGAGCTGGTCGACCGTCGGCTTGCGGAACTCCGGCGCGGTCTCGGCGATGAAGTCGGTCCAGAACTTACCGGCGTCCTCCGCACCGGCGTCCTCGGCCGGTTCGGCCAGGTCGACGAGCTCCTCGACGAATCCCAGCGGCGCCAGCTTGCCCGCCCATGAACTCTCCGCCGCGAAGACGATGGTGTGGCCGCGGTCGCGCAGGATGGCGGCCAGCCCGATGCACTGGTTCGTCGGTCCGTAGGCCGACTCCGGCCAGAACATGATCGTCAGTTGTGTCGGCATACGCCGACGATACTGCCGGGTGGTCCGCTCAGCCCGGCACGTCTGGCCGACAGTGCTAGAGGTTGATGGGGTCCGCTGGATCCACGCCGCGGTCGCGATTCGTGTCGCGCAGTGTGGAACTGAACTGCATCGCACCGTACGGCCAGCCGCTGTCGGTCTTCCACTGTGACACGACCAGACCGACACCGCCTCGGACGTCGAGCTGCGAGCCCGGGAGGACGTACCCGCCGTAGAGCTGGGCCACCCGGCTGGAGGTGTGGTCCTCGCCATCCCACTTCGACCCGGTGACGGGCATCTGAATCGGTGCTTCGTACATGTTGGCGGTGGGCCCGGCGACGATGCGATAGCCCAGCGCGTACTTCGACGAGAGGAACCCGCCGAGAATCCAGGTGCCACTCGCGAGGCGGCGGAAGGAGAGCTCCCCCCACGTCTCGCCGGCCGGCGTGATCGGGGTGGGCTCGTTGTTCCATCCCCAGCGTCCGCCGGCGAAGCCCCAGCCCGAGTACTCCCTCATGTCGCCGATGTCGACAGTGCGCACCCGACGCAGGATGATGCCCTTGTCCCGCTTGAAGCTGGTAGACACCACGTAGACCCAGCCGTCGTCGGGGTCGTAGTCCCACGACCAACATTGGGCGTACCCGCCATGCAACGCAGCGGGGAACTTCGCCCTCTCGCCGAGGTGGCGCCAGGACACCCCACTGTCGTCAGAACACCAGATCTCGGTCCAGATGACCTCGGGGAAGCCTCGATTCACCATCGCGTGGAGGTAGAGCGTGTCGTCGACGCGCAGCAGGTCTGACGGCAGCACCGTGCTGATGCCGCCCTGCGACCAACGCGGACCCGTCGTGTCGTGGACGTAGTGCCAGAGCTGTTCTGCAAAATCGGGATTGGGGCCCCCGGCACGTTCCCAGGTGATCGGATTCCGTGCATCCCCGGTGCCGATGAGCACGACGGGCGAGCGCCACGCTCCTTGACCAACTCGATTGCCCGAGAACGTGTCTCCGAAGACCGACACCAAGGTTCCGTTGGGTGCGAGGATCGACGCGCCGAGATCGGTCGCGGTAACACCCCATCTGTCGCTGATACCCGGGCCGGTGA